>NZ_DBHIRJ010000006.1:0-170244 GCF_057275535.1 Abiotrophia sp.
TGGAGGTAGTGGATTAATGTTTATCAAAGTGACACTTAAAGACACAGCGGTATATATTAATGTCTCGCTTATCAAAACGTTTATCCCGGATGGAGATAATACGAGGATATTAATTGACGGAGAAGTTATCAAAGTAAAAGAGACTTCGGAGGAAATACTGAAGCTAATTGAGAAAGCTAAAGAGGCTCGTTGATTATGAACCACAAGAAAAGAATTAAGTCGTTAATCAAGAAAACACCTGCTTACGATTATCAGAACCAAGTACTGAAGAAGCATGGCGAATTCATCCATCAGTATTGCGCTGACCGGATGGAGCAAGCCCTGTATAACTACTTGGGCGCCACCATGATGGTGCTTCGTGACAAATACGGTTTTGGCAAGCAGCGGTTGGAGAACACGATGAGAGAAATCACCACCCAGGTGGGCCACATCACATCCAAGCATGCTACTGCTGAGGACATGATTGGCCTTATCGAGAGCGAAACAGGCTTTAACTTACCTGCGTTCGTTGCCAAAATGTATGAGGAGAGGAATTCATGAAAATACTTGATTGCTGTTGCGGATCTAAAATGTTTTGGTTCCAAAAGGATGAGCCACATACAACATTCATGGATAAGAGGCAAGAACAGTTTGAAATCCATGGCAAGAAGGTAAATGTTAAGCCGGATGTTATTGGAGATTTTAGAGATATGCCATTCAAAGACGGTGAGTTTGACCTGTTAGTCTTTGACCCACCTCACTTACTGTGGGCAGGACCTAAATCAATCATGAAAGCTCAATATGGCCAACTTGATAAGAAAACTTGGAAAGAGGACTTAATCAAAGGCTTCACCGAGTGCATGAGAGTCTTGAAGCCTAATGGAACACTGGTGTTCAAGTGGGCCGATGTCCAAGCTAATATCAATGAAGTGCTAAACGAGTTACCAATCAAACCACTATTTGGAGACCAAAGAGGAAAGACTAGATGGATTGTGTTTGGAAAAATGTATGAGGAGAACAGACGATGAAACTATACAGCATACTTTACATAGACCGTTATGACACTGGCGCTGAATGGCCCACTGTGGATACTAAGGTATTTAAGACAGAGAGTGAAGCAAGTGCTCATCTTATGAATGAGAACTACAAGCATCACCATGGCTATGTCTATCCGTTCTATAAGCGGAAAGCTAGGAAAGAGACCATGGCGAAAATTATTGAGTTAGAGTTAGGAGATGAAACATGTTAGACGTATTTTTAATCGCCACAATCGTGGCACTCATTCTATTGGCTGCGGTCGGCTTAGACCGTATCGTATGTCATGTGATCAGACGCAAGCAAGACCGAGATAAGATTGAACGTAGCATTGCTATTTTAGGTGAGACAAGCACTGACCTAGCGGAAGGTATGATTGAGCTTCTGGAGCGCGTGGAAGCCCTCGAAAATAAATCAGAACAAGGAGACAACCAACAATGAACAAAACATTAGATGAATTAGTACCTTTGGTAAACGACTGGTTTCAAGACCGCAACCTAGCCTTTGGCGATGGATTAGGTCAGTTGCAGAAACTGCATGAAGAAGTCTACGAGCTGGCTGAAGCACGCATCGTCAACGACTTCGGTGCTGAGGTGGATGCGATTGGTGATATCGCCGTTGTGTTAATTGGCTACTGCCTACAGCGTGGCTTGACACTAGAGCAATGCCTGGAATCGTCTTATAACGAAATCAAAGACCGGACCGGAAAGTTAGTCAATGGCGTATTCGTCAAGGACAACTAAAAATTTGCTAGGAGCTAGGTGTTTTAAGATTGAAGTAATATAAATACTTGCCTTTAACTTAAAGCGCCTTAGAATTGAATTATTTGAGTTTTGAGAGGTGTATCAATTATGGAAAAGAATATTACAGTCTACGGTAAGCCAGGGTGTCCGCAGTGCGACTTAACGAAGGCTTACCTTAAGGTAAAAGACATCCAGTTCAACTACGTTGATGTGACGGTGGATGCGGCTGCTTTAAATTTGATTCAAGAGCATGGCTACCAACAATTACCGGTGGTGTCTATCAATGACTTCGAGTCTGCGTGGTCCGGACATAGCGTGCCTGCTTTGGTTCGGCTGGCGATGTGGGATGGTGATTGAGGATGAAGAAGAAGAAGGAGATTTATCTGGGCGGTGAGTTGGTTTATACGAGTGAAGACACACCCGACACTGACCCTGTCCAACCTAACCACTACCGCCAAGGTTCGGTTGACCTATTCGAGACCTGGTATCTAACCTATCCGTTTAATGAGTTTCGGGCGATTATGAAGTCTCACATCGCCAAGTATCTCCACCGTTACCAGGACAAGAACGGAACAGAGGACCTGGACAAAGCGTCTTATTGTATTAAACGCCTGCGCGAATACGAGGAGCATGAAGCAAATGTCTAAGCCTTCAGAGTTAGAGTTAAGAGTCAGAGAGGAGCAGCGCGACTTCCTCAAGTCTAAAGCCACTCAATATCGCAAGTTAGCTATCTCGCACATGTATACAAACGTGCCACGATATAATCAGCTTATTCGTGAGGCCAGGAAGTTTGACCTGTGCGCTGAGTTAATTTGTCCGACGGTAAGTGAGGTGGAGAGTAAATGATTTGGATCATCGTAATTATCCAAGCGATTGCTATCGTGTGGTTGTGGGCAGTGGTTGATTACTTGATTGAGTGTATAGACAAATTAGGAGACGACCTACTGGAGTGTGACCAACTCCAACAAAAAATCATCGATAGCAACAAACGACGAATCGAGGCTCTTGAGCATCGATGACTTTAGCACACTAGAAGAAAGAAGGTGAGTAGCATTAAGTTCGAATGGTTAAGAGATTACATAGAGCGTGAGGAACGTATCACTTATCTCAAGTGGAACCTGGCCAAGTCAAAAGCTGAATTGGCTAGATGGGTCGATGGAGATTTGCAAAATGTACGATTGACCCAGGGCTCACTTTCTGCGAATTTGGAAAATAACATTACCCTTTTAGCTAATGAGCTCGACACTCTTTCTGCTGAACAGGACGAACTCAACTCACTGATTCAAACGTTCAAAGGCGTTGACCAACAGATTGTACGACTCAAGTATATCGAGGGACTATCATTGGAAGCTATCGCTGAGACACTAGGCTACTCCGAGTCGCACATCAAGCATCGCCATGCTGAGATACGCAGGAATATCTGTTTTATCTCAGACTACATACGTAAGATACACAAGTATCACGACGAGTTAGAAACTATCTACAAAGATGTGACCTAAATCTTAGGTGCAATAAAAGTGCACACTTTCTGTGCATGGTTCCATTGAATCTTATGAGGTATGATGGTAATGTCAAAAGATTACACAAGAAGCTACTGGCCTATGCTAGTGGCTTTTTATTTTAGGTGGTGAGGTTATGGAACATGACTTAGATCAGCTAATTCATCTAGCACGCAAGCAAGACATGGAGACAGAGTTCAACAGTCGGACAAAGCGCAACCAGTTCTATTGGTCAAGCGAATGGAGGAAGCTGAAGCACTCAGTCCTCAAGCGTGACCATCACGAGTGTCAGCTGTGCAAGCGTGAGGGTAGACTTACACTTGATAACCTAATGGTTCATCACATCAAACCGCTAGAGTACTATCCATTGCTTCGACTCGATGCGGACAACCTGGTGACTCTGTGTAAAAACTGTCATAACAAGGTGCATGGACTGGTATCCCAGTACAGTGACGAGTGGTGGTAAGCTGTGAAAAATCTAATGAAAATTTAATTTTGGACCCCCTCAAAAGATTTTTGAATTTTTAGAAATCTCTTTCAGCGGGCGTCCAGTCGACTCCGGCAAAAATTAACTCATTTTTACAAAAGAAGGGAGGGAAGACGCGTGAATGCTATTCCTCGTACTAAGATAGAGAAATATTGGTTAGACCAGTTTGATGCTAACGATATCCAGGCACAATTGTTGGTACAACGCTATTCTTTGTTCATCAAGAACCAACGTTCGCTGCAAACTGAAATCAACAAGCAAGGTGTTCAAATTGTGGTCAAGAATGGTAGCCAAACATTCAACAAACCTAACCCTCTCTTGAAAGAATTGCGTGACCTGGAAAAGGAAATTGCAAAAATGGAGAAAGAATTAGGTAAGCGTGCGGAAGCAACCGCAAAGGCAAAACCTAAGGCGCGACAGGGGCTGGTCTAGATGCTTCGTCAGCAATATGTTGATGCGTATATTAGAGAAATAGAGTCCTGCCGATATGTCGTAAACGAACATCGACTCTTGGAAGTCCGATGGATGAAAGAGGTCGTACTTAAGTTAAAGGGTGCTTACTACGATGAGGAGCAGATAGAGAACTGCATCAAGTTCGCAGAGAAGTATTTCTTCAAGCTTGACCTATTCCAAAAATATCTCATTGCCAACGTCTTCCTCTTCTATGCTGATGGGGAGGTCGTTTTTGATGAGTTCTTCATTACTATGGCTCGTGGTAATGGTAAGAACGGGTTCATCAGTGTGATGGCTAACTACTTCATTAGCCCATTGCATGGCATCCAAGAGTACAACGTGGCTATCACTGCCAACAGTGAGAACCAAGCCATGACCTCATTCAAAGAAGTGCACAACATGCTGAAGCGAAACCCTGACCTTACGGACAGTGGCTACTTCAAGAATGGTACTTCTAAGATTATTGGCTTGGATACTCAAAGCGAGTTTGTCTATCGGGCCAACAACGCTGCCACTCAAGACTCGTTCCGAGACGGTTGCTTGTTCTTTGACGAGATTCACCAGTTTGAAGATTATAGCGTGATTGATGTTCAGACTTCCGGTCTTGGTAAACGTAAGAATTCAAGAACCTTCTACATTGGTACTAATGGGTTTGTTCGTGATTCTGTCTATGATGACATGTGCTCACGCGCTAGAGACATTGTAGAGTCGGAAGAGTTGATAGACCACATGTTTCCTTTCGTGTGTACGCTCGATTCACCTGATGAAGTTGAAGACGAGAACATGTGGCAGAAAGCTAACCCGATGTTCCATGGCGAGATGAGTGATTATGCAAAGACACTGTTTACTAAAACACAGCGTCAATGGCAGAAACTCAAGCTTGGTATTGGTGACAAGGCTAGATGGCTAACCAAGAAGATGAACGTGCTAGGTATCAAGCAGTCTAGTAACGTGGCCACACAAGAAGAGATTATCAAGGCAGCGCGTCCTTACGGATCACACGAAGGGCACAAGTGTATTGGTAGTGTCGACTTATCCAGTGTTAAAGACTTTACGGCCGTTGGCTTACTTTACTTGGATGATGACGAGAACTACAACTGGTACACTCATACCTTCGTGCTTAAAGAGTTCCTGGACAGTGAAGCCTTGGCTGCACCAATTGATGAATGGGAGAAGCAAGGGTTGCTGACCATTGTAGATGGGCCACTCATCACAGAGACAATCGTTGCTGATTGGTTCGATGAACAATCTTCTCTATTCGACTTTGACACTATCGTCATTGATAGCTACAGGGCTAGTGTCCTGCGTCCTGTGTTAGAAGACAGAGGGTTTGAGGTTGAGGTTATCAGACGCTCGCCTGGTGTACAAGCGATGATAGGTACATTGCTAGAGTCGCTATTCGCCAATGAGCAAATTATCTTTGGTGACCCAACGATGATGCGTTGGTACACGTTCAATGTCGTGGTAAAGCGTGATAAAGACGGTAACCCACGATACGAAAAGAAAGAACCTATCAAGCGTAAGACTGACGGGTTCATGGCGTTCATACATGCTTTGTATGTGTTCAACGAAAACATCACAGAGTATCAGCAACCGCAAGAGTTCCTGTTCTCTGATTTTTATGGTGGATAAATTTTTGACCTGTCATAAGTCGTAAAAAGGGGCGGAAAAGGGGTGACAATTATTGGGCTATTAGATTTTATTCTTAGACGCAATCAAGACTTTGATGTCTTGGACTGGGACGAACTTAAGTCTGTCTACAAGACAACTCACTTGAAGCAATCGGCTGTTGACATTGTTATCGGCAAGATCATCACGATGAGTTCGCTTGTACAGTTTAGGTCGAAGGACGAGACCTTAAACCGGAAGTTGAACGTTAAGCCTAACCCAAACCAAAACGCGCAAGAGTTCAGAGCGGAGCTGATTAAGCGGCTGCTTTGCGATGGAGAGTGTTTAGTGGTTAAGCTAGGCAACGACTTATTCATTGCTGACGGGTGGGTGGCAGATGGTTCTGTGACCAAAGAAAGAACCTACAAGCAAGTGTCTGTAGGGCAGTTGAGCCTGACCAAAGAGTTCACTTCTTCTGAGGTCTTCCACTTCAAGTATCACAACGATAAGCTGAATCAGTATCTCAAAAACCTAGACGAGTCATACGCTAAGTTATTTCAACGTATGATTGAGGTCCACATGAGAGAGCAGCAGATTCGGGTCTACGCTAATTTCAAGGGTATGAAATCAAAATCAAACCTAAATGATGATGCGAAGAAAAACGTTGATGTCTTTACAAAGTTCTTAGCAGGGATGAAACGGGAGTTGGAACAATCTTCAGTTGCTGTGGTTCCTCGACAAGGGGATGACTACGACATTGAAGAAAAATCTCAAAACCACCTTGGACGGAACGTTGAAGAAGTCGGAGTCATTGAGAACATGTACATCGCTCAAGTGGCCAAGGCACTGCAAGTGCCAACGCCAATGTTTAGTGGTGACCTGGCGGATGTCAGTCAGCATAGCGAGAACATGGTTCGTTGGTGTATCAAACCTTTGATGACTTTGATTGCGACTGAGATTAACGCAAAATTCTTTACTGAGTCAGATTTGAACAAGGGCAAAGGCGTGAAGGTCAACTTGATAGAGGTCCTTTACAGTTCTGAACTTCAAATGGCGTCTCATGTAGAGAAGATGATAGGGTCTGGAGTGTGGACTATCGATGATGCCTTGGAGATCCAAGGTAAGCCACGAGAGAACACAATTGTCACAACTCGTCGATATCTGACGAAGAATATTGCACCACTTGATGAAAGCACTGGCGCACCGATTAACGGTTAGCTAGGGCTATTTTTGTGGTCTGAAAAGAAAGGAGGAACAGGATGTCAAAGCTGAAACGAGTACCGTTTGAGTTTATGAACGAAGCCACGGAGACACAGCAAGTGCTGACCTTGAGCGGGGCCGTTCGCAAGCGATTTTGGGAAGATGACGAAGTGGTTGATGCTAAGAGCGTGCGTGACGCTCTAGACGGGGTGGATAAGCCAATCTTAATCAAACTCAACTCCCCTGGGGGTGATGTGTTTGAGGGAATTGAAATCTACAACTACATCAAGAATCACGAGCAACCGGTGACGGTTGAGATTATGGGTGTGGCTGCTTCCGCTGCTTCTATCATCGCTATGGGGGCGGACAACATCATCATGAACACAGGCACTTCGCTGATGATCCATGAAGCATCTACTTGGACCTTTGGTAACAAGTCGGATATCCAAAAGACGCTCAACGCCCTTGAGACGATTGACGACTCACTTGTCGCGGTCTATGTGGAACGCACTGGACTGGATGCAGAAGAAATTTCCGACTTACTTAAGGCAGAAACCTGGATGACTGCTGACGAAGCGGTTGAAAAGGGGTTCGCTGACGAAGTGCGGAAAGCACCAAAGGCAGAGCCAAAAGGCGAGACGAAGAAAGAAGAAAAGGTTAATAACAAGGTCGTGCTCAATGTGGATACGAGCAAAATTATTGACCGTCTCGACGACTTAACGAAACGCATCGAAGATGCTATCAAGTCTAAGACACTAAAGCAGGCTGAGGAACCTGTCGCAAAACCTCGAAACTTAATGTCTAAACTTAGAGGAGGACTATAACTTTATGGAAAAATTTAATTTAACACCTGAACAAATCAAGGATAAGTTGCGCGCATCATTGAAAGACTCTGATGCTACTTTAGAAAACCAAGTGGACGCAATCGTGGAGAACATGTTCTCAATCGCTGAGAGCAGCGCAAAACAAGTGAAGGCAGAGTATGCTGAACTTGGCCACGTACAAGACGAAGCTATCTTAGCTGCACGCGGTATCCATGTGTTGACCGCTGAAGAAACTAAGTTCTATAACGAAGCTTCTAAGAGCGGTGGCTTCAATTCAGACACTATCTTGCCTGAAACAATCATCGAGCGTGTGTTTGATGACTTGCAAAAAGAACACCCATTACTTAAGTTAATCAACTTTGGCTTGGGTGTAGCAAAAGAGAAAATTATCCGTTCTCGTCGCAAAGGTAAAGCGGTTTGGGGCAAGCTCCACAAGGATATCGAAGGGCAATTAGATGCTGACTTCGGTGCAGAAGAAATCACTCAACTTAAGTTGACTGCTTTCATGCTTATCTCTAACGACACCTTAGCGCTTGGTGCTCGATGGATTGACCGCTACGTTCGTCTCTGCTTGTCTGAAGCTATCTCTGAGGCTTGGGAAGAAGCAATTATCGACGGTGACGGTAAAGACAAGCCACTTGGTTTGATGCGTAAAACTTCTGGTGATACTGGCGGTGTGTTCCCTGCCAAAGAGAAGAAAGGTGACTTAACCTTCAAAGACTCTGCAACTATCGTCAAAGAGTTCGCTGCATTGATGAAAGGTTTGTCAACTTACAAACGTTACATTGGTTCAAATGACACTACCGGTTCTGATGAAATCCGGAAAGTAGATGGTAAAGTTCATTTAATCGTGAACCCTTCTGACTACTACGACATCGTGGCACGCGCTACTGTTCAAAATGTCAACGGGGCTTACGTAACGAACTTACCATTCATCCCTGCTGATCACATCATCGAATCAACCTACGTGCCAAAAGGCAAGTTGATTGCGTTCGTTGAAGGTGAGTACAACGCTGATGTTGCGATGAAAGACAGCATCCGCAAATCAGAAGAACGCTTCATCTTGGAAGACGCTACACTCTACGTTACTAAGTTGTTGGGTAATGGCCGACCAACTAACGCAGATGCAGCGCACGTTTACGACATCAAGATTCCCAGCTAATGCCCCGGCAGGACCTGGGGCACCGGTTTCACCTTCTCCAGTACCGGGAGGGTGATAGTGAATGGAGACTTATCTTCAGGAGCTAAAACGTAGACTTCACATCTTACATGATGATGACGATGACAACTTAAAGAGTTTAATTGAAATCGCCCACGCCAAAGTAAAACACTGGTGTGGCGATTTTGATTTAACTGATCCAGTTGGTCGTGACTTGGTCTTTGAACAAGTCCGGTTCATCTACCATGGCAAGACTGAGTTGTTCTACACACTATTCGCAAGCGATTTAAGTCAGTATGGCTTCACGCTAGCAACAAAGGAGTAAAGAAATGCAATCACCAATACACCAGGTTTACAACGATGGTGTGGTGACCTTCAGTACTAAAGAGCCTAATAAGGATAAATTTGGCACACCAATTGGTGGCCAGGCAACAAAAAAAGTCTGGCGCAAGTATTGGTTCAAGGATATCTGGATGCGGTCTGAGGAAGTGGTCGCTATGGCATCGTTAGGAACAAAGGAAACGAAAAAGATTGCGGTAGATGGTAAGCAACAGATTGACTCAAGCATGATTGCGACGATTGGTGGAATAGACTACGAAATCTTTTCGTGCAACTATTCAGAGCGTCGTGACAGGACCGAACTATCCTTGGTGCTGCCAAGGACGAAGGAACGGAAGGTAGGTGCAAGACATGACAACAACTAAGGAACGCATCTTTGATGCTCTAAAAGACATTGAGGGTCTGTCAGTAGTCTATGCACTAGATTATCAAGATGATATAGAACTGCCTTATGTTCGGTATCAACTGTTAGAATCGAACGCAATTTACCTCAGTAATGAAGAACATAATACAAGAGCACGCTACCAACTAGATTTATACAGTCTACAAGCCCTTGATGTACAGGGTGAAGGTATTTTATCGACTGTACGTTCAAAACTCCGTACAGAGCATCTGAGAGCCACTCAGTGGCAAGAAGCACCTTACACTGATTCTTCGGCAGAAGAGACAGTCTATCGTTACATGATAGAGGTGTGGTAGATGTCTCATAGTTTTGGGTTTGACCTTGCGCTAGGTGATGTTGAGAAATACACCAGGCGCGGACGAACAGTCAAACAAAAAGTCGGTGAATATGCTGACCAGGTTGTAACCAAGGCTCAATCTATCGCCACCTCGCGCGGTCTATTTAAGACTGGTGCAGGGGTTGGTGGTATTGAGAAAGAGGACAAAGGAAGTGGATACGATGTTGGTTGGGCCAACCGGCCAAACTTCCACTTGTACTTTCACGAGATTGGCTTTCACGCTTTGGACAACCGTCATGGTAAGCAGCGTATAAAGCGAGATAGCAAGGGCAAGAGACAACGGTCTTACCGAGGGTCACGAGCCACTTATGTAGCACCTACACCTCATTTAAGGCCCGCATGGGACCAACTTGAGGGCAAGTATTATGCAGAGATTCAACGGTATTTAGCCGGTGAATAAAATCAACTAATAAAGGAGACAAAATTTTATGGCATTAGAAACAGTAAAACGCGCTTTGCTGACAGGTGTCGGCAGCATGCACGTACAAAAGATGACAAATGGCGATTTAGTTAGTTCATCTGTAAAACCAACCTATGATGAAAAGACATTCGCAACTCCATCTGTTCAGAAGTTAGGTACAGCATTAACTATCGTGGACAAGAAAGTTTATCTTTCTAACCAACTCCACACACTGATCAAGAAAATCACCAAGGCAGAACTTACACTTGATGCAGGTTACTTCCCAGAAGGTTTAGCGGAAGAACTTCAAGGTATGAAGAAGGTAGGGGCTAAAGGTGCATGGGCTATGCCAAGCAACCCTAAACCAATTCCTTTCCGTTTAGGTGTACCTTTCACTGACGAGAACAACAACTCATTGGTTATCAACTTCCCTTACTGCTTTTTAACTCCAGTGGAGCAAAGCGCAGAAACTGAAGGTGAAGACTACAACGAACAAATCAAACAGTACAAGATTGAAGCTTTACCTTTACCGTTCGAAGTAGAACTTGACGGTCACAAAGACAAGTATGTCTTCCACCAAGTTGACTTGTCTAACGCTGACTCAGCTGCTTACTACGACGAGAAGAAATTGTTGCAACAAGGTTGGTTCGACTCTGAAACTTTAGACGCAGCAAAAAAGTAACGACCCCTGCTTCACCATCACCTGTATCACCATCACCTGGAGCAAGTCCAGGTGGGGTGCCAGTGGTGCCAGGGGGATAACAAAAATTAGTTGGAGGGGCACACAATTAGTGGCCCCTTCATTTTTATAGGAGTGAAAATTAATGAGCATCTTCAAAACACAATTAAAAAAGATGAAAACAAGAATTTTGGGCCACGAAGTAGAGCTCAAGGTTAACAACGCGGTCTATTTATATCTACAATCGTTATTTGGTCTAACTCAAGGGTCATGGGGCGAAGAGTATGAAAAAGAAAATGTTATCGGCGGTGCTAAATTCGTGGTTGCGGTATTGGCAGCCAATGGGTATGAAACCACCTTAGAAGAAGTGTTAGAGAACACAACCTTTATCGACATTCAAACTTTCTTAACCGACTACCAACTCATCATCTTGTCCGATGCTGAAGAGCAGGCAAAAGGTGACTCAAAAAAGGGAAAGGCGAAGAAGTAGACTACGACCACCTCTACTTCCTTTGCAGAGAATGGTTTGGCATGACCAAGGAAGAGTTTATGTTTGAACACGATCTCCATTCGGTGGCGTACTTGCTAGAGAAACATGCGAAGTTTAATGGTATGAGTTCTAGTGAGAAAGAGGAAAAGCTCACTGAAACATCCGCTAAGTCATTCTTTAGTATTTAAGAAAGGGGGACACTATGGCATTAAGAAAAGCAGGGTTATCCCTGACGCTCGAAGGTAAGGCGGAGTACCTATCCGGCTTACAGAGCATTAACAACCAACTGCGTATTAGCCAAGCTCAACACAAGGCGATGGCAGCAGCATTAGGTAACAATGCCGGCATCACTGCTACTTACAAAGCTAACATGCTAGGTCTATCTAGCAGTTATCAGTTAGCCAGTCAGAAAGTGGATGCTTTAGCCAATCGTCAGAAATTACTTCCTGCTATCCAAGGTCAATTAGAATCGTCTATCCGTAAGACAGCTAGTGCCTTGGACGAAAGCCAACGCAAGCAGGACACGCTAAAAACGGCCTATGCTCAAACTAAGACTGCTTCAGACCAACTCAAACAATCACAGTCACAACTCACTGCTGAGTACAAGACTTCACTGTCTGATACTAAGTCATTAAAAACAGCCTTAGACGAAGCGAGACAGGCCCACAAGCGTAACTCTGATGAGGTCAAGTCCGCTAAAACTGCCTATGAGCAGTCTAAGCAAAAGACCGCAGAATTAAAAGCCAAGTTGGTTGAACTTAAAACCGCAACAGGTGAAGCCAGTGCTAGGACTCAACAAGCAAAGGCTGCTTATGATGCGTCAAAGAGCGCAACCAAGGGTTACAAACAGTCATTAAACGAACTGACGAAAGAACTTGAATCAGTTAAGAAAGAAGCAGGTGATTTACCACTTAAACTTGCACAGGCTCAAGAGTCAATGAATAAGTTGCGTAACGAACAGCAACAACTTCATAAGGCCTGGAGAGATAAAGGTGGGTGGTTAGCTGACCCGGCGCAACAACTTCAAGGTTTCGGTAGTAAGTTGATCCAAAATGGCGAGCGCATGAACGCTCTAGGAAACACGATGACATCTAGGGTCACAGCTCCTATCCTAGCAGGGTTTGGGGCGGCCACTAAAGCAGCTGCCGACTTCCATTCTCAAGTTGGTGCTTTTGGTCCGTTGTTATCAGGTGGTAAGCCAATCACCAATGAAATTCGCCAAGAGATGAACCAGTTAGGTTCAGCAAGCCGACGCATGGCCATTGACTATGGTGCAAGCACCTCAGAGATTAACCAAGGTATGGCGGAACTTATCCGTACTGGTTACTCGTCTCAACAAGTGCTAGGTATGTTGCCTAACATCTTAAATGCGTCGATTGCATCGGGTGACAAGTTCGCCGATGTCATGAGCGTATCGTCTCAAGTCTTAAGTCAGTTTAACCTTAGAGGTAAGACTTACGAAGAGACACTTAGAAACTCAACACGAGTCACTGACTCACTGACCTACATAGCCAACGCCACCTCTGCAGGGTTTGCTGACCTTGGGGAAGGTATGTCTTATGTCGGTCCGGTTGCCCACTCACTTAATATGAGTGTGGAAGAAACCGCATCTATCTTAGGTATCTTGAGTGACAATGGTATTCAAGCGTCTAAAGGTGGTACTGCCTTGCGTGGTGCCTTGTCACGACTCTTGAAGCCGTCTAAGCAAAACCGCAAGGCTTTTGAAGCCATGGGGGTTGCAGTAGAGGACTTCAAGAAAGGGACTATCAAACTCCCTGATATCATCGACACAATCAAGAAGAACACCGCAGGGTGGACAGATGAACAGCGTGCGGCAGCTTTAGCTATGGCTTTTGGTACTGAAGCACAGACTGCCATGAACGCATTGGTTATGCAGGGTGGCGATGCCTTGCGTAACATGACTAAAGAAGCCGAGGGGGCCAAAGGGGCCACTGAAGCTATTGCTCAATCGATGAAAGAACTGCCTGAGTTTAAGTTCAAGCAAGCAACTGCTCAACTAAAAGACTTAGGTATTGAAATTGGTAGTAAGTTGCTACCGCATGTATTAAAAATTGTAGAGGGTGTCCGAGCTTGGATAATGGCATTTGAGTCATTAAGCCCTGCCACACAGAACGCTATCATCAAGGCAGGTCTGTTCTTAGCCGCCTTAGGGCCAGTGCTAAAAATCTTGGGCAACTTAACCAAGGTGACGGGGCTAGCGTTTACTGGTGTAGGTAAATTGTTCCAAGCATTAGGTAAGTTCACGACTCCTTCTGGTATCCAAGGAGCTAAAAATGCATTAGAAGGTGTCGAAGGCGCAGCAACCAGAGCAGGTGCAAGCGCAAGCTTGTTCAGCAGTCCTTGGTCAATAGCAGGTGGTGTGGCCATTGCGGGTGTCGCAGGTTTCGTAGCTTACTTAGCTAACGAAGCAGTGGCTCCTATTGCAGCGCATCAACAAGCTGTGACAGCAACCAAAGGTAAGTATCAAGAGTGGTTTGAAGCAGTGACCGCAGGTAAAGGACTCCTAGAGGGGCTAAGCCAAGCGGCGAAAGAAAATGCTGACCAATCAACAAAAGCTTATGAAGAGAAAGTAAAAGAAGTTATGGCCACAAACCGTAACATCCAAGAACTTGGTAATAAGCTTTTTAGTAACAAAAATTGGTGGGACAACCTCACATACGATCCAAAGAAACTGATTGATATTAACGGTAACTCGACAGTTCTTCGCTTCGATGACTTACGTGCCAAAATGAAAGAAGCAGGCGTAGTCGCTGAGGAAGAGGTTCAACGAGTCAAAAGTGCCATGCTTGAGTACAACACTTGGCTCGGTAACTCGTTGAGCAATACAATCTCTAACTATCAAAATCACACAGTTGTTACAGAAGGGTGGGCCAACGCCCAGATAAATGCTGTCGGCAACGTGACGAAGGCAGTGGTAGAAAACCTCAACAAGCAACAAGAAGCTGATGTTGAACGCCTAAAGCAACAAAAGCAAAACCTTGACTGGACTGAGGAAAAGTACAATCAAGAAGTGGCTAAAATCCAATCGGCTTACGATCAAAAACGACAAGTCATTACTGACGCTGAAGCAAGCATTCAAACTATCCTTCGCAACGCTGCCAAGGAAGGGCGAGAACTGACGGACGCAGAAGTACTGTCAATGATTAAGTCGTATCAAAAACTCGCTGAAGGCGCAGGTCAATCATTATCTTCTGTTGAAGGTTTGATGAAGACCTTTGGTAACAACTTAAGCATCCTTGTTACAAGTACTGGCTTAGATTTCTTACGCCAACAAGGTATTATCGATGAAGCAACTGCTAAGACGATTGCTAACCTTGGTAGTACGGAAGAAAAAGTTAAGATGCTCAAAGAAGCTTTGGAGAAAGTCAATGAGGTTGAACCAGAAGTTAAGGTTAACGTTGATACTTCCGAAGCGGCCGCAGCCCTAGACTTCGCCAAAGCATGGAACGAGTTCACACCAGAAGAAAAACTATTAGCGTTAAAAGAACGCGGTGCGGATGTTGCTCAGAAGATGCTTGAGGAAATGGGCAAGTGGGACTCTTTAACACCAGAAGAAAAAGAATTGGTGACTAACATTAAGAGTCCAGAAGACTTCGAGAACGTGATGCACCAATTAGTAGACTGGAACACACTCCCAATGGAGACAAAGATTCTCAACTTGGAATCCCAGGTGGCGAACCAACAACTACTTGAAGCAATTCGAGGTGCTGACCTTTGGAACAATCAAGAGTTCTTCGCTAAGTTCATCAAGATTGATACCAACAGTCCGGATGCTCAAGCGCAAATTCAAGCGTTAGTTAATGAGTATCTTCAAACTCAAGGCTTGCCACCGGTCAACCTTCAAACCGACTCCAATGCTGAGGAGACTAGCGAAGAGTTAGATAACTTAGACGATACAGTCGGTAAGGTCAACGGAAAAAAAGCCACGATCACTGCTGAAGCACACACAGAGCCAGCTAAGACTAATCTCTTAGACCTCAACTTAGCTACCGCAGGGATGATGACTTACAACGGACGCAAAGCCACGATATCAGCAGAGACTCCTGGGGTGCCTGAAGCAACTCAGAACACCAATGCTTATAACTTGGCGGCGGCCGGGGTTGAGAGCAAGTCTTCAACCATTACCACCGATATTTTCTCTATGGTGGCCAACACCTTGGCTATCTTAGGGTATAACATTGCGACTGGTGCGATGAAGAACACGAGCTCCACTGCTAACTCAAGTACTCCTGGGATGCTAGGTAACACAACCTCTATCTTGGGGTATAACTTAGCAAGTGGTGCGATGCGTAGTACATCGTCTACTGCATCAACTTACACGCCTGGCATCTTCGGTAACATCGCTGCGGTATGGTCGTGGATAGGGGCCTTAAACAGCACCTATTCTAAGTCATCGACTTTAACCACTTACGTGGATAAAGTTTACCGAACTTTCGGGGCCCATGCTAAGGGTGGACACATTGGCTTACATGCTACTGGCGGTCATATCCCTATGTTCGCAGGTGGTGCGGGTAACGTACCAGTTGGATACACAGGTATTGTGGGTGAAGCAGGTCCAGAGATTTTTCAAGTAACTAAACGTGGGGTGACTATTACACCATTGAGTACTGGTGAGAAGATGAGAGGTATTGAAGATGTCGTGCGTCAAGCCACTGGCAACACTGGCAAAGGGGCAGGACAGTCAATCACTATCAACATCACTATTGACCAACCAACAGTAAGACAAGAGTCCGACTTAGAACGACTTAGTGATATGGTCCAAGGGGCTATCACTAAGGCACTTAAGCGTGACAAGCTAATGATGAAGGGAGTGGCGGTAGGCCATGCTACATGATAATGCGCTAATTATTAACGGTAAGTCGACCGCTGACTTACCTTTTTTAGTGGCCGTTGAAGAAAATGATGCGGTCAGATACGCTAAGCGAAAGGATAAGGTCTTTGAGGAAGAGCGGGTAACCGGATACCTTAAACAATCTATCGAAGCTTATGAGGGTATCAAGAAGTCCTACAAGCTATGGTGTAAGACTGACAGCAAGAAAGAGCTGCGCAAGCTCAAGGCTATGTTATCAGAGGAAGGGTGGTTCACACCTTATGATGAGCCTGACTTGCGTTACTACTACATCAGCTTGGACACTGAATGGGAAGTGTTAGATGAGGTCATGGGCTATCCTGTGACGCTTGTATTCTACTGCCAACCGTTCGGCATGGAGACACCTCAAGTGCAGGCAATGACCAACGGTCAGAAGTTAACGAACTACACCAATGCTCCAATGTTCCCACTGATTAAGGTAACTGGTAAATCAACCGTTGAGACCTTTGTTCAGATTGGCGGACAGAAGATGTATCTGAAAGAGTTGCAAGAGGGCCAACCAGTCTTTATTGAATGTACACCAGGTAAGCAAGATGCTTACACCAACGGTAAACAGTTACTAAACGAACGTGTCAGAGGTAATTTCTTTATTGTTCATCCTGGTGATCATATCGTTAACTTTGGCGAAGGTATCACCAATTTAGAAATTACTTGTCGGTGGGGGTGGCGTTAGTGATTAGCTTGTACCCACCAACGCAGACAGAGTTTAACTATCATGGGGACATCATCAATGCAGCCTATGACTGCCACGTTAAACGAGATGATACTTTCTACGTTACCTTCAAAGTGTTGATTGATGACACAGAAGAATACAAGAAACTCAAGCGTGAGATGATTGTAAGAACCTATACACCTGATGGTCTTGATGCTTTCCGTATCTGGGATATTGAGAAGCACAATGACTACATTCAAGTAGAAGCTATGCACGTCATCTATGACATGCTGACCTATGAGATTGACAAAATCAATATCAACAACGGGACCATGCTAGATGCACTGACTTCTTTCAAGAACCAGTTGAGACCTGGACATCCTTTCACCTTCCACACAGCCATTGACAAGAGACGGACCTTTAATACCGACAAGGAGCACAAAGGTAAGTTTCCTGCTATGGAAGTGTTCATGGGTGGTAAACACTCTATCGTAGGTACGTGGGAAGCTGAACTATTATTAAATGGTTATGATATCCGACTCGTAGAAGCACTGGGCCACCACACTCAGGCTCTTTTATACGAGCATAAGAATATCAGTAGCTTTGAGGACAAGACTTCTAACAAGACACTTGTTACACGTATCCATGCACGAAGTGAGTTCCACCACCATGATACGGAAGAGGAAAAAGAAGCTAAGCAGAAGAAAAAAGAAGAGGATGCCAAAGAAAAGGCCCGGCTCAAGAAAGAGAAACATGATCGTGAGCAGGCTTATTACAAGAGTCTGAACAAGTATCAAAAGAGAGTCTATCGTGAAGCGCAGAAACGCCAACGAGAGAAAGAGAAACTTGAATCCGAGAAGAAGAAGGAAGAAGACAAGAAACGTAAGAAAGAGGAGAAAGAGGAAGCCAAGAAACCTACTATCATCGAGGTAACGGTTGACAGTCCATTGATTGACCAATACAGCATGGTCTATGAAAAGTCTTACGAGAACAATGAGATTGAGGACCCTGACGAGTTGATACGTTGGGCTATGGCTAAATTCACTCACGAGAAAGTCGACTTGCCTTCGCGCAGCATCAAGGTTGAGACCAACATCATTGACGGTACTCCTATTGCTTACGGCGACACTGTCATGCTGAGATACCTCACGCATGATGTGGAAGAGGAGATTAGATGTATCGCCTATGACTATGACGGTATCAATCGAAACTACCGTAGCATTGAAATGGGCTCTACCGTACCTACTGTGGCCGAGACCTTATCTCAGACAGTGTCTGATAAGGTTGAGGTCAAAGAAGCGGTAGAACGGCAAGTAGCGTCTATTATGGCGGCCAACGGTAGCAATCGGGTCTACTTCGGACCAGAACAACCGGACAGACCACGAGAAGGGGATATAAGATTCTACTATCCTCAAGACCACCCGGAAGATATCACGACTCAAGTGTTTGAGGACGGGGCGTGGGTCGACAAGATTAATATGTACACTGCCGAACGTATTCAGGAAGCCATTGATGAAATGGAAGCAAGGGCCGATGAAATCACAGAAAACCTTGACGGTATCGACGGTACTAAGATTGAAGACATGGCCAAGAAGATTCAAGCTCTTGATGATCAGGCGAAACTGTCAGTCGGTATCATCGGTAACGACAAAGAGCAAATCTTCTCTGCTAACCGTATCCCAGTTGAGTTTGACACAGAGCATGGTGTCACTATCACAGTAGAAGACGGTAAGATAAGCTTCAAACACAACGGTTCTGGTTTTACTCCTGGTCAGCCTTATACGCTCGCAGGCATTAACCGATTTGTAGAGCGTCCGTATAGTCAGCTTACGGTAACTGGAAACTTACCAATGACGGTAACTGCCAAGCCTAATAATGTTAAATATCCTACTCGTGGCGGCCAAGGTGGTATCGTAGAAATACCAAAGGCCTACCATGACACTTATGTCGTAACAGCAATCACTCAAGGCAAGGTACCAAGGGTGTATCAAGCTCATGTCGACAAACCAACTACTGTTAAAGTTAGCCAAGATGATGCGAGTGCACATGAGCTCGTTGAGGTTGACGGAACAGTAAACAAAATCACCCACACAGGTAGAGACGCATACGCTTTGTGTTTGCTACCTCATGTGGAAACAACTATAAGATTGGGGGACTGGTGATATGGCATTTAGCCAATTACAACTAACCAACGCAGGGACCAGGGAGCTTGCCAAGGGTGGCGCACTGGTCTTGACTAAAATAGCCCTGGGAGACGGTCAAATGGGTGATGTTGCCACAGCAAGTGGTCTCGCCCGAAAAGTCTGTGAAGTAACACCTACGGTAACCACAGATGGTGATTACCAGGTAATAGAGGGCGTGTTTGATAACATCGCTCTAGACATCACTGCAGAGAAGAACATCCAAGAAGTTGGGGTCTTTGGTAAGGTAGGGGAAGGGGCCGATGTGCTCCTCTACTATGCCAAAGGTAATGCCTTTGTGTTCCCGCCAAAGACACAACAACAAATGACGGTTAAGATACCGTTTAGGGTTAAGATTGTGGGCAATCGAGAAGTGACCGTAAGTCTTAACACTCAAATCAGTGGCATGGCCACTGCTGATTCGGTGAATCGGGTGTCGAACAAGGTTGATAAATTTAAGACTGGGACATTAAGTGAGTTTGATAGGCTTATCAACACCGAAAATATGGGAGCTTTGCTAGGTAAGATTGTCAAAACCAATAATGATGTTGATAACTTAACTACGCCTGGCATATACCAATACACCACAAACATGGCGTCTAAGGGAATATCTAGTTCTTATGGTTTTATCCTTGTATTTTCTAATGGTATAGGTTCGCCGGGCCAAAACGGTCACTTTACTTGGCAGATATTCTACGGCACAAATGGTCGCATCTGGGTGCGAAAACGGATAAACGCTGAAGCGTGGAATGTAACGGATGTTGCCAACGGTAATGTTCTGACCGCATTTATGAGAAGAATTGGGTTAGATGAATGGGGTGCCTCGTTTGCGATAAACACTTGTCCTAGTGGTACCAACTTTGGCGCTTTCCTTTCATCCAGCAGTGTCCCTATCGGTTTTAATATCGTAAAGGACAACAACCCGCCGATGAAAGAGGTTTTCGTTTGGAAAACTTCTAATACATACGCTTATTGCTTTGCGCCACGTCATAACGGCGGTTTCTTGGTTAACTCACTGGAAAATGGACGATTTGGCACCTGGCGCGACCTATCCCAACCACTAGCTCCGCTAGTATCAACCGGTCAGTTCGCTGCCTACTTACGGTCTAACGCAGTACCAGTCGGTAGCGTGCCGGTCAAAGATTCTACAACCGGTGCTTTCGGTACGGTGACAAAGGTAGACAACAACAACATCTACTTCACTGGGGCCATGAGAGAGCAAGGTAAGACTTACCAGGTAGCCTATGCTATTGTCGACGGTGTGGTACCTAGTGCCTTTACTAAATGGGCCCTCACGTAAGGTCGGGTGATGGAACATGAGTCTTAACCTAGACATTGAAGTGAGCGGTCTGATTGAGCGCAAGACGCTGATTGCAGGTGACGGGGACTTCTCTATTACATTTATTCCTAAGACTCCAGACGATGTTATCACTTTGTACAACGCTAGCATCTTCCCGGATATGCTTGGGGATAACATTCTGACTCAACTAAGACTTGTTCATGGTTCAGACCCTGGGCCATATATCAAGAACACTTCTGAAGCGAGTCGTATTGCTCAAATCTTTAATCACTTACAACAATTCAGACTGGACTTCACCTCACTTCGAGGTGACCTTGAAAGTCAAATTGTCTTGAGTCGTACTGGTCTATTGGCTCAATTCGTGGACAATAACAACAATGTCAGAACTGACATCGCAAGTATTGCAGGTAAGTTACTCAGCAAGGCGAGTTCGACTGCTGATGATAAAGTAAGTAGTTTAAGAGAACAGACTGAGCGTATGATCCTGGACAAGGTTACATCGCACAATTATGAGTCTATCTACAAGCAACAAGCGGACAGTATCTTAGCCGCCTTGAGACAGCCTGGCAAGCCGGATGCCTTAGTGAGTGTCTTAAACCTCACACCTGAAGGTGTCCGTATCAAAGGTAAAGTCATTGATTTAGACGGCGACGTCAACATTGATAGTGCTTTTGCTAAGAAACTAACCACCGAGAGCCTGTCTGCTGAGAACATTGAAGCTGTCATGGGTAACTTCGGTTCCATCGTCGCACAGAAATTAGATGTGAATAAGATAAGCGGTAATAAATCAGAGTTCCTTCAATCGCTTTGGCGAGATACCACTAGCGTGGTAGAGGTCAATGGGAAAGGGATAACCGCTATCCATAACGACGGGTCCAAGACCATGATAACTGCTGAAGGTCTCTATCACGAAGAACAAGGTGGAAGCTTTAAGACCTCTTACCTAAAGGATGTCATCACCGTAACGGACATCATAAACGATGGTCGCGAAAGTGGCGGTGAGAGCATCGGTGTTCGAGACGGTTATAAGTGGGTTCAGTTACCTGACATCTACAAAGGTAAACAATTCAGAGCCCAGGCAGCAATCTCTGACACTGAGACTTGGCGTGCCGGTTCGGACTATAACGAAGGTTACTTGCGCTTGTTGCGTACTGTGTCTTATGTGGTCCAGGACAAGATAGACTACAAGAACGCGAGGGTGCCACTGGTTGGCTATGCCCACGTATTCAATGCACGAACAGGAAGTCGTTACAACTATCCAATTGTAGCGCAGTTATTCGTTAACTATTAAAGGAGGTACTCGATTTGAAGAATAGCGAAATACTAACGCTCCAAGCGGTTATGAACCAGGTAAAGGACCAACCAATTAGGGGCGGTCTTAAGTTCAAACTGTTGAAGATTTTTCAAGTCTTGGAGCCTTCTGTACGCATCATTATTGATGCTCTAGAAGGATGCAACGAAGAAGAAGCCAAGGAAGTATTGGCCCAAACACAAACAATTGACCTGCCAACGCTGACGATGACAGAGCTAGAAAGCCTTGAGTTATCTATCTCTCAACTGTCAGTGTTGATTGAGTTAGCAGGAGGTGAACAAGATGCCGGAAATGAAAATTAACAGTCGTTTCTTACTGCGAGACGGTGAAGCTACACGCGTCTACATCTCGTCGGTGAACGGTGACTACACAGCATTTGAGCGTGAAATCGAGGGGAACCACTTAAGCACCCCCGACTTAGATTTAGCAGAATTAGTTATGCAGGCGGTCTACAAAGACACCTTCCAAAAGTACGCTATGAGCGACGCTATCAAACAAGCGGACCAAACAGCGGAACAGGTTGAAGGCCTAAAGAAAACTATTACTGACTCTCAAGTTGTTATAGAAGAGCAACGTAAGCAGCTTAAGAGAACAGAAGAGCTGATTGAAAAAGCTAGCGGAGCCATGCTTGAGCAAGCTGATGATAACGCAGATATAAGCGAACATCTGCTAATCGCCAAGTATCAAATTGAAGAAATGGCCAAGAGCATGAATTTCACTCTTCCAACCGAGGTCCCGGACTCTTTCCGGGAAAAATACGAAACTGACAAAGAAGCCGGACACTCCGACAAGGAGGAAAAAGAGGAGGCTGATGGTCATGCTGAGTCGAATTAAAGAATTGGCATTATCAGCAACTACCCACGTTCGGAACTTGTGGGGAGGAGGTGACAAATTTATGGAATTACATTTCTTATACGCTCGACACATTGAGCTTGCGAAACGCACTTTCGCATCGGTGCCACGTCGGCACAAGAAAGGCGTTCGTGAGCAACTCCAAATCCTCGGCTTAGCTGACTTGGAGTTCATGACACTCGAACAACTCAAGCAACGCCTTGAGGAATTAGAACAAGGTGAAGAGTAATCACCTAAATAAAAAGAGCGTCTAATTTAACGGACGCTCTTTTCTTTTGAAGGAAGTGAATCTATGAGTGTAACTGAGTTCACCGCTGTGCTTGGCGCGTTTGGGGCGGTGGTCAAAATCATCTGGGACATGGTCCAATCAAACCGGAACATATCCAAACAAATCTCTGAGGTGTTAGACAGAATGAACACCTTGGAGATCAATCAGAAAGACCTGCATGATGTGGGACAAGCCAATAGTTTGGCTAACAGAAATTTAACGCGCTATCGTATCCGGAAAGAGATGATGAAAGCAATTCAGAACGGATACGAAACGTATGACAACTTTCAAGAGGTTGTCAACTTAGTAGATGGCTACCATGCCACTGGTGGCAATGGGGCCATTGATGCACTGTATGAAGAATACAAAAAATTACCACGGAGGGAAAAATAATCATGAACATTAACTGGAAAGTAAGATTTAACAAAAAGAACGTAGCGTTCTTGACTCGTTTCGCGATTGCGATTTTAATGCCTGTATTGGCTTATCAAAACTTGAAACTAGAGGACCTAACTACGTTTGATACACTCGGCAAGCTAGTCATTGCTTTGATTAGCAATCCTTATTTGATTGGCTTGACATTCGTCAATGCGTTTAACCTTATCCCAGATCCTACAACTGCAGGTTTAGGGGACAGTGCTCAAGCGTTAACTTATAAGGCTCCTAAGGAGTCCTAGAAAGGGGTGACACCGTATGTTGAAATACGGTAATTACACACTCTCGGATGACTTGATTAGCAAGATGCAGAAGGTGGCTAGGCATTATGACCTAGTCCCTTCTTTTGTCATTTGCCAATTATGTCATGAGACAGCGTGGGGCCAACATCCTAATTCTATCTCAGCACGAGAGGACAATAACTGGGGCGGAATGACCTGGGGATATGATGACCTCAATCCTAAAACTCGCAAGAGTGGTGTACAGGTTACACCAGGACGCAAGCGTCCGGCAGTAGAAGGTGGGTATTATATCCATTATGCCACTGTCGAGGACTTCCTCAAAGACTATGGCTATCTGCTCCGCAATGGTGGCTTCTACAAGACATCTGGAGCTAAGACGCTATGGGACTACGCTCGTGGCTTGTTCCGCTTAGGTGGTGCGCAGTACGACTACGCAGGTGACGGAAGTAATTCCGAGAAGGTCTTTAATTCTTACTACAACAGCATGAAAAATATCCACGATGCCCTCAATGAAGATGGGTCACTGGATAAAATAGATAAGGGGGAAACTAGCAACATGGCAAGTGCTCAAGATGTGCTAAATGTATTCAGAAACTGGCTAGGTGGGCAAATGTATGGCGGTGTACATGGCGAGATTGTACGTCTGTATAACGCGCAAAACCCACTTCCGGCTGATGGATACAGGTTAAAAAATGACGATGATTGGTGCGATGCAACTGTTACCGCTGCGTTTATCAAAGCCGGTCTATTGAACCTCATCGGAGGAGAGTGTGGTGTACAGCGACACATCGGCATCTTCCAATCAAAAGGAATCTGGATTGGGAAGTCATATCCACAAGCCGGTGACATTATCACCTTTGACTGGGACGGTGGCGGTTTTGCAGACCATATCGGTATTGTTGAGTCTGTTAGTGGCAACACAGTAAATACCATCGAGGGTAACTCAGGTTCTCCTTCCGCTGTGCGGAGACGCTCTTACGCTTGGAACCATTGGCAAATCAAGGGATATGCTAGACCTAACTACGGGTCTGGCTCCGCTTCATCTTCTAGTGGCTCTAAATCAGTTGCAGAGGTAGCTCAAGAGGTAATCAATGGCCAATGGGGGTCTGGCGAAGATAGAAAAGCTCGCTTGACAGCTTCCGGTTACGACTACAATGCAGTCCAAGCTAAGGTCAATGCTATCTTAAGCGGTGAATCTGTTGGCTCTTCCGAGGTCAAAGAAACCGGATGGCTTAAGAACGATACCGGTTGGTGGTATCGTAACGAAGATGGCTCTTGGCCAGCAGACCAATGGCTTAAACTGTACGATTACTGGTACCTCTTTGACGAGGACGGTTATGCTTATGCTAAGCGTTGGGTGTATCGTGACGGTAAGTGGTACTACTTTGACGAGGCCTGCCGAATGGTTATCGGATGGGTCCGATACGAGGACAAGTGGTATCATCTTGAAGATAACGGCGAAATGTCATCTAAGGAATATGTTCCTGGTGGCGATGGGCGGCTCTATTATGTCAAAGAAGATGGGTCAATGCTTGAGAACACTGAAATTACAGTTGCTGAAGACGGTTCTCTGATTGAAAAAGCAACTGGCAACATCGTAGGTAAATTCTAGGTCTAATATTTTAGACCAAACAAAATAAGTCCGGTATTCCGAACGCTTTTTATGACATGCTCCAGGCTTTGACCTGGAGCTTTTTTTATTTTCCAAGTAAATTCCAAAGCGCCTTCCAATGCCTTGCAAACAGCTTAGTATCAACGTTTTGGATATTTTCCAAGAAAGCCAAAAAAAGTTTATAAAAGGTATTGACAAACACCATACCTTGAGTTATTATATAAGTGTAAGGTAAATCTTGCAAATAAATCGCGATGGCCAGGAGGGCCAGAGGAGGAAATTAAAATGGAAAAGATTAATGAAATTGCCAACGCACTATTTAACGAAATGACCCAACAAGGAACAGAGTTTTATTTGTTCCGCGACGGTAACTATGGAACTAGACAAGAGGGGAGTTTTTCTGAGTACGAGGAGGAAGTGATTTTTACAATTCCACTATCATTAGAGTACTGGCGTGACACCCTACAAGAATGGGAACTACTAGATACGGACGGTAGAATCAAAGATGACTTAACAGACGAAGAAAAAGACGATTTTATCTGCGATGTTATATTTCCTAAGATTGAAGAGTTAGAAGATTTACTAGAAGAGGATGAAGAAAATGAGCAATAGCAGAAAAAAAACCATCTGGCTAAGTGACCAGATGGTAGATATGTACGAAAACCCGGACGGGAGAACATTCTCCCGGAGGGTGGCTGACACCATCGAACGATACAACGTTCTTATGGGGTTAGCAGAAAAGATTGAGTTAACGGAAAGAGACCTCGTTATACTAGGTGAGGCCGTATTAGGTACTTTTATTGATCGTAACAAAATTAGATATTTGCCGGACTCCATCCGAGATACAGAAATGCCCGGCGCCGAAGATTTAGCTAACAAAGTAGAAAGCCTCGACTATCTTAGCCGGATGGCCTTGGTAGAGAAAATAGCAATGAAGTAATGAGCCACCTTTTTTATGACATCACCCCTGGGCTTTTGCCTGGGGGCTTTTTTTTTGAATAAAAATAAACTTTTTCGTCAAAAAGAGTTGACGTCCACATAAATATACGTTATAATATGTTTGTAAGGTTGATTAAGACCTTAACAAAACAAGAAAGGAGAAAGGTATGAAAGAAGCGATGGAACTTCTTGGCTATCTCGGAGCGTTCTTAGCGGGGCTAGCAAGTATCATAGAGATACTTAAAAGCAACAAAAAAGAACAGCCAAAACGATACCGCAAGCGACCAAGCAAAAGGAATCGAAGATAGCTGTTCAGTGAGGAAGGGGCGAAAGCCCCTAGTCCTCACTTGAATTATAACATACCAAACAGAACGATGAAAGCATGGTTATTATTGATGGTATCATTGATGTGCTACCAATTCGTAAGAAGTAAAAACAAACAAAAATAATCAAACATTTAAGGAGAGATTTATTATGTTAACATCTGAAATGGTAATGGAACAATTAAAAAGCCCAGTAAAAGTAAATTACATCATCACAGGTAAGAATGGCAAGATTCTTGCTAACAAAGGCACAGGAAATATTCAAGGTGTGTCAAACTCCTGGGGAAATTTTTACGGAGTGTATGGAGATATAGTTGAAGAATTTCATAAGGAAGGACATAATCAATTAGACAGTCGAAAAGACTCGGACGAAGAAATCAAAAAAGTGATTGAGTACATCTTAAAATATGTGGGTGACTTGGCCCCTTACCCCGAAAACATCACAGAAGAAATGAAAACATGCAGCTATACATCAATTATTTACAATACTGTAGAGTTAATAGAAATTGCTAAGGAAGTTGAACATATCAATTCAAAAAAAGATGGCACCCCTTTAGTTAAACTAACAGCTTTTGACAAAGAGTACACTATGAAGCCGGAAGATATTGATAATTATGAGTTTACAATTGAGAGAACAGTTAACTTAAGAGGTGATATCTTAATTGAAACTGGTCATATTAAGAGAAAGGAAGAACGATAATGAAAACACTAGACCTAAAAAAAATAAAAGAGGTGCTGGATGATACCAGCATCTCTGCTTATTCTATCGAACAAAAGACAGGCATTTCAAGGAACGCGATCTCAAGATATCGACAAGGCAAAGCTGACTTTGAAAACTTAACCCTTGCAACACTGATGAAGATTGCTGAGGTGTACATCGATGGCGAAGAAGATGAATTGCTACCAAATGAAAATCATTAACGCGCATACGCGAACTGTTGCAAAATATGCAACAGTTAAAAATTAACTTGCTAACCTCAGCAAAATCTTTTGTGGCGCTGTTCTTCCATGGGGCATTCATGGGGCAGACTTACCTAGCATTTATCTTTGTGTATCTGATTGAGTCTTTTAGAAGCACTGTCATATAAAGGTTTATCCGTATTGGTCTGAATTAGGCCTTACCTTGATATGTTTGAAGGCAAATAAGTCTAAAGGCTGGAATCTTCCAGCCTTTTTTGTTCTTAATTTTAGTTAGCATTCCCTGGCTTAACCCTAGTCTTAGAGCCAAAAATTTGGTACAATAGACCAGTGTATTAGTGCCAGATGGCACTCCTATCTAGATAAATTTGTACGAAAGAGGAAGCCTATGAATCCACAAGAATTACAAGCACTCCGAGCCCGCCAGGAGAAAATTCGCAACTTCTCCATTATCGCTCATATTGACCACGGTAAATCAACCTTGGCTGACCGTATTCTACAACTGACGGAGACGGTTTCAGACCGGGAAATGCAGGACCAACTCTTGGACTCCATGGACTTGGAGCGGGAGCGAGGCATTACCATTAAACTCAACGCTGTTGAACTGACCTATAAGGCTCAGGATGGGGAAGAGTATATCTTCCACCTAATTGACACCCCAGGGCACGTGGACTTTACCTATGAGGTGTCACGTTCACTGGCAGCCTGTGAAGGGGCTATCTTGGTCGTCGATGCCGCCCAGGGGATTGAAGCTCAGACTCTAGCCAACGTTTATTTGGCTTTAGATAACGACTTGGAAATTCTGCCGGTGATTAACAAGATTGACTTGCCAGCCGCTGATCCTGAGCGTGTTCAAGTTGAAATTGAAGATGTCATTGGGATTGACGCTAGTGAGGCCGTTTTCGCGTCAGCCAAATCCGGTATTGGGATTGACCAAATCCTGGAGCAAATCGTCCACAAGGTACCAGCCCCTCCGGGCGATCTAGAAGCGCCGCTTCAAGCCTTGATTTTCGACTCTGTCTACGATTCCTACCGTGGTGTTGTCTTGAATATCCGGGTCATTAACGGGGTCGTGAAACCTGGCGACAAGATTCGTTTGATGTCCAACGGCAAAGAATTCGATGTAGTGGAAGTAGGGGTCTTCAGTCCTAAACCAGTCCAACGCGACTATCTCATGGTAGGGGATGTGGGCTATATCACGGCTTCCATTAAGACCATTCAAGATACGCGAGTAGGGGATACCATTACCTTGGCCAACAATCCGGCCCAAGAACCACTAGACGGCTACCGTAAGCTCAATCCTATGGTCTACTGCGGTCTCTATCCAGTCGAGTCTAACGACTATAACGATTTACGAGATGCCTTGGAAAAACTCCAACTTAATGACGCAGCCTTACAATTTGAGCCTGAAACTTCTCAAGCCCTAGGTTTTGGCTTCCGTACCGGTTTCTTAGGCTTGCTGCACATGGACGTTATCCAGGAACGTCTGGAACGTGAGTTCGACATCAACCTGATTACTACAGCGCCTTCGGTTATTTACAAGGTTAAAAAGACCAATGGTGAGGAAATCATCGTGGATAACCCGTCTGCTATGCCAGATCAAACCGTCATCGATGAAATCTACGAGCCCTACGTCAAGGCCTCCATTATGGTGCCTAATGAATACGTTGGGGCGGTCATGGATATCGGCCAGCGTAAGCGGGGCAACTTCATTACCATGGATTATCTGGATGATTACCGAGTCAATGTGGTCTATGAGTTACCATTGTCAGAAATCATCTATGACTTCTTCGATAAGCTCAAATCCAATACCAAAGGCTATGCATCCCTTGACTACGAATTAATTGGCTACAAACCATCTAACCTAGTTAAGATGGATATCCTGCTCAATGGCGACCTGATTGACGCCTTCTCCATGATTGTCCACAAGGACTTTGCTTACGGTCGTGGCCGTGAATTAGTAGAAAAACTTCGTGGCATCATCCCACGACAACTCTTCGAAGTGCCGGTTCAGGCTGCTATCGGTAATAAGATTCTAGCGCGTACCACCATTAAGGCCCTACGTAAAGACGTAACAGCTAAACTCTACGGTGGGGACGTCAGCCGTCGTAAGAAGCTCCTCGAGAAACAAAAAGAGGGGAAAAAGCGGATGAAACAAATTGGGACGGTGGAAGTTCCACAAGAAGCCTTCATGGCTATCCTACAAATGGACGAAGATTAGATTCTATCAAGCTCCCAACCGATTTGGTGGGAGCTTTTTTGTATAGAAGAAGCTCAGAATAACTAGGAAATCGCTTGCAATCACCCAAGAAAAGGTTTACAATATAAGTGTAGTATATTTCACAAATTTCACAATAAGGAGGATCTACTATGAAAGCATACACCTATGTTGAACCTGGCCTAGCAAAGTTCGTTGACAAGCCAAAGCCTGTCATCTTGAAGCCAACGGATGCAATTGTTCGTATGCTTAAAACGACCATCTGTGGGACAGACCTACACATCATCAAGGGTGATGTGCCAGCTGTCCAAAGTGGGACGATTTTAGGACACGAGGGGATTGCGGTTGTCGAAGAAGTTGGCTCCAGTGTGACCAACTTCAAGCCTGGCGATAAAGTCATTGTTTCTTGCGTCTGCTCTTGCGGTAAGTGTTACTACTGTAAGAAGGGGATTTATGCCCACTGTGAAGATGAGGGTGGTTGGATCTTCGGCCACTTAATCGACGGCACACAGGCTGAATATCTCCGCGTTCCACACGCAGACAATACCCTCTATAATCCACCAGCAGGCCTTAGTGATGAAGCCATGGTTATGATTTCAGATATTCTACCAACGGGTTATGAAATTGGGGTCCTAAAAGGTCGGGTAGAGCCAGGTTGTAATGTGGCCATTATTGGTTCTGGACCTGTTGGTTTGGGCTCACTCTTAACCGCTCAATTCTATTCTCCTGCTAAGATTATCATGGTGGATATCGATGAACACCGCCTAGATACCGCCCTCAAGTTTGGCGCTACCCATAAGGTTAATAATTCCGATACTGATAGAGCTATCAAGGAAATCTTTGACTTAACGGGTGGTCGTGGGGTTGATGTGGCCATTGAAGCAGTGGGGATTCCAGCATCCTTTGACTTCTGCCAAAAGATTATTGCAGTTGACGGCCGTATTGCTAACGCGGGTGTCCATGGGGTACCTGTACAATTTGACTTAGACCGTCTCTGGATTCGCAATATTACCGTGACAACCGGCTTGGTGTCAACTAATACCACACCACAACTGCTGCAAGCCTTAGAAGCGCAAAAGATTCACCCTGAAGAACTCGTTACCCACTACTTCAAATTGTCTCAAATCGAAGAAGCTTATGAAGTCTTCCGCGATGCCTCTAAGAATAATGCCATTAAGGTCCTAATTGAAAATGACCTTAGCCCACAAAGCTAGGCTAAGAAGGATGGCTTTTACTATAAGTGACTGGGCCTTGGCTCGGTCACTTTTTATATCAGAAGAGCAGATAGGAGGTAAGCCTATGCAAGAAGCCATTCAGGCTCTACAAACCATTATTAATAATAGCCAGCATCTTGTCTTTTTCGGTGGCGCAGGTGTGTCAACAGAATCAGGTATACCTGATTTTCGCAGTGCCCAGGGCGTTTATAGTCAAGATCTGGGAAGAAACTTTTCAGCCGAACAACTGATTAGCCATAGTATGTATCTTAAATATCCCCAGCTTTTCTATGATTTTTACCGTAAGCATTTGAGTTACCCTCATGCTAAACCAAATCCTGCCCATAACTTTCTAGCGCGTTTGGAGGCTAGTGGCCACTTAGACGCTGTCATTACCCAGAATATTGACACCCTACATGAAGCTGCAGGTAGTCAAGGTGTCCTCAAGCTTCATGGAACCATTGATCGTAATATTTGTCAGGAATGTGGTAGAGTCTATGACCTTAAGAGCTTTCTTGACGCTTATGATAGTCAGGGCATTCCGCGCTGTCCTCATTGTGGCGGCGTGCTTAAACCAGATGTTACCCTATATGAAGAGTCGCTTAATATGGAAGTCTTTGACCAGGCCATTTCAGCTATTCAGCGGGCCGATACCTTGATAGTAGGCGGTACTTCTTTAGTCGTCTATCCGGCTGCAGGTCTACTGCAATACTTTAAGGGCAAGCATTTGGTGGTCATTAACAAAGAGGCTATTCCTCAGGATGACTGGGCAGATTTAGTTATTCATGCTCCTATTGGGCAGGTTTTCAGCCAATTAGTGCTTCTAGGTCAATAGGGCCTATTCAAAGCAGACAGAATAGACTATAATAGGAAGGAACTGTCAATTTGGAGGAAAGACATGAGTATCTTAAGCGTATCAAATCTTACCCATGGATTCGGCGATCGGGCCATCTTCGAAGATGTCTCCTTCCGCCTACTCAAAGGGGAACATATCGGCCTGATTGGGGCCAATGGTGAAGGGAAATCAACCTTCATGAACATTGTAACAGGTAAGCAAGTGCCAGATGAAGGCAAGGTAGAGTGGGCCAAGTATGTTACAACTGGCTACCTAGACCAACACAGCGTCCTTAAGCCTGGTCAAACCATTCGCGATGTCTTACGCATGGCCTTTGATGATTTATTTGCCATTGAAGCCCGCATTAGCGAGGCCTATGAAGAGATGGCGACCGCTGATGACCAAACCATGGCAGACCTATTAAAGGAAGTAGGGGAGCTACAAGAACGCCTGGAAGTCCACGATTTCTATACCTTGGATGCTAAAATTGAAGAAGTGGCTCGTGCTCTTGGAATTACCGCCTTTGGTTTAGACACAGACGTCACCTCACTGAGTGGGGGACAGCGGACTAAGGTCTTATTGGCTAAGTTACTCTTAGAAAAGCCCGACATCTTACTCTTGGACGAGCCGACCAACTACTTGGATGCCGAACATATCGAGTGGCTTAAACGTTACTTGCAAAACTACGAAAATGCCTTTATCTTAATTTCCCATGATATTCCATTCCTTAATAGTGTCATTAACATTATCTATCATGTGGAAAACCTCAAGCTCAGTCGTTATGTTGGCGACTATGAGAACTTCCAAGCGGTCCACGCCATGAAGCGTGCCCAGCTAGAAGCGGCCTATGAACGCCAACAGAAGGAAATAGCGGACCTCAAGGACTTCGTCAACCGCAACAAGGCCCGAGTAGCAACGCGCAATATGGCCATGTCCCGTCAGAAGAAATTAGATAAGATGGAAGTCATTGAGCTACAAGGCGAGAAACCTAAGCCAAAATTTGACTTCCAGTCTGCACGGACCCCTGGCCGTTTCATCTTCGAAGCTAATCAGTTAGAAATTGGTTATAGCCAGCCCCTGACCAAGCCGCTGGACCTAGTCTTTGAACGTAACCAGAAGGTGGCTATCATCGGGGCCAACGGGATTGGGAAGACAACTTTACTCAAGAGTCTCATGGGGCTTATTCCGGCCTTAGCTGGCCAAGTAGAGCAGGGTGATTACTTGGAAATTGGTTACTTCGAACAAGAAGTTGCTTCAGGTAATCGTCAGACGCCCTTAGAAGCTGTTTGGAATGCTTTCCCAGCTATGAACCAGGCTGAAGTTCGCGCTGCCTTAGCGCGTTGTGGCCTGACTTCTAAGCACATCGAAAGCCAAATTCAAGTCCTAAGTGGGGGAGAGCAGGCCAAGGTCCGCCTTTGCTTACTTATGAATGCTCCCCATAATGTCTTGATCTTGGACGAGCCGACCAACCACTTGGACGTCGATGCCAAGGAAGAATTGGCTCGAGCCCTCAAAGAATACAAGGGCAGTATCCTCATGGTTTGCCACGAACCTGAATTTTATCAAGGTTGGGTCGACCAAATTTGGGACTTCAATCAATTTTAACAAGCCAAAGCCAAAGTTTGTTCACTTTGGCTTTTTTTCATGGATTAATGCCGATATATCAAGATTATTTTATAAACTCATTTTCACAAAGTGTTTGTGAATCTAAAAAACGAATAGAGAATATATAATATTTTATATGAGTAACCCGAGTATTTTATTTAAAATGATAAGGTTTTCTATTCACATAAGCATTTAGTTGAAATACTGATAGGTCAATATTTGAAAACGTTTTGAAAACAACCTTCACATTGTGCCTAGTTTTCATACATGCTCATTTACAAAAAAAGACCGTCAATATAAAATTTTTTATCGTTTGAACTTGAACAAGTGCTTTACTTTTTGAAAACAAAAGCGTATGATGAAGATGTAAATAAAAAGAACTTAGGAGGAACATCCATGGTTGAAAAAGAAGATAAGAAGTTAGAGGCTCAAGCCCATGTTGATGAGCTTGTCCAAAAAGGCTTAGTCGCTCTTGACGAGTTCCGTCTCTTAGACCAAGAACAAGTAGACTACATTGTGGCTAAAGCCTCAGTTGCAGCCTTAGACCAACACGGGGTCTTGGCTAAGCACGCGCTTGACGAAACAGGTCGTGGGGTATTCGAAGATAAGGCAACTAAGAACCTCTTTGCCTGCGAGCACGTGGTTAACAACATGCGTCACACTAAAACAGTTGGCATCATCTCAGAAGACGATGTGACTGGTTTAACCTTGATTGCTGAACCTGTCGGGGTTGTAGCGGGGATTACCCCAACCACCAACCCAACTTCTACCGCGATTTTCAAATCTTTGATTTCATTGAAGACGCGTAACCCAATCGTCTTTGCCTTCCACCCATCTGCACAAGAATCTTCTGCTCACGCAGCCAAAGTGGTTTACGATGCGGCAGTAGCAGCAGGGGCACCCAAGAACTGTATCCAATGGATTACTTTACCATCTATGGAAGCAACTTCTGCACTTATGAATCACCCAGGGATTGCGACGATCTTAGCAACTGGTGGTAACGCCATGGTTCGTGCCGCTTACTCATGCGGCAAGCCTGCTTTAGGGGTAGGGGCTGGTAACGTACCTGCATACGTAGAAAAAACAGCTAACATTCAACAAGCTGCTCACGACATTATCATGTCTAAGTCTTTCGACAACGGGATGGTCTGTGCTTCTGAGCAAGCTGCCATTGTGGATAAAGAAGTTTACGCTGAATTCAAGAAAGAATTTGAGTCTTACCATGTTTACTTCGTTAACAAGAAAGAAAAAGCCTTGTTAGAAAACTACTGCTTCGGCGTAAAAGCTAACAGCAAGAACTGTGCAGAAGGCAAATTGAACGCCGATATCGTGGGTAAACCAGCTGCTTGGATTGCAGAACAAGCTGGCTTCAGTGTACCAGAAGGCACCAACATTCTCGCTGCTGAAGTAAGTGAAGTAGGGCCAAAAGAACCATTAACTCGTGAAAAACTCTCACCAATTATTGCGGTATTGAAATCAGAAAATACGGAAGATGGGATTGCTAAGTCTCGTCAAATGGTTGAATTCCATGGTTTGGGTCACTCTGCTGCTATCCATACACGTAACGAGCAACTGGCTAAAGACTTCGGTCGTGAAGTTAAGGCAATTCGTGTTATCTGGAACGCGCCATCTACTTTCGGGGGAATTGGTGACGTATATAACGCCTTCTTGCCATCCTTAACCTTGGGTTGTGGGACTTATGGTCGCAACTCTGTTGGCAACAACGTCAGCGCCGTTAACTTGTTAAACATCAAAAAAGTGGGGAGACGTAGAAATAATATGCAATGGTTTAAAGTACCTTCAAAAATCTACTTCGAACGTGACTCCATCCAATATCTGCAAAAGATGAAGGATGTAGAGAAAGTTATGATTGTTACGGATGATGCTATGTTCAAATTAGGTTTCGTACACCGTGTCATCGAACAACTCTCCCTCCGTCCTAAGAAAGTTACCTACACCATCTTCTCAGATGTTGAACCAGATCCAGATATTACAACGGTTGAACGCGGGGCAGCCCTCATGCGTGAATTCCAACCAGATACCATCATCGCTTTAGGTGGGGGGTCTGTAATGGACGCGGCTAAAGTAATGTGGATGTTCTACGAACAACCTCAAGTTGACTTCCGTGATTTAGTACAGAAATTTATGGATATCCGTAAACGTGCCTTCCGCTTCCCAGAATTGGGTAAAAAGGCTAAGTACGTTGGGATTCCAACCACTTCTGGTACCGGGTCTGAAGTAACACCATTTGCCGTTATCTCTGATAAGAAGAATAACCGTAAATATCCATTGGCTGACTACTCCTTGACACCAACCATCGCCATCGTAGACCCAGCCTTTGTCTTGACAGTTCCTGCATCCGTTACTGCTGATACTGGTATGGACGTCTTGACTCACGCAGTGGAAGCTTATACCTCTACCTTGGCTAACGACTATACAGATGGTTTGGCTCTACAAGCAATCAAGTTAGTCTTCGAAAACTTAGAAAGCTCTGTTAAGAATGCGGACTTTGAGTCACGTGAGAAGATGCATAACGCGTCAACCATGGCAGGTATGGCCTTTGCCAACGCCTTCTTAGGGATGTCTCACTCTATGGCCCATAAGATTGGTGGTTTCTTCCACACAGTTCACGGTCGTACTAACGCCATCCTCTTGCCATACGTTATCCGTTACAACGGGACTCGTCCAGCTAAGGCTGCAACTTGGCCAAAATACAACTACTACAAGGCCGATGTTAAATTCCAAGACATTGCTAAGATGTTAGGCTTGCCAGCTTCAACACCTGAAGAGGCTGTCGACGCTTTAGCTAAAGCAGTCTACGACTTAGGTGAACGTGTTGGGATCGACATGAGCATCAAGGGCCAAGGCGTGGATGAGAAGGAATATATGGCAACAGTCGAAGAAATTGCTTACTTAGCATACGAAGACCAATGTTCGCCAGCTAACCCACGCTTACCAATGGTAGCTGACATGGTGGAAATCCTCCAAGACGCTTACTATGGTTACAAAGAACGTCCAGGACGTATCAAATAATAGCAAGTAGCTAACTATATTAGCACCAGGTGCCAGGCACTTGGTGCTTTTTTGAGGACGTCTATTTTGGGCTTGTGTTATAATAGAAGCATCAAGAGCCAAGAGAGGGGTATGAGGATGACAGAAACACTTTATTTAGCAGGAGGCTGCTTTTGGGGCATGGAAGGCTATTACAAGCGCCTGACAGGTGTGGTGGATACGGAAGTTGGCTATGCCAACGGCAAAAGCCCACAGGCCACCTATCAAGGTCTTAAAAGCTCAGATCATGCGGAAACCCTAGCCATACATTATGATCCTAACCAGGTCGATCTTGCGACTTTAATTAGCCACTTCTTCCGTGTTATTGATCCTTTTAGCCTCAATAAGCAGGGCGGTGACATCGGTCGCCAGTACCGCACAGGCATTTACACCACCAGCGCCAGCCAAGAAGCAGCTGTTAAGGACTTAGTGGCTACTTTTGAGCAAAGAGCAGGGCGACCAACCGCTGTTGAAGTGGTGCCATTAGCTCACTTTGTGCCAGCCGAAGACTATCATCAAGATTACTTAGATAAACACCCCGGTGGCTACTGCCATATCAAACTGGCTTGGGCCGATCAAGCCTTATCACCAGCTGAAAATTTAGCAAGTCAGAAAGGGTGATAAGATGGCTGTTGCTATTGAAATTCGACCAGCCCAAGTTGAGGATGCGGCAGCCCTTCAAAAGCTCGCCAGCCAAGAATTAGGCTATGATTATCCGCTAGAAGCCTGTCAAGAACGACTGCAAGCTCTCTTGGCGGACGACCAGCAGATTCTTCTGGTGGCTTGCATTCAAGAAGCTCCTAAACAGGTCTTGGGCATTGTCCACGCTAGCTACTATTATTCCTTTTATGGCGACCCCGCCTATAATGTCATGGCACTGGCGGTCGATCAGGCCTATCATCACCAAGGAATAGGGCGGCTTTTGATGCAAGCCTTGGAGGCCCAAGCTATTTCAAAGGACATCCACCACATTCGCCTCAATTCTGGTAGCCATCGCACTGGGGCACACGCCTTTTATCAGTCCATTGGCTATGATTGTTACAAAACCCAAAAAGCCTTCAGTAAAAACCTATGACTACCAAAAAATCCCATTATATCATATATGATATAATGGGATTTTTGCTTTAGATATGAGATTGGAATTGCTTAATACGCGCTAGCAACTGACTATTACCATTAAATTTAGCAAAGGCCAAAGCGTCTGCGCAATATTCTTTGATCTGTTCCACTTCTAAGCCCTGAGCTTCCGCATTCTGGGCAAGGCGGAAGTAGAGACGATCGACATAATGGGAAACCGCAGCTTGGCTAGAAAGATTAATGCCATGTAGCAAGAGGCGGTTAGACTGGTCATATTCTTGGGCTGTCGCATAAAAATTAGCTGAATGCAGGACAATATTGAGAATGCGCCATAGTTCCTGGCTATTAGCTGGCTCATAATCTAGCAGCCCATCTTGGGCTTTTTGGAAGTAGTGATGGGCCCGTTCGGATTCTCCCGCATTAGCATAAGCCAAGCCTAAACCGGCCGCAGCTAGGGAACTATAGAGAGGCTCGAAATCGGTATGTAAATCGGTCATTAGTTGATTTAAGTAGAAAAAACTATCATTTATAGAAGCCTTGGCCAAGGCAGCCAAGAAACCCTTGAGATAAAGATACCGCTTTTTAAGCGATAGGGTGGTGACTTGCTTGGCATCCACAGCTGCTAATTCCTGGCTAGCTAACTTATAATCCGCTCGAACAAAGGCACCTTCCGCCGCTTCAATATGCTGGTAAAGTTCGGTTGATTGGACATCTTGACGTGGGATGAGCTCGCCTAAACTCATATCTAATCGTTGACACAAATCCAGTAAAATCTTAACAGAAGGGACTTGGCCTTGATTTTCAAAACGACTCAGGGTGGCTTGGGTACAGATCCCTTGGCACAATTCAGACTGTGAAATTCCTAATGACTTGCGCCGTTGAATAAATAACTGAATATCCATAGAGGAAACCTCCTAAATATTGCGCTTATAAGTGACTCTATTATAGCATGATAGTGGCCACTTGTCATCGTTTTCACGAAGCCGGCAGGGCAAGAATTAAAGGTAATTTAGGTGTAATCTGACCTGCATCACTTGATAAAGTCAAGGCTGGATAAGCCGGATCAAAGCCAATCTTATGTTGATGATCAAACATCATGTCATAGAGAGGATTGAGATAAATAGGTTGGAAATTAGTCTCAAACTTGCTTGAATAAAGGCCAAAAGGCACTTTGGGGTCATTGTCAGCTACTATGAGCAGACGATACTTGCCCATAACATTACAGTGACAGCCAACTGGCTCGTCATTATAAGGGCTATTGCCATCCACATAATCCATAAGGATGCGGTAAGATTTGCTATCATGCTGAGATAGCGCTTGTTGGATAAAGTCGATTGCTTGATTGGTAAATTCAAAATTCATATTAGAAATCCTTTCTAGTGGAAGGGAGATGGGTCAGTAGAGACCTAGATATTTTCTGATATCCACGAGTTAACATAATATACATTATAGGATAACCACTTAAGGAATCAAGTTTGACTCCTTCTTAGCCAATAAAGCCAGATATTCTTCTAAGGTCAAGCCATTATCATGGATAAATCCCGCATGGACCTTACCTACATAACGAAAATGCCAGGGTTCAAAGTTATAACCTGTAATGGATTCCTTGTTTTGCTGATAACGTAGGATAAATCCGAATCGATGGGCGTTGTTGGCCAACCATTTGGCCGAATCTGTCTCTGAATAGCTAGCTTCCAGCTCACCACCATTATCTAGCCATTCAGTGCCTAAAAGATCAATAGCCAAGCCTGTCGTATGCTCTGAGGCATCCGCTGGCGCCAAATATTGATTGGTAACGGACTCTGCATCGGCTTGACTTAAGCCTTGAGCAAGATAGTTTTGAATGCTAAGGTTACGGTTATTTTCTTGTTCTTCAACAGACCGATAACCTGATACAACCCGATAATAGAAACCATCCTTGGCAGCAGCTTCCATTAAGTCTTCTAAGGGCTTGACTAAGTCTTGATGATAGATATTACCGTAGCTATCCCAAGCCAGTTCTGGCTCTTTTTTATCATCATTAGGATTATTCTTATTAACTAGCTTAAGCAGTGGATCATCACTATGTGCGGTCACCGGTAGTTTTTCAATTAAATCCTGAACTTTTAAATCTTTATTGCTTGTTTGTATTTCTTCTAAACTAGGTAATTTGTAGCTTGTTTTAGCCTGCACAGCTAATGAAGCTTGCAAGAACATGCTGCAGGCAAGTATGAGATAAATCAACTTTTTCTTTTGCATAGAGCCTTCCTTTCTTAGTTAAATAAACCATGTAATAGATATAAAACCAGTGTCAGCCCCCACAAGCCCCCTATCAAGCTCAAATGTAGGCGCCAGGCTAAGGTCAAATAGCCAATAAATTCGCGTAAAAAGGCATTAATTGAAAAATAGAGCTTGGTTTTAGCGCCATAACCTTGACACTTAAGTCCTAGGCGCCGCGCCAGAATAAGGGCACGCAACAAATGATAATAGTTGGTGACAATGACAAAGTCCTCTCTCCCCTTTTCCATTAGCTTATAGGAGAATTGAAGATTTTCATGGGTATTACGAGACTGATTGTCTACCAGAATAGCTGATTGGGGCACGCCTTGTCGCAGGGCGTAAGCTTTCATCGCCTCCCCTTCTGAGATGACTTCATCTGGCCCCTGGCCACCCGACATAATCAGGGTCACTTCTTGTGGGCGACGGCGCCAGAGTTTGATGGCCTTGTCAATTCGACTGGCAAGCAAGGGCGTCACTCCTGTCCCATTCAAGCCTGCCCCTAGCACTACGATATAAGAATAGCGAGGCCGCACAAAATGGATAAAGTTGAGAATGTTGGTCACGAAAAAGATGCCGACCAAGACGGCAAAATAGAAAATAGTGCTTCCCATGAGCCCATAGATGACGTTAAAGATTGGCCAGTTGAGTGACAAACGACTTGCTAGAACAGGCCAGATAACCATATAGCCAATCATGCCAAATCCTAGCATGAGCGCTAGTGAATTGACCAGATTGAAGCCTTCCCGTCGAATCAAGGTAAAGCCTGAATAAAAAAGCGCTATTAGGCTGATCAAAGGCGCCAACATCAAAGTCAAAATGAAGAGGGCTCCCAAGACGACTAAGATGACAGCAAAGAATTGCCATTCTAGTACGAAGGTCAAGTAAATTCCAATAATACCAGCTAATGAGCCCGAAACCAAGAACCAAAATCCCAACCATAAGGTTCGCTTATCATGCCAGTAAACCCAAAAGAATGGCGAGCTGACCAAGACAAGTAGTAGTAAAAAGAGAAATGTCATAATCTAATCCTTTCAGAACTGTGGCGCAATAAGTTGCCATACACGTTCGAAGTAAGTTTGATTGTCTGAGATACCGTATTGGATCTCCTTGAGTGTTTCCAATTTGTCGGTAATAATGCCATCCACAGGCTGATAGAGAAAGCTTTGGATTTCATCTTCATCATTTATGGTCCAGACGTAAAGTTCTTTTCCCTCCTGATGGGCTTGTTTGGCTAGTTCACTAGTGTAGGAAAAAGCCTCTAGGACATAGAAATCAACCTCATTTTTGGCAAAAGCACCAAATTGAAGCGGTATAACGTAGCCTGTCTTAATTTCCGAATTGAGGGCTTCTATGTCATCAATGACTTGATGATTGAGAGACATGACTGGATAGCGGTTAGTAATACCTAATTCTTGGAGTTTATCAACGATCAGTTGAGCATAATTATCTGGCTCCTTGCCATGTGGCTTAAGCTCAATTAGAAGATCAATATCTAGCTCCTGAGCTCGCTTAACAAATTCCTCAAAGGATGGCAGCTGACTTTGATAGTCTCCCTGACTGAGCGTCAGCCCCACTAATTCATCATAAGTCATATCCGAAACTTCTCTATTGATGCCCGCCAAACGCTGTAAATTACTGTCGTGCATAACGACTAGACCTTGATCTTTAGTCATTTGAACATCTAATTCTACCATGGTGGCGCCATTTTCAGCGGCTGCTTCAAGTGCTTGGATGGTATTTTCTACACCCTTTTCCACATAACCCCGATGACCAATAATAGCTTGATGAGTCTGATTGGTTTGACCCGCTAGTAAAAAGGCATTCTCCCCTATTTTAAAGAATATGAGACTAAAGACTAATAGGAAGATACGGCGACGGTGGCGACGATGACTGGGCTCAATTAAGAGCAGCGAATTGGTCACTTCAGGCGCCACTACCTGATCCACTAAAATGATTAAGGTCCCGACTTTGGACAGGATAATCACAGTGAAGGCAATTAACTTGAGAATTGACAAGAGCAGCGCTTGGACTATAAAACTATTACCGGATGGATCTAAGAACATGGCCCCTTCAATGAATAAGCTAATCAGCCCCATACTAATTAAGCCAAGGATAAAACCGAAAATAGCGAAGATTAAAAGCAATTTCCACTTCTTGTATCGGGTCATTTGCCAACTTTCTCTGAGCGAAAGAAGAAAACTCTGATCCTTAATCATCATAAGTGGCATGGCATAAATCAAGCGCAAGTTGAGATAGAAGAGAATAATAGCTAGGAGCGTCACAAGAACTGTCCCCTGCCAGGTTTTAAGAAACTCACCTGTAATGAAATCTGGCACCCTGATGCCATTGGTCAGTGAAGACTGCATGACCAGACCAGATATGGGAATGGTAAGCAAAACATAGCTAAGAAAATAGAGAAAACTAAGGCCAAACAAATGCCTTAAGCGACCCAGGGCTTGGCGAATCACAGCTCCATAGGATATTTCCTTTTTGAGCTGGCGAGCATAAATGACATAAATCAAGACCGATAACTCGATAAAGAAAAGCGCCGCAAAACAGAGGGCAAACAAGAGAAAAGCTAGTAGACTGTCGGGTTGTCTCAATAGATAAGAAAAATTATTAATATCTAAATGGGTCTGGTTGCCCAGAACGAGAGCTAAGCGAAAAATCAGTTTGAGAAGATAGCCTCCCACATAGGTAATGGCTATTTGGAGGAGGGCTGCAATCGTCACAAAACTCAACAAATGACGAAATAAAAGCAAGAACAATTGCTTCAATGAGTGTCGCATGGTCTGCTGCATGGTCTCCCCTCCCCTTCATGATTTCTTAAACACTTTCTATTGTAACCTAAGATCAGTCCGTCCTTATCAGTCCAAGGGCTGATTTAATCGGCAAAAAACCCGTTCTTGACGTAAGAACGGGTCCTAAGACGCTGGTTATTTCTTGACGTAAATTGATTTGAGATAAAGGCTACCAATGCCATCAATCTTACATGCAATGTCGTGACCATCAACTGGCTCATCAATTAAACGGATGTTTTTAGCCTTGGTCCCTTGTTTAATCGTTGTCGTCGCATTCAACTTAAGATCCTTAATAACCGTGACACTGTCACCATTCTCAAGTTGATTGCCATTGGCATCGCGAATAATCCCGGCTTCAGCACGAGCAACTTCGTCTTCCTGGGTCCATTCATGGGCACACATTGGGCAGACAAAGAGCTGGCCATCTTCGTAGGTATATTCAGAATCACATTGCGGGCAATTTGGTAATTTAGACATCTTCTTCCTCCTTTTTGCTTAGTCTCAGTATAGCAGAATCAGCTAAGAGGAAGCAAGAATATTTTAGTAACTAGCGCTTAACAAAGGCTAGAATCTCTTCTGGACTTAGGGAGCTGTCACACTTAACATGAACCCCTTCTTTGTCTGAAAAGAGGAAACCTGGCACAGTTGGAACTTGCCATTGATCGCGTAATTGTTGCACTTGGCTCAAAGTTTCTGGATTTTGCGAGTGCAGATAAGCCACTTTTAAGCCAGCTTCTTGTGCCAATGGGCTAAGTTTAGCCACAAAACGACGGCAGTATGGGCAGCTTTCACGGCCAATAAAGAGGATGCCACCATCTTTGGCGTCCATCATTGCCTTGGCTTCTTCAGGGCTGACAGCTTGGAATACTTTGACTTGTTCTAGGTAGTTTGCTACTTCATTCATGAATTAATCACTCCTTTGCATTTTACCCTTTTATTATACGATTTTTCCTGCCCATCACAAAATGCTTTGCTTAGTCAAAATGAATGTCTTTGAGTTTCTTGCGTTCGCGATAACGCCGGTAGAGATAGATAGCTACAATGACAGCTGCTAAGCCACAAAGTGCCAAGGCTAATGTCATGTAAAAGGCTTGCTCGCCTGTATCAGGCAACTTGACACTGCCCTTGCCCTTGCCCTTGTCTTGACTACTCTCATTGGCTTGATTTGAATTGGCTTTTGCTTTAGCTTGCTTTTTAGATTGGCCAGACGGGGTTTGATGCTTGGATTTGCTCTGATGATTGGAATTCTTAGCCTGCCGTTTATTGAGTCGCTCCTTAAGTCGCTTTAGTGTCTCGGGATTATTATCCGCTGACGATTCCGAGCTAGACTCTGACTGCTTTTGACTTGAGCTTGAAGTTTCTTGATGCCCTTGACTGCTAGGGTCTCTTGTCTGCCTATCATGGTCGGACGGTGTCCAATCTCTAGTAGAATTAGCCTGGTTGCTATTACCCAACTCACTATTTGAACTGTTAGTCTCAGGATCTTCTGACATTAAATCCGGTATCGTCAGGAAGCTTTCCTCCTCATCTTCAACTAGCTGCCACTTTTGACTCGTCTCATTATAATTCACTAAATGTAATTGATAACGCTCCACTAAGGCTTGCAATTTTCCTTGGGCTTCAGCACCATAGTGGTGGGCGTTAAGATAGTCGGCTAAACCTTGTTTAAGGGCTTGAAAAACCTCTTTGTTAATGGATGTCAGATAACGATATTGGCCGATTTTGAGTTGGTAGACTTGATCGAACTTTGCTTGCAAAGTCGCCTTATCACCTGATTGGTAGTAGTGACGCAGGGCTAGATTAGCCAAAATTTCTACGTCAAATAACGATAGTTCCTGCGCATACTGATAATAGGTCTCCCCTTCTGGTGAAAGTCGCAAGTCCTGTTTGCCCTCCAATAGCTTGTTAACCTCATCAAGATTGCTAGTTTCAGGTGAAAATAGTGTCTCAATCTCTTGGTACTTAAGCTTTTGATAGGCTAAGGGAACAATCTGCTTGAGCACTTGATTGACCTGTACCAAATAGTCAGCCAAGGTCTCACTAGCAGGATTGAGCGCTAGGCTCTCGGCACTAAGATAGTGACTAGAGTAAGGATAAAGCAAGCAGGCATTAAGTGCCGTCTTATTGGATTTGGATTGCTCTAATTGGTCTTCTTTATGGTCATGCTCATAATCCAAATTGGCTATATCTGACTTGATTTGGTCTAACTTGGTCTGATTTTCTTGTTTTTCAGCTTGCGCACTCGATAAAGCATCTTGCAAACTGGCCACTTGAGGTTGATTGGCTAAAGTGGCTGCCTGCTGGTCTTCACTAGCTTGAGCTAATTCAGGATTTTCTTTTACTAAATCTTGATAGGCACTATCTAAGACTTGATCTAACTGGTCGTGTAGGGTTTTGATTTTATCGTCTAAGCTAGCTAGCTCAGCTTGTACTTGCTTGGCTTGATCTTCTAGGCTGGCTAAGCTAGCTTCTTGATCCCGCATCTGACTTGCTAAGTCCTGGGAACTGCTAGTGTCGTTTGCATCTGCTTGGGTCATTTGTCGAATAAGGCTGACACAAGTTGAGGCCTCAACTGGTATCTTATTAACAGACTGAGATAAAACATAGGCTGATTGTGCCCCCACCTGACTAGCCACCATGACAACTAGTATGGAGCCAGTTGTCAAGATGCCCTTAAATTTTACTTTCATACTACTCCCCTCCTTCTTATATAAATACCCAAAATAGGCTAAATATATCCGAAAAATCGACATAAAAAAAGAAAAGCCCATTCCATCAGGCTTTTCTTTTATATAAAATATGTATGATTAATCCAGGTAGTCAACGACTTGAACCTTGTTAGTAAAGCGCGTCATACGTTGACGGATTTCGTCCATAAGGGCTTGTCCATTGGAAATATTGTATTTCTGCCAGTCAGCAAGAGGCACAACCAGGTATTCACTAGACTCTGGTAGACCAATATTATAAGTTGGCATAAAACGCATGCTATCTAGAACCACCTTACCATCATTTAGCTTACGATAAGTAAATTCTGTGATCCCCCCTACCTTGGTTGCTGTCTCGTATTGACCAGTCAGGAAGTTACCATGTGAGAAGAGTCCCGCTTGATATTCATTATAGTAGATAAAAGGCTCTAAAACGTGTGGATGACCACCTAAAACGAAGTTGGCACCAGCATCACGAGCCAATTGATGAGTAGCTATTTGGTCTGCCGTCGGCATGGTCTCATACTCTTCACCATTTTGAATAATAACAATGGAAACATCGACCTTGCTATTCAAGTCCTTGATTTCAAGTGGTATGAGCTGCTTGTCGATCAGTGTTGCTAGATACTGCTGATTCTGAGGGCGTTCCAAACCATTGAGGCCATAGGCATAAGCCAAAAAACCAACCTTAATGCCGTTTCGTTCAATGATGCGAGGTGTATTATAGTCCTCCCAGCTCTCATAAGAACCCACATACATCATGTCTCGTTGTTTGAGGGCTTTAATGGAAGCTAATACCCCTTGTGCCCCCATATCCATGGTATGGTTGGACACATTGTTGACGATATCTACCCCAACATTTTTAAGGCTGTCAACAATCTGTGACGGTGCATTGAAGAAGGGATAGGTCCCTAAACCAACAGACTCCCCTGCCACAATAGTTTCCATATTAGCAACGGTAATGTCAGCATTTTCTAAATAGGACTTGACTGGCGCTAACATGCTATCAAAATTATAGCCATTGGCAGTTCGCGCCCGTTCATAGACAAAGTCATGCAAGAGAATATCGCCAATAGCACGCACGCGGACTGTTGACCCCTCTTGGCTCGACTCACTGCTTTGGCCTACGGACTGCATGGCTGACTCATTTTTATCAATGGTCATTTGAGCCTGAACCAATGACAGAGGCGTCCATAAAGTCAATAGACTCATAACTAAAAGAAGTTTGCGCTTCAACTTGATTTTGAATACTTGCTTGGCTTGCTTATTTCTTAGCTGCATAGGCGATTCCTTTCTTATTCTTGGATAGTAAATTTCCCCTTATCATTGACGTAGTTGGGGATAGACCAGATACCCTTCTTGGCATTCTTTGCTTGCTTTTGAGCCTGTCTCAGGGTCTTTTCTTGACTGTTGTTAGGAGGATTGACATAGGAAACCGAGGCCAAACCTTCCTTGACTAATTCTAGGGATACTAACTTGTCATCGGCATAGACATAGGCAAGCGCCCGGTCATAATCATCGGCATAGGGTCCCTTGTCGAACTCAAGGGTAACCTGCTTAGCATTGGTCAGTAATTCTTGGTTGCGATGGGCAGCATCTTTACCGTATGGCTGTGGCTTGAGACCTTCCTTAACCGATTCTGGCGTATCAATCATCAGATAACGGGTCCGAAATTCATGTCCGTTTAAGGAGAGGACAACTGTATCCCCATCTACAATGCGGACAAAGTTAACCGGAATTTTCTGGCCTTTTGGCAGGACTTGATAGTTGGTCCCAGTAAAAGCCTTGATATCAATCTTCTCACTAGTAGAGCCAGAATTTTGCGCTCCTTGGCTAGACTCAGGGCTGTGATTCTTGTCCTTAGGGCTATCTAGGCCACCAGGACGGAAATACCAGATTAGGACTAGAATCAAGAGTCCAATTACTAAGCGAATCCAGTCTTTGCTTGTATAGTCTTTAAAGTTCATATATCCTCCTAGGGCTTTACAGTTTTTTGCATATGGTGGTAGTCATGGCCTGAGAAAGTGACTCGGTCTCTGACTTCAAATCCCAAGCGATGGTAAAGGGCCTTGGCTCTGGGATTGACTAAGTCACAATTAAGGCCTAAAACTGTCCCCTCCGAGTGAACAGATTCAAGGTGCTTAACCAAGGCGGTCGCAATACCTAATCCCCGAGCTTGAGGAGCTACGACTAGCATATCAATGTACCATTCATCGTCACGACTTTCGCGAGTCAAGGAGAAATCTCCTAACTCTGTGTGATCACCAAAATGCTGTTCTATGAGGCGATCATATCTAGGCTCTAAATGGCCCGGGTACCCTAAGACTAGCCCCTGAATCTGGCCCGTATGTCTAGATTGATAAACCCAGCAATTTTGGTAATTATATTTTTGCTTAGTATCTAAGAGATGTTGAATCATAGCCTCTTTAAAAGTCTGAGAATCTAAAGCCACAAATGGTTCAAACTCCATATCTTGCCAGATAATGACCATCAAATCATAGAGAGCAGGCACATCACTGGCCTGGGCTGGGCGTATCATAGGGCACTTCCTAACATTTACAAAGATTGAAAAACAAGCCCAAACCAAGGGCCTGGACTTGTTCTAAAGCTTAAAATACATAGGTTGCTTCTTCGGACGGAATTCGTCTCACTTCAACCTTAGTCCCTGCTTGAGCTTGACTATCCAGCCAATCCATTTCCTCTTGGCTTAAGGAAGTTGAGGCTGCAATATGACGTTTACCAGGCGACATATCCAAGTTACCAATATTGATATATGGGATTTTAACCCCTGCAGCTACCACGCTACGTAGGTCTTGGATATTTTCAAAAATGAGTAACATTTTTTTATCTGAAGACAGATTAGGCAGCTTGTCAATGGCTTGTTGTAAGGTGTAGTAGCGTGTATGATATTCATCTGGAACAGCCATATCTAGCAAGCCTTGTTGTATCTTGTTTTGTGCAACCGCATCGTTGACGACAATGATTGTATTGATTTCGAGTTTACTGCACCATCGAACTGAAATCTGGCCATGAATGAGTCGATTATCAACTCTGGCCATTTCGATTGTTGGCATTGAGATTTCCTTCCTCTCATGACTAATTACTTTCTACAATCAATAGTATAATGCTATTTAAGGCTAGATACAACTCTATTGATGGAATCTTAGACATTTTTAATTTATCCTTTTTAATTTTTAGGACATTTTTAGTGATTAATAGCCAAAATTGAGGTATACTAAAAGAGTAAATGCCCGAAAAAACAAAGGGGTGAACCTATGTATATTAAAACATCTGCCTTTGCTCATGCTGACTATTTTGATTCCCTCACTAATTTTGACATGGATAGTCAGAAGCACCATAAGAAGTCCTTGACTATTAATCGCCAGAAGTCAGATAGTTTTCTTAAGTTTCCTGATACTGTGACTATTACTGCTAAAAGCGGGATTGCCCTCATTATTATGACCCATAATCCTTATCTAGTAGATACCTATCAGGAGTTTGTTCTTCAAGGCTCTATTGAACTACATGCCAACATTTGTTTTAATATTCTCTCTATTACAGATGAATGTAGTATTATTTTAGAACCACGTTTTAATCACCAACCAGAATTAGTTCCTGCTAAACAAGCACTTAAGGTACGTGATTTTGTTGAAGAAATTAGAATTGAGAAAGTCTACGGTTTCTTCTACCAAGTGAAGACTGCGCCCTATCGCTTCAGTAATGACCAACACGACTACTTTGAGATGACCATTGTCGATCAAGGTGAGTTAGTCCACGAAGTAGACGGTGTCAAACACACTGCTAAACGCCATGATTGCATGCTCTACTATCCTAAGCAGCGTCATAGTCAAATGGTTAAACGCGACGGCGTATCCACCTATCTCTCCATTATGTTTCAGGCTAGTGGCATTAGTCCCGAGCTCAAGCATAAAATTGTCCACCTCAGTAATCACTATACCCAAGTAATCGAAAAAATGGTCGAACTGTCCAATCACCCTGGCGCACCATTCTATGCTGATGAAATGATTACGCTCTTTAAGTCTGTCATTATTCAGATGCTTAAGAGCGACCAGGCTTTCTATGATGAGCCTAGCACTTCCATGCGCGAGAATTACGAGAATGAGCTATTCCAATCCATCGTGGATTATCTTCACCACCATGTGGAAGCCGAAAACCAAGTTAATGATTTGGTCAATCACTTCAATTTATCTCGCTCTACCCTACAGTTACTATTTAAAAAATATGCCAATATGACGCCTAAAAACTATATTAACCAGCTTCGACTCAAACGTAGCAAGCTCTTAATTAAGGAATCAAAATTGACCCTGTCAGAGATTGCTGAAACCTTGGGCTACGGTTCGCTTCAGTATTTTTCACGTGTTTTCACCCAAGAATACGGTATGAGCCCATCTCATTACGCCAAACAGCTCCTCAAATAATGAATTATAAAAGACCCGCCAACTCCTACTTGGGAGATTAGCGGGTCTTTTTATTAGCTTAAGCTAATTTTTCTAGCATATCAGGACGGAAACCAAAGAATGGTTCAACCCCGTCAGCAACTACAACAGGCAAGGATTGGAAGCCAAGCTCTTGGACACGAGCTAGGGCCTCGCTGTCTTGCATAACGTCTACAGCTGTATATTCTAGATTGTGTTGATCTAAGAATCGCTTAGTAAAGTCGCATTGCATGCAGTTTGGTTTGGAATATACCGTAATTTTGTTCATAAGTAGGATCCCCCCTTCGAATTTACTTTACTATCATAACTCGATTAGGAGAAAAAGGCAATCTATATCTAGTAAAAATTTTTGATTTAATAAATTTTACCTACTATATATAGTGTCACCTCACGAACATTCCCTATTTTAAGTCAAGTAAAAGTTCAGTGATTTTGAGGGAAGTCAAGTATCATTTTTAGTTAATAGCCGTAAATTCATTCTTAATTCCATGGTAATCGAAAGGTTTTAGTGGAAAACGATGCCCCAAATAGAAATTTTCGGTGATGGCTGTCTCAGTCATACTACTAAGATAGTCCACTAAAATTGGTCGCTGTCCCTTATCGTCTAATTCATTGAATTGTCCCAGACAAATTTCGCCTAAATCATCCAAGTTTACTAGCTGACTAAGCTGTACCATTAGAGACTGGATTCGTTCTAAGGAACCTGAACTAGCTTCCAGGTATAAGCGTCGCCCTGCTATATCTTGTGGCCAGAAGCTGGTACCAGCTAGTTTGAGAAAACAACGAATATTTCCGCCAAAGGCTTTCAAATTATCTCCAGGCTTATTTTGCAAGAAAGCCTCAAAGTTAGCACGCGAAGTAGGATCTAAGACCAAGGCTAGGGGAAAGAAATTCACCGGTATAATCATGTCATGAGCCAAACAGGCATTAAGCATCACACTATTGTCACTATACCCCATATAATAAACAGGCTTGTCTCGCTTCAAGTGCTTGAAAAATTCTGTCGGTAATGATGCTAAGGTTTGGTTGGCTAAGTCCCCACCTGTTAAATCCATTATCCAGTCGACCTCAGAATCAGCTAAGGCCTTAGCCAAATAGTCTGCCCTAAGCTCGGCTGGACAGTGACCACCCGTTTCCTGATCTAGCCAAATACTAGGCTTAATCGTAACCTTGGCACCATATTGATGGGACAAAAGCTTGACTAAGGCATCCAGATTGTCTTGGGCTTGCAGGGTCTTGGCTTTACCATTAGAACACCCTAAGAGCACTACATGGCGACCTTTTAAAAGTGTCATAAGAAATTCCCTTTCCTTAGAGACTCGCTTGGGCTTCAGCCTCAATCAAGTCTTCCAGATGTCGATAAAGGACAGGCGCCGTTAAAGTCTTGACTTGGTCCTGGTCATAAATATGCTGAATCTGCCCCTTATGCATCAGCAAAATACGGTCGCAATATTGAATGGCATCAGGCAATTGGTGAGTAATCATGAGCGCCGTCAGCCCTTCCTTCTTAATCAGGTCAGAGGTCATTTGCATCACTTGACGGGAGGTACGCGGATCCAAAGCAGCCGTATGCTCATCTAAGAGTAAGAGTTCTGGTCTTTTAAGTGTTGCCATGATTAAAGCGATAGCTTGGCGTTGGCCACCAGACAGGGCTTCAATCGGCACATTTAAGCGATCTTCCAATTCCAAATGGAATTGACTCAATAAATTTCTCATGGCCTCATAGTTATCCTTAGTAAGTGATTGCTTAAAGCCAGGTTTTTGGCCCCGCCTAGAGGCCAACATAAGATTCTCGAAGACCGTCATACGTGGGGCGGTCCCCATGCGCGGATCCTGGAAAATACGGCTAATGAGGGCCGCATTTTTGCTTTCAGCTTGGTTACTAATAACTTGTCCATTCAGTAGAATACTACCTGAGGTCACAGGCGTATGGCCAGTCAAGCAGTTGAGCAAGGTAGATTTTCCTGCTCCATTGGTCCCAATAATGCCCAGTATTTCGCCCTTTTGGACTTGAAAAGAAATATCGCTTAGTACCTGTAAGGGACTATCCTGCATACGATAGAAGGTCTTGCTAATAGATTGTACATCCAGTTGTATGGTCATTATCTTATCCTCCTATCTTAATTTTTAGCTTGAATTTTCTTACGCATAGCTGGCAAAGCCAAGAAAATGGCTAAAACTAAGGCAGATATCAAGCGGAAGTCAGATGGTAAAAAGCCTAGCTTGAGCACGGCCACCAAGAGTAAGCGATAAAGGACGGAACCCACGACAATGGCACATAGCCTCATAGATAGGGTCAGCTGTTTGAAGAGCATCTCCCCAATAATAATGGAAGATAGCGCGATGATCACCGTCCCAGTCCCCATATCCACATCAGCATAACCATTCTGTTGGGCAATCAGCGCCCCACTTACAGCAATAATTCCGTTGGAAGTCATGAGGGCTAAGCATTTCATTAACTTAACCGAAATCCCTAGACTGTGCGCCATAACTTCATTGTCCCCTGACGCAACCATGGATTGACCTAAATCAGTCTTAAAGAAATAACCCAGCAAAAGAATGACAATCAGGGTTAGGATGGATCCCACGAGGAAAATGCGACTAGTAGAATCTGCCATTAGGCCAGTTAATAGATCGTAGAGAGTCTTAACCTGGCGCAAACTCAAGTTAGCCCGTTCCATAATTCGCAGATTAATAGAGTAAAAGGCAGTTAAGGTAATGATCCCCGCTAAAAGAGATGGGATTTCGAAATAGGTCATCAATAGCCCAGTAACTAAACCGGTCAGCATCCCTGCCACAAAAGCTGTGAACAGGGATAAGACAGGATGTAAGCCTAGGGTTAAGGTCTTGACTGCGACTGCCGCCCCAACCGCGAAGGAAGCTTCACTGGTCAAATCGGCAAAGTTGAGAATACGAAAGGTAATGTAGAGCCCAATCCCCATTAGGCTATAAAGTAGCCCCTGAGCGATGGCACTATAATAAATTCCCATATAGAAATTACTCCTTACTTAAGTCCTTGAATTGAGAGGTTAAATCACTTGGTAATTGAATACCTAACTTCTCAGCAGTTTGACCGTTATAGACTTTGACTGTTTCTTTGGCAAATTCGATTGGTAAATCAGAAATTTTGGTGCCATCAATAATTTTGAGACCTAAATCTGCAGATTGCTTACCGATATTAGTTTGGCTGATGGCTACTGATAAGAGGGCCCCTTCTTTGACTGCCTTCTCATAAGTTGGCAAGACTGGAATCTTGGCCTTGTCGGTAACATCTAGCAGTGTGCTAATCGAACTCGCAATGGTGTTATCCGTTGGAATGAAGATGGCCTGGCTCTTGCTTGCCAATTCCTCAGCAACTAAAGCCATATCATTAGTTGAGTCAATGGTCTTGACTTCCACCTTGTAGCCTAATTTTTCAGCAATAGCTTTGGCTTTTTCTACTTCAGCCTTAGCATTGTCTTCGCTAGTGGTGTAGAGCATCCCAATAGTTTTAACATCTAAATCAAGGGATTTGAATTGCTTGAAGAGGTCTTCTAAAGGTGCAAAATCACTGACCCCAGTAATATTACCATCTGTCTTATCTAAAGCCGACACTAATTTGGCGCTGACAGGATCCGTGATACCTGCAAGAACGATTGGGATTTTTGTGGTGGCTTGTTGTAAAGACTGTGCCACTGGAGTGGTGATGGCAAAGATCAAATCTGGTTCCTTAGCCACTACCTCTTCCGAAATGTTATGAAGTAGGTTCATATCGCCTTCCGCATTTTGGAAGTCAATTTCTAAGTTATCCCCTTCCTTGTAGCCGTGGCTAGCAAGGGATTCCTTAATCCCACTGGTAATTTCATCCAAGGATGGATGAGTCACAAGTTGAACGATGGCAACTTTTAATTTGGCAGGTGCTGCATGCGCCACTAGGCCTTGGCCTGCAATAAGAATTAAAGCAAAGAATAGTGCGACAAATTTAACTACTTTTTTCATAATAAATCTCCTTTTTTCTGATAAGAATTAGTTAGCAACAAAAAATCCGACGCCAGCTATGCGTCGGATTAGAAGTCCTATCTCAAAACCTCTGGATCATCTACGCATAGTCTTGACTCAGTGTCTATGCAGTAAACAGAGGTGTTAGGCTACATAGATACAGCAGTATGTTAAACTGGGCTGTATCCATTGGAAATGTTCCAAGTCTACAACCTATCTATGCCAGAATTGCCAGTATTTTGTTGCTTGTGTTTGACTTTGAAACATTTGCCTCAACCTTTCATTATTTTATAATCCTAGTTTAACCTTGTTTGCAAGCAGTGTCAAGACTAATGTGGAAAATTTTTATTTTTTGACTTCCATGGCTTCGATAAGCTCCGGACTTGGCGTGACACTTAGCGTTTTCTGCCCTTCGTAGATAACATAGCCTGGTTTGGCCCCATTTGGTTTTCTTAGAAACTTAACCTGTAAATAGTCAACTGGGACATTGGCTGACTGTTGAAACTTGGAATAATAGGCTGCTAGCATGGCTGCTTCTGTCAAGCTAGAATCTGAAGGGTGTTCAGATTCAATAATGACATGTGAGCCAGGAATATTCTTAGCATGTAGCCACCAGAAGTTCTTATTGGCCTGTTTAAGGCTGAGCTGATCATTCTGGAGATTATTACGCCCTACTAAGATTCGTGTCCCATCACTTGCTTGATAGAGCCGTGGACCCAAGCCCTTGTCCTGACGGCGTTTCTTGAGATTTTGTTGCTTGGCACTCAAGTAGCCTTGCTCCGCTAGTTCTAGGCGAATTTGCGCCACATCCTGGAGATCAGCTCGACTAAGTTGTACCTGGACAGACTCCAAATAAGCAATTTCTTCTTGTGCAAGCTGCCTTTGGAGCTCGATATGCTTGAGAGCATCGCGGTACTTGGTATAGCGTTTAAAATAAGCCTGGCTATTTTCAATTGCCGTCTTACGCGGGTCCAAGTCGATTTCTATCATTTGGTCATTGTCATAATAATTTGGTAAAGAGACTTGACTCTGCCCCTTTTGGATTTGGTAGGCGTAGGCAGAAAGCAATTCACCTTTGATGCGATAGCTTTCTGATTGAGATGCCACAGCTTGATCTTGATCCAAATTAGCTAGCTTAAGCTGGTTACGTTCAATCAAATGTTGCAAACGTTGGTTCAAGTCCCCCGTCATTTGCTTAATTCGATCTAATCGAACGCGTTCCGCATAATAGAAGGCAATCAAGCCTGACAATGTCTGATGGGGCACCCACTGGCCAGTCACGCCTACTAAAGGCGTCATATAAAAATCAGGTTTCTCAGCTTCTAAGAAATAGGCGCCCCCTGCTTCTACTGCCTGACAGAAATCAGCTAGAACTGCCTCCCATTTTTTCCCTGATTGGACTTGGGCTAAGAAGGATTGACTGGCTAGTCGGCCTAGGCCCTGAATGTGGGCTTGAACCTGACCCGGGCTAGTCGCGCTAGCTAATCGTTCTGCTAGTTCTGCTCTATCCACCTGGCTGAGCTTAAACAAGTTGACTTGTTTCTCATCTTGAGGTGGCCGGCGATAGTCAGCACCGGGCTGCAACAAGCGATAGGAATTAAAAGCCATAGGTACATGTTTAAGACAGTCAATGATGCGACCTTGGCCATTAACCAGAATCACATTAGAATGCCGCCCCATTAGTTCAATAATCAAGCGATAAACCTGGCTATCCCCCAACTCGTCTCGTCCCGTAAAATGCAGCTCAACAATCCGATCATTCTCGACTTGTTGAATATCTAGTAGCACGGCTTGCTCCAGATGTTTACGCAAGAGCATGCAGAACATTGGCGCGTGTTCCGGGTTAGAGGGACGCTCGTCCGTCAAATGTAGGCGATAGTATTGAGGGTGGATAGAAACCAGAAGACGTAAATTTTGGCGTTGAGATCGAATAACAAGTTGCAGTTCTTGCTCAAAAGGCTGATAAATTTTGGCAACCTTCCCCCCTATTAAGTGGCTACCTAGCTCCTTAACCAAGGCATGAGTCAAAAAACCATCAAAACTCATCCCATCACATCCTCTCTAATTACTTGAATAAAAGAACAGCGCCCTAGGCACTGTTCTTACTTTTAGTCACTTAAACTACTGCTCAGCCACCATTTGCTCTAGTACTTTGAAGAGTTCTTCCCGAGGCACAGAACCCTGGCCGCGTTTAAGAATTTCTCCTTTAGCGTTGAGAATATAGGTTGTTGGCAGGCTGACTGCGTTGAAAGCAATTTGGTTCTGACGTTGATCGTCATAATAGATTGGTAGGTCAGTCAAGCCAGCTTCTTTCAAATAAGCTTGCGCCTTCTCTGCTGTCTCATCTGGACGGCTACCAGTCGCATTAATCATAACAAAATTAACTTTATCCCCGTATTTGCGGTAGGCTTCTAAGAAATAAGGCATTTCCTCCCGACAAGGTGGACACCAAGAAGCCCAAATATTGATGATAGTTGGTTTACCAAATTTTGATGATAAGTCAATGGTATTTCCAAGCTCATCTACCAACTTAGTTTCAGGAGCAGGCGTCCCCTTACGTTCAGGCTTGTTGACCCCACGTACGGCCTGGCTACTAGACGACGTGGAACTTGCCGCCTCACTAGAGGAAGAATCAGCCTTGGCAACTTGTGAGCTCGATTCCTCAGATGAGCTAGTAGACACTGCCACTGAAGCAGGTTCTTGATTCAATTGGTTGGCTAGCCAGATACTAGTCCCAATCACTACTAATCCTAAAATGACTAGGACTGGATAAAGCAATTTCTTAACTTTGTTCATAAAAACTCCCTTTCGACAGATAACTAGCGAGCTGCGTAGCTATCTGTTAATGGTGGTACAATTTGTTTTTTACGTGATACTACCCCTGGCAGTTCTAGTTCTTGGTCCACTACCTTCTGACCAAAAGCGGCTTCCAAAGCAGATACATCTTGGCCTACAACTAACCCAAAGGAGTTACTATCTAAGACGTCTGTGACTACTAAGAGGAAGAGTTCATAGCCTTTTGCCTCAACTTCCGCTTGCATAGCCTTTAATAAGGCTTCTTTACGAGCCAAGAGATCAGCAAAACCAATGGCATTGACTTGGGCAATCCGTACTTGGTGGCCATTCATGTCAAAGCTCTTAGCATCTAAGTTGAGTAAGGTTTCTTCGGATTTGCTTGCTAAGTTAGTCCCAGCCTTCAATAAATCCAAACCATAGACTTGTGCATCAACACCCGCCAGTTTTGCTAAAGCTTGTGCTGCATCTACATCTTCTGGCGTGCAAGTTGGTGATTTGAAGAGTAAGCTATCAGAGATAATAGCAGACAGCATGAGACCAGCAATTTGCGCTGGAATTTCAATCCCTGCTTCGCCAAACATCTTGTAAAGGACAGTAGCAGTACAGCCGATTGGCTCACAACGATAGTACAAAGGCTGTGCAGACTCAAAGCCAATACGGTGGTGATCAATGACATAGTCTACTGTTAACTCAGCTAAATCATCAATAGACTGGCTGGCTTCATTGTGGTCCACTAGGGCCACATGGGCACCTGTTCCTGCCGCTGATTCAATCACACGAGGTGCTTGAGCCTTGAAGTAGTCAAGGGCAAAAGCCGTTTCTTCATTAGGTGCACCGAGTGCTACGGCCTCTGCTTGGTGGCCTTTTTGGTTGAGGTAGTAGGCAAAAGCAATAGCAGATGCGATAGTATCAGTGTCTGGGTTTTTATGTCCGAAAACTAAGTATTGGGTCATGTCAGTGGATCCTCCTATAAGATAATTACTGCCTTAATTTTAACATGTAGCTGGGAAAAATTATAGCCCCAAAGAGGTCCAGGCAAAGTCCCTCATACCCTTTCATTTTACGCTTTCCCACCCTTATTAGCAAATTTCCCGCCTATAACTTTTGCACAAAATAAATAGCCTTTAGTGATAGTAACTCACTAAAGGCTATTTCAAGGCTTAAGCTGTTAGATAACCGCGATAAGAAGCAGTTTCTAGAATACGTTTGGCGTTCTCTACCCGATCAGGTGTCGGCGGCTCAATACCTGCCAAACGGTATTTAATCCCTAGGGCTTCGTACTTATAAACCCCTAACTTATGATATGGCAAGACCTCAAATTTCAAAACATTTTTAAGCGTCTTGACGAAGGCACTAAGGCGAATCAGATATTCATCAAAGTCAGTGCGTTCAGGTACCAAGACATGGCGAATCCATACTGGTTGACCAATATCAGATAAATAGTGTGCCAAATCCAAGATATTCTCATTAGGCTGACCCGTTAATTTACGGTGACCATCTGAATCAATGTGCTTAAGATCCAAAAGAATTAAATCTGTATACTTAAGCAATTCATTAAATTTACTAAAGAATGGCTCCTTGCGGGTGAATGGTCCCCCACATGAGTCCAAAGTAGTGTGGACCCCATTGGCTTTACAGATTTTGAAAAACTCAATGATAAAGTCAATCTGCAAGAGAGGCTCTCCCCCACTAACCGTAACGCCGCCCTTCTTACCCCAGAAATCCTGGTATTGAACGGCCTCGTCAAAGAGTTGTTGAGGTGTGTAGTCATGTCCCCCACGCGTCGCCCAAGTATCTGGGTTGTGGCAAAATTCGCAACGTAGGCGGCAGCCCTGCATGAAGGTAATAAATCGAATGCCTGGGCCATCCACGGACCCAAAACTTTCGGTTGAATGGACATGACCAATTACTTGTGTTGTGGCTGTGTTCCCAAATTGCATTGCATTTATCTCCTTACCTATCTCTATATAAAGGGCAAAAGCGACGAGTTGCCCCGTCACTTTTCCCAGTCAAGACTCGACTATTACATTTGGCTATGCATAGTCCGGTTGATAACGTCTAATTGTTGTTCACGGGTCAACTTAATGAAGTTAACGGCGTAACCAGATACCCGGATGGTTAATTGTGGGTAGTTTTCTGGGTGCTCCATCGCATCCACTAAGGTGTCGCGGTTGAATACGTTGATGTTGAGGTGGTGACCACCTTTTTTAGAGTAACCATCCAACATGTTGGATAAGTTTTCTTGTTGCACATCTTCTTCCTTCCCTAAGGCACGTGGGATGATGGAGAAGGTGTTAGAGATACCGTCTAATGCGTAAGAGTAAGGTACTTTAGCAACAGATGATAAGGAAGCCAAAGCCCCGTGAGTGTCACGACCGTGCATTGGGTTAGCACCTGGTGCAAATGGTTGACCTGCACGACGACCGTCAGGTGTGTTACCAGTCTTCTTACCATACACAACGTTAGAAGTGATGGTTAAGATAGAAGTAGTGTGTTGCGCATTGCGGTAGGTTGGGTGCTTCTTAACTTTTGTCATGAAGCGTTTCAAGAGATCAACCGCCATACTATCTACGCGGTCATCGTTGTTCCCATATTTAGGGAAGTCGCCTTCTACTTCGAAGTCAACTACTACGCCGTTTTCGTCACGGATTGTCTTAACTTTACCGTATTTGATTGCAGACAAGGAGTCAGCTGCTACAGAGAAACCAGCGATACCAGTCGCCATAGTACGGTGAATGTAGGTATCTTGTACCGCCATTTGAATGCGTTCGTAGCTGTACTTGTCGTGCATGTAGTGGATACAGTTGAGGGCATTGACATAAAGTCCTGCCAACCATTCCATCATATCATCATACTTTTCCATTACTTCTTCGAAGTCTAGGTATTCAGAAGTGATTGGTCGGAACTTAGGACCTACTTGAGCCTTAGATTTTTCATCGACACCACCGTTGATTGCGTAGAGCAAGCACTTAGCTAAGTTAGCACGAGCGCCGAAGAATTGCATTTGTTTACCAACACGCATTGCAGATACACAGCAGGCAATCGCATAGTCATCACCATATTGTGGACGCATTACTTCGTCGTTTTCGTATTGGATAGCTGAAGATTCGATAGACATCTTAGCTGCAAAGGTCTTGAAGCCATCAGTTAACTGTGGTGACCAAAGCACGGTTAAGTTTGGTTCTGGTGCTGGACCTAAGTTAGATAAGGTGTGGAGGTAGCGGAAGGAGTTCTTAGTTACCAATGGGCGACCATCTAAACCAACCCCTGCAATAGATTCAGTTACCCAGGTTGGGTCTCCAGAGAAGAGTTCGTTATATTCAGGTGTACGCATGAATTTAACTAAACGTAACTTCATGATGAAGTGGTCAACTAATTCTTGCGCTTCTTCTTCTGTCAAGGTACCATTGCGTAAGTCACGTTCTACGTAGATGTCTAAGAAGGTAGAAGTACGACCCAAGGACATTGCTGCCCCGTTTTGTTCTTTGATAGCAGCTAAGTAAGCTAAGTAGAGCCATTGGAAAGCTTCTTTAGCGGTAGTTGCTGGTTTAGAAATATCGAAGCCGTAGATTTCCCCTAATTTCTTAAGATCTTTCAATGAACGATATTGTTCTGACAATTCTTCACGTAATTGTAAGATGTCATTGGTCATAACATCGCAACCGATGTTGTTGTAGTCTTTGAGTTTTTCTTCCATCAAACGGTCAACACCGTAGAGGGCAACACGACGGTAGTCACCGATGATACGGCCACGACCGTAAGCATCTGGTAGACCAGTGATGATCCCAGACTTACGAGCTGCACGCATTTCTGGTGTATAAACATCAAATACCCCTTGGTTATGCGTTTTACGGTATTCAGTAAAGATGTGAGATACTTCTGGGTCTACATGGAAGCCATAAGCTTCTGCAGACTTTTCAGACATACGAATCCCACCAAATGGTTGTAAACCACGTTTGAATGGTTTGTCAGTTTGGAAACCAACCACTTGTTCCTTGTCTTTATCTAAGTAACCAGGACCGTGAGAAGTGATGGTAGATACAACAGATGTGTCAGTATCTAAGACACCGCCTGCTTCACGTTCTTGCTTGTTCAAGTCCATTACTTGCGCCCATAAGTCTTTGGTTGCTTGGGTAGGACCTGCTAAGAAACTATCGTCTCCTTCATAGAGCGTATAGTTTTGTTGGATGAAATCGCGCACGTCGATTTCTTCCTGCCATTTTTTACCTTTAAAGCCTTGCCATTGTTCCATAGATATCCTCCTTAACTGAACTGTAAACTATCTAGTACAACAACTTTTATATGTTCATTATAACACTCACATTTTAAAATGCAAGCCCTTTAGCTCAGAAACATCAAGTAAAATATCTTATTATATCAAGGTTTACACCGGTTTCACAAAGTCGCGCAGCTTGTGCAAAAGTTTGTGAAATATCTATCCTGTACTAATTCTGTTTGCCAATAATTTGTCATCTGTATTAGTACATTTGCTTCTAACCCTAGTCCTACACGTTTTCTTTTTCTTACAAAAAATCTATAACAAGCAATACTAAGACAGATCTATCTTCTTCTACAAGTAAAATGAACAAACTTTATTATCCTAGCCCCACTGTCTTGCACAAAGTCTAAGCAAAAAAAAATAACCATCGCCCAATCAGACGATGGTTAAAAAACTAATTTGCTTCTGAAGCCTGAGATTGGATGTCCAAAACTAAATAGCAGTCTAAGACATTACCTAATTTGGCTAAATCAGGCGCTTGCGAGCCGTTAGCAAGTCGATCCGACAGTGGAATCTCACTAGCTGGAAAGACAACTTTTTGTCCTGTATCCCCTAAAAGACAGACTAGGTGCTGAGCTTTATCAAGGGCTAAGACTTTCAATAATTGATGTGGATTGGTTTTTAATTCTTTTAGTAAGAGGACACCACGCGAACCACGTCCCAGTTCAGGTATGACAGTTAGGTCGCTGCGTTTCACATTGCCACGTTGAGTTAAGGCAAAGAGTTGCGGGCGTTTTGCCTCTTGATTAACGACTAGGCAGGCCACCACCTGGTCTTCTTCTTTCAACTTAATAGCTGTTACCCCTTTGGCTTTCAGACCCATTTCTGATACTAAATCAGCTGAGTAACGCAAGCAATAAGAACGTTTGGTCAATAAGACCACTTCATAGTTTTGACCAGCTTTAAGGCATTCTGCTGCTACCACATCATCTTGATCGTCTAGCAGATTCATAGCCTTTGCCGTCCGCGTTTTATAGGAGCGGTAAGTGGTGAAGGCCGATAATGGCGTCTGCTTAATCATACCAGCCTTAGTAGCCAAGATTAGTTTATGGTCCTCCTGGCTTGCCACAAAAGCCTTAACAAAGCGCTCGCCATCTTGAAGTTGATAGTTTTGGGACAGATGGACCCCAAGATCCTTCCATTTAATCTCAGGCAGTTCATGCACCGGAATATGAATATAATTTCCCTTGGAAGTGATAATGACTAATTCTTGGTGGGTACTGAGTTCCTCAACAAAGATTGGATAGTCAAAGTCACGTAAGCCCAAACTGTTTAGATCAGATGAGGCAAAGGAACGCATACTAGTCCGCTTCATATAGCCTTCCTTGGTCAAAGAAACCATAACTTGCTCGTCTGGAATCAGAATATGAGTATCGATTTCTAGGCTTTGAACCTCTGCTTGTATTTGACTACGACGCGGTGTCGCAAAGTCTTTTTTGATAGCTTTAAGTTCGTTGATCAAAACCTTATTGAGGATTTCAGGATTGGATAGGATATTTTGATACATCAAAATCCGTTCATTTAATTCCAAACGTTCCTGTTGCAAGGCCGTAATGTCGGTATTGGTTAATCGATAGAGTTGTAAGGATACGATGGCTTCCGCTTGCTCCATAGAAAAATCAAACTCGGCAACTAAGTTTTCCTTAGCATCCTGTTTATTATCAGACCGGCGAATGGTAGCAATGACTTCATCCAGAATGGAAACCACGCGAATCAAGCCATCTACAATATGTAGACGTTTTTGGTCATTAGCCAAATCATACTGAGTACGACGGGTGACGACTTCCTGTTGATGACTGATATAGGCTTCCAACATCGTTTGTAAGTTGACCAGTTCTGGTCGTCTTTTGTTGATGGCTACCATATTAAAATGGTAGTTAACCTGCAGGTCAGTATGTTTTAGGAGGTAGGTCAGAATCCCCTTGGCGTCCACATCACGCTTGAGTTCTACAACCAGACGCACCCCATTGCGGTCAGATTCATCGCGAACATCCGCGATGCCTTCTACCTTACGCTGAATGCGAATTTCGTCTAAGCGTTGAATGAGCTTGCTCTTGTTGACTTCGTATGGTAATTCGGTCACCACAATCTGACTCTTACCACCTTTTAAGGTCTCAATATCAGTTTGCGAAACCAGGGTAATTTTCCCCTGCCCAGTCTTATAGGCTTGTTGAATGGCATCAATGCCTTGGATAATGGCCCCCGTAGGGAAGTCAGGTCCCGGTACTAACTCCAACAATTCCTCTAACTTAGGACGCTTGTGGGTTAAGAGATAGATGACGGCATCAATAATTTCACCTAGGTTATGAGGAGGAATTTCAGTGGCATAACCAGCTGAAATCCCTGTTGCCCCATTGACTAAGAGGTTAGGGAAACGTGCTGGCAGAACAGTTGGCTCCTCTTCCGTATCATCGAAGTTAAGGATAAAATCAACGGTTTTTTGCTTAATATCACGCAGTAACTGAGCAGCAATAGGTGACAGGCGGGCTTCAGTATAACGCATAGCTGCGGCTGGGTCCCCATCCATAGAACCGTTATTTCCGTGCATATCAATCAGAGGATTACGTAACTTCCAGTCTTGACTCATGCGGACCATGGCTTCATAGACAGAAGAGTCCCCATGAGGGTGATAGTTACCGATGACATTACCGACCGTCTTAGCGGACTTACGGTAAGGATTGTCGGCTGTATTCCGGTCACGATACATAGCGTATAGAATCCGGCGTTGAACCGGTTTGAGACCGTCTCGAATATCTGGCAAGGCCCGGTCTTGAATGATGTACTTGGAATAACGACCAAAGCGATCACCAATCACATCCGCAAAGCTTAATTCTTGAATCATTTCTTGGCTCATGCTTAGACCTCCTCATCATTAAAGAGTGAAAATTCGCCGGAATCCTGGGCGATTAACTCAGGTCCTTGGGCTTCTTGACGCGCATCTTGTTGTTTGACTAAACTTTCATGATGGGCATGACTGGATTCTTGCCCTTGCGACATTTCCAGAAGTGAGTCTTCTGTATCTAGCGTAAAGCTGACATGACGCTCAATCCACTTACGTCGTGGTTCTACCTTATTACCCATCAGGGTAGTCAGTCGGCGTTCCGCGCGTGCCCCATCATCAATCGTGACACGAATCAATAGACGGGTTTCCGGGTTCATGGTAGTATCCCATAGCTGGTCGGCGTTCATTTCCCCAAGACCTTTATAGCGTTGAAGGACATAGCCTTTGCCAACTTTGGCAATTTTGCTGGCTAATTCTTCATCTGTCCATGCATATTCCACCACTTGCTTCTTATCTGATCCTTTAGATATTTTGAAGAGCGGAGGCATAGCCAAATAGACCTTGCCCGCTTCTAACAAGGGCTTCATATAACGGTAGAAGAAAGTTAAGAGTAAGACTTGAATGTGGGCACCATCCGTGTCCGCATCGGTCATGATAATGACTTTGTTATAGTTAACCGACTCTAGGTCAAAATCTGCCCCTACTCCTGCCCCGATAGTATAAATCATGGTATTGATTTCCTCGTTTTTGAGGATATCTTGCATAGACGCTTTTTCGGTGTTAATGACCTTACCGCGAAGTGGCAGGATGGCTTGATACTGGCGATTTCGGCCAAGCTTAGCTGAACCACCAGCAGAGTCCCCTTCGACTAGGTAGAGTTCGTTCTTGCTAGCATCTTTTGATTGAGCCTTGGTTAATTTACCGGAAATTGCTCGTTCTTGGGCCTGCTTCTTAGAACCAGAACGCGCCGCGTCACGTGCCTTACGAGCCGCTTCTCGCGTTTCTCTGGCCTTAATAGCCTTACGCAGAATCATCTGAGAGAAGTTACCATTTTCATTGAGATAGGCCGTCATTTTTTCGTTAACGAAGTTTTCTACCAGTGGGCGTGCCTTAGGCGTTCCAAGTTTTTCCTTGGTTTGACCTTCAAATTGTAGGTATTGCTCAGGAATACGTAACGAAATTACCGCTGTTAGCCCTTCTCTGACATCTGAACCTTCTAAGTTTTTGTCCTTATCTTTGAGCAGTCCTACCTTGCGCGCATAGTCATTGAAGGCCTTGGTCATGCCGGTCTTCATCCCCACCTCATGGCTACCCCCGCCACCTGTGCGAACATTATTGGCGAAGGATAGAATGGTCTCAGAATAGCCATCATTGTATTGAAAGGCAAAATCAATTTCAAAGCCCTCAACCTCACCAGCAAAGCCAGCGATATCTCCAAGGGTATCTTTCTCTTCATTTAAATAAGTAATGAAGTCAATCAGACCTTGGTTGAAGTGGAAGACTTCATGATAGTCAATGCGTTCATCGATTAGTTCAATGGTTAGGTCCTTAAGCAAGAAGGCAGACTCACGCATGCGTTCTGCAATCGTCTCACTGTTTATGCTAGCATGACCGAAAATTTTGCTGTCAGGCATAAAATGCACGGTAGTCCCATGTTTAGACTTGTTGGAGTTTTTAGTCTTAATGAGTTTAGTAACCGGAACGCCCCCATTCTCAAAGCGCATCTGATAGGTATAGCCATCACGGTCCACCTCAACCTGCACCCACGTAGAGAGTGCATTAACCACTGACGCCCCTACCCCGTGAAGGCCGCCAGCAGACTTATAGCCACCCTGACCAAATTTACCGCCGGCATGGAGGACAGTAAAGACCACTTCAATGGTTGGCTTACCTGAAGCATGCAAACCGACTGGCAAACCACGACCATTATCTTGAACCTTAACACTGCCATCTTGACAGATGGTTACCTTAATATGGTCTGCAAAACCTGACAAAGCTTCATCGACAGCATTGTCCACAATTTCATATAAAAGGTGATGCAAGCCACGTTGGTCAGTAGAGCCGATATACATACCCGGACGCTTACGTACGGCTTCTAAGCCCTCTAGGATTTGGATGGCATCATCACCATAATTTGTTAATAATTGCTGCTTATCAGCCATTATTGTCACCTCAACTTTTCGTTTCAACTGTTCTATCATACCAAATACTAGGTCTAGATTTCAATTAAATCTTTCATCTGGCCCATTCTAGCGCATCATCCGCCAAATAGCAACTGAAAGATGTCCTCTGGCCTTTTTTTTACTAGGAATTCGTGATACACTAAAGGGGAATTTAAAGGAGGCTCTCTATGCATCTCAAAATCCTATTGATTATTGCCACCTACTTACTAGGTTCCATTCCTACTGGAGTTTGGTATTCACGTCTACGCTATCGTCAAGACGTACGCCAAACAGGCTCTGGTAATAGTGGTGCAACTAACATTGGTCGTACCTACGGTTTTCAGTCAGCCGTCTTAGTTGCCATGATTGATGTCTTAAAAGGCTGGATTCCAGTCCTCTTGGCCAAATGGCTCTTCACAGATAATGCCTGGGTAATCTCAGCTGTCGCACTTGCAGCCTTAATTGGCCATGCCTATCCCATTTGGGCCAACTTCAAGGGCGGCAAGATTGTTGCTACTTCTATCGGTGTCTTGCTAGGCTTCCATTTCTGGATTGCCTTGGTCATGGTTATTAGCTTCTTTACCTTACTCTATCTAACAAGTACCGTTAGCTTCTCAGCCATGGTTTCTTATAGCTTGACCGCCTGCTATCTCTTCTTGACTCAGCCCAATAAAATCTACGGCGTGACCTTTATCATTATCGCCCTCTTCATGATTTATCGTCACCGTCAGAACATTGAGCGCCTAATGCGCCATGAGGAAAAGACGATCAGCTTTGGTCTCGGTCTCTGGCTCAATCAGCATGGATCCAAGGATTCATCACAAGCTAAATAAAAGCAAACACGCTTAGCTCCCAACAGAGTTAAGCGTGTTTTTTTACTTATCTTTTTCAGCCAGATAGGCCTCAATGGCTTGCATAAAGTCATAGCCATACTGAGATAATTTCTTCTGCCCCACACCAGAGATAGTCAGGAAGGCTGTCTCCGTTGTCGGGAAATGACGACACAAGGCGCGTAAGGTAGCATCCGAAAATATAATAAAAGGTGGTACTTGATGCTTTTGGGCCAAATCATAACGGACTTGCCGTAAACGCTCAAAAAGAACTTGATCATAGGAATCTTGGCTCTCATTACCACGCGCCTTGACTTGACTCATCTTAGCAATACTCATGGCCAAGGTATGCTTAATGGATACCTGCTCCTGACCCTTTAATACAGGCTTAGCCTTAGAAGTTAGGTTGAGAATGGGATAGTCTTGCCCCACCATCTTAAGATAACCTTCTACAACCAAGGCACTAATATAACGCTTGATTTGAGCTTCTGGTATGTCTTTCATGAGACCATAAGTGGGTAGATCAGCCAGATATGTTCCTTTGATGTCTGCCTTCTGACTGCCCTTAAGGACCTCGGCCACCTTAGTCATACCATAACGTTGGCCCATGCGATAGACACAGGCTAGAATCTTTTGTGCAGGCACCGTAATATCAACCTGTTCCACTGTCGTCGTGCAATTGGTACAGGACTGACAATTTGTCTCATGTGGTGATTCACCAAAATAACGTAACATAAAGCCCCGCAAACATTGAGTGGTTCGGCAATAGTCAATCATTTCATTGAGTTTCTGGCGTCCGATTGGATCCCCACCCTGTTCAATCAGGTAGACATTGGTCATAATGTCGCGGTCTGAATAGAACAAGGTACAACGAGAGTCTTCGCCATCTCGGCCAGCACGACCAGCTTCCTGATAGTAGGATTCCAAATCCTTGGGCATGGCATAATGGATGACCTGACGCACATTGGATTTATCAATCCCCATACCAAAGGCATTAGTTGCTACTACTACCTGAATCTCATCAAATTGAAAGGCGCGTTGAGTGGCATGACGATCCGACATGTCCATCCCAGCATGGTAGGGTCTGGCCTGAATTCCGGCCTGTTTTAGCTTGCTAGCGACGGACTCCACATCTTTGCGTGTGGCGCAATAGACAATGCTGGGCTCACCACTGGCCAATAATTCCTTGAGCCTTGTCATTTTATCTCTTGGTTCTTCCAAGGCAAAGAAAAGATTAGGTCGGTCAAAACCCGTCACCATTTCAAATGGATCTTCTAGCCCCAAATAATGGACAATATCTTGCCGAACCTGGTATGTGGCAGTCGCCGTAAAGGCCGCCATGACCGGTCGTTTGGCAAGATAATTTAGCAAATGAGGAATGGCTTGGTAGGAAGGACGAAAGTCATTGCCCCATTGGGAGATACAGTGGGCTTCGTCCACTGCAACCAGACTGACCTCTACTTGACTAACTAAATTCAAAAAATAATCATTTGACAGGCGCTCTGGCGCAATATAAGCTAGTTTGACTTGTCCACTTCTTAAGGCCGCTACCGCTTGACGATTTTCTTCCAAGCTTTGACCACTATTAATCAAAACTGCAGGTATGCCCATGGCTTCCAAGCTAGAAACCTGGTCTTGCATTAGCGAAATAAGTGGCGAAATCACTAAGGTAACCCCTGGCAATAACAAAGCTGGTACTTGAAAGCAAAGAGACTTACCAGCAGAAGTTGGCATAATGGCCATAGCATCCCGTCCAGATAGAATGGCATCAATAATGGCTTCTTGGCCTGGACGAAAATGATCATACCCATAATAGGCTTCTAGAACCCCCAATTTAGTTTGGGGCGCCAATTCAAGGGAATGCATATGTCTAGCCTCGCTTTCTGCTAATTCCTAAATTTCTTGTCTTAGTTTTTCTTAGTAAAAGTCAGGGTGTAGTCATGGGTGGATACATTGGAGGGTCCCACTTCTATGACCTGGTATTTTTCTGGCCACTGGCCGCTTGTCTCGCTACTATCCGCAACGCCCGCCCATGGTTCTAGGCAGACAAATGGTGCTTTAACAGGATAAGGAGACCAAATCCCCACAAAGGTCATGCCATGATGACTAAGTCCAATGCTGGCTTGAGCGTCTTCTAGAAGCAACTCAGTCTCTGGCTTGATTTGATAGATGAGCGCGTCTTTCTTAAAAGTCTTGTGACTAAGTTCCATTCGACTTAGCTCTTGGTAGCGCGCCTTATTAAGCTCAATTAAGCCACTAGCTACATCTAGGGGAATGTGGCGCAACATCTCTTGCGGTTGGAAGCTAAGCCATACCCCGTCAAATTCTTCCTTGTCATTTTGGCAAACATTAAAGGCCGGGTGACCTCCGATGTTATAATAAAGGACCTGACTCGTATGAGGATTATGGACCGTATATGAAACAGTCAAACGTCTACCTGACAAAATATAGGAAACTTGCAGGACAAAGTCGAAAGGATACAGCTTCTTAGTCTCATCATTTGATATCAGTTCAAAGGTAACCGCTTGTTGTGACTGAGCAATGACACGAAAGTAGCTATCTCTAGCAAAACCATGACGTGGTAAGCGATAGTCTTGCCCCTGATAGGAGACAGCCCCTTCCTTTAAGCTACCCACAATCGGAAAGAGAATGGGTGCCTGTCGTCCCCAGTAGTTGGGATCCCCTTGCCAGATGAATTCATAAGCAGTCGCACGGTCCAAGACAGAGGTCAATTCAGCCCCCATCTCCTTAATTTTTACAATCACTTGCTCATTCTCTAGTTGTATCATGGATATACCTCCTCAAATCTCGTTTTACGAGTTGCTTATAAGATATAGTGGCTTAAATCAGGACTTTCTACAATCTTATCTAAACGTTGACTAACATAGGCACCATTAATCTCAATACGGCCCATATTCATATCCGCGGCTTCATAGAGCAACTCTTCTAAGACAGTTTCCACGATGGTGTGCAGACGACGTGCTCCAATATTATCGGTTGACTCATTTAAGAGCACCGCATACTCCGCCATTTTATCGATAGCAGAGTCTGTAAAGATGACCTCTACCCCTTCTGTTGCCAACATGGCCTGATATTGATGCAAAATAGCATGAGCTGGCTCTTGCAGGATACGACGGAAATCATCCACCTTAAGGTCGGTCAACTGGACACGGATTGGGAAGCGGCCTTGTAATTCAGGAATTAAATCAGAAGGTTTGGCAACATGAAAGGCACCCGATCCAATAAAGAGAATGTGATCAGTTGAAATAATACCATACTTAGTCTGAACGTCACTACCTTCAACAATTGGCAAGATGTCACGTTGGACCCCCTGACGGCTAACTTCTCCTCCATGGTTGGAAGAAGTCGCAATCTTATCGATTTCGTCGATGAAGATAATGCCACTGTTCTGAGCCAATTCCAAAGCCTGTTGGTTGATATCATCTTGATTAACTAGGTGATCTGACTCTTCTTCTGTCAGTAATTCGAGGGCTTCCTTGACGGTCACACTACGTTTGATTTTTTTCTTAGGCCGTAAGTTTTGGAACTCGGATTGGACATCCATCATTTGTTCCATCATAGGATTTAAGTTGTTGAGTTGCAGTTTCTTCTCTTCTAATTCAATGGTGACTTCCTTGTCATTAAGTAAGCCTTGGCGCAATTGCTCCTTGATTTGGCGGCGACTGACCTTAATGTCATCTGTCACCACTTCCTGAGGCTCCTCCTGGCTTTGAGTCATTTTTTGCAACATGGCCATAAAATCATTAGGTTGAGCTTGTTGTTTCTTCTCTTGTTTAATACCAGGTTTAAGAGCCTTAGCTAGACGAGTCAAGGCACGTTCATAGGCCTCTTCTCTCACTTCTTGATGTTTAATCTTCTTGACCATGCGAATGCTGGCTTCAACCAAGTCACGTACCATGGCCTCTACGTCACGACCAACATAACCGATTTCGGTATACTTGGTCGCTTCTACTTTGACAAAAGGAGCATTGGCGATTTCAGCCAAGCGTCGCGCAATCTCGGTCTTCCCGACCCCAGTTGGCCCAATCATCAAGATGTTCTTTGGCTTTACTTCAGCCTGCATAGCTGGATCTAGCTTGAGACGGCGCAGACGATTGCGCAAAGCAATGGCAATGGCACGTTTGGCTTCATCTTGTCCGATAATGTATTTATTTAACTCATTGACGACATAACGTGGTGTTAATTGACTCATAATCAATTCATCCCTTCTATTATAATGGCAAGTCAGCCCTCTTAGGCTTCTTCCACACGGATTTGGTCATTGGTGAAAACATCAATCTCACTGGCAATTTGCAGCGCTTGTTTGGCAATGTCTACGGCATTCAATTCTGGCGCGTTACGCTTAAGAGCACGGGCTGCCGCTAAAGCATAGTTGCCTCCTGAACCAATGGTCAAAATGCCATCATCTGGCTCAATGACTTCACCGGTCCCACTGACCATGAGGAGATTGTTCTTATCCATGACAATCAGTAGGGCTTCTAGCTTCTGTAATGTCCGATCAGAACGCCAAGACTTGGCTAGTTCGACAGCTGCTCTGGTTAATTGACCTTGGTGCTCGCTGAGCTTGGTCTCGAACATTTCTGACAAGGTGATAGCGTCCGCTACACCACCCGCAAAACCAACTAGAACTTGGTTATGATAAATGCGTCGAATCTTACGAGCAGAGCCTTTCATAATGACTTGTTGGCCCATTGTAATTTGGCCATCACCAGCCATGGCTAGTTGATTATCTTTTTTTACAGCACAAATTGTTGTCATGATGGTCACTTCCTTTTAGCGTGATTATTTACCTTGCTTAGCTTGTTTGGCCCTAGGATGGGCTTTAAGGTATTGGCTGCGCAATTGGTCTTTTGTTACATGCGTATAGATTTGGGTTGAACTGAGGTTGGCGTGGCCCAAGAGTTCTTGAACCGTTCTCAGGTCTGCCCCCTTATTGAGCAAATGTGTGGCAAAAGAATGCCGCAATTTGTGGGGATAAATCTTCAAGTTCATAGCTTGTTCTTGAACCAAACTGTTAAGTCGCGTCCGAATCTGTCTAGGTGTCATTTGAGCACCCTTGTCAGTCAGTAGCAGGTATTGACTCTTCTTAGAGTCTATTTTTGGTCTTAGATGCGTCAAATAATCCCGAATGGCTTGGGTTGCCGAATCTCCTAAGGGGACGATACGCTCCTTATTTCCCTTCCCGAGAACACGAATAAGTTGTACCTCTAGGTTGAGGCGATCTAAGCTCAATTCGCTCAGTTCACTGACCCGCATGCCTGTCGCATAGAGGACTTCCAAGAGCATTCTGTCACGCCAAGCTGCATCATCTTCCCGCTTATAAAGGGCGTCGAAGAGTTGAGTCAGTTCTTGTTCATAGAAGAATTGTGGCAAGGTCTTCTTTTTCACCTGGTACTGAACCAATTCCATGGGATTAGTCTCAATCCACCCCTGGCTTAGACAGTAGGTAAAAAATGATCGAAGACTGGATAACTTGCGACGAATACTCGTTTTGGCGTAAGCTTGTTCATTGAGGTAAGCCAGATAGAGTCTAAGGTCTTGATAGGCAATTTGCTTCAAATCGCCGCCACCGCTAGTCTCAATAAAAGACTGAAAAGCCGCTAAATCTTGCTGATAGGCAGCCAGGGTCTTCTGGGAATAGCGTCTTTCAACACTGATGTATTGGAGAAAACGCGCAATAGCTTCTTGCATAAGACCACCGACTTTCATTCTTTCTATGTCTTTTAGTGTATCACTTTTTTGCTCTTGAAGCGACTGCCCCGCCTCATTTGCTGTCATTTGTTAAGAAATGATAAACAAAAAGAGATTAAACCTCGGTTTAATCTCTTTCATGCCGACAAGGGACTTACTTATTTTTGAATGTCTTCTTGATAGTCACAGTGAGTGCAAGCAACTTGTTTGCCCTTGCGACTTGTTTTTTCTACCAGATAGTGTTGGCAGATTGGGCAGTCGCGACCAACTGGCTTATCCCAAGAGACAAAGTCACAGTCAGGATATCGATCACAGCCAAAGAAGAGGCGATTCTTCTTGGATTGGCGTTCGACCACTTGGCCCTGATGACACTGCGGACAGGTCACGCCAATGGTTTTAACAATAGCTTCTGTATGGCGACAATCCGGGAAATTGCTGCAAGCATAGAACTTACCAAAACGGCCAATCTTAATGACCATATCGTGGCCACATTCAGGACAGGCAAATCCAGCTGGCTCATCCTTGATATCAATCTTAGCAACTTCTTCTTCGGCCTTGGTTAAATTACCTTTAAAGCCTTTATAGAAGGATTCTAGGACTTGAACCCACTGGAACTTGCCTTCTTCAATGGCATCCAGTTCCGTTTCTAAGCCAGCCGTAAACTCGGTATTCACGATATTAGGGAAATAACTCGTCATGAGATTATTGACAATCTCACCTAATTCAGTTGGTTCAAACCGCTTAGCTACCATTTTGACATAGTAACGCTTGCGCAAGGTTTCAATAGTTGGTGAATAGGTAGATGGACGGCCAATCCCCTTTTCTTCTAAGACCTTAACCAAGGAGGCTTCGTTGTAACGAGCAGGTGGTTGGGTAAAGTGCTGACTTGGATTCATATCCGCCACCTTGACTGCTTCTCCAACTTTTAAGCCTGGCAGGAAGTTATCCTTAGTCCCTTGAGATGGATAAACCTTAAGGAAACCAGGGAATTTAATCTTAGAGCCATTTGCACGGAAGCTTGCACCATTCTGACTTAAGTCGCAACGAATGGTATCGTAGACCGCATCCGCCATCTGACTAGCCACAAAACGGGACCAAATCAAATTATAGAGTCTATATTGGTCCTTAGTTAAGGATGCTTGGATGGACTCTGGAGTAAGTGTCACATTAGATGGACGAATAGCTTCATGGGCATCTTGTGCACTTTGACTATTACGGACCACCTTACCAGGCCCAAGGTATTCAGATCCAAAGGTCTCATCAATATAATCCAGGGTTGCTTGACGGGCACTTGGCGCAATACGGGTTGAGTCAGTACGCATATAGGTAATCAAACCGACGGTGTTGCGGCCAATGCTTATCCCTTCATAGAGCTGCTGAGCAACCATCATGGTCTTGCTAGTACGGAAGCCAAGACGATTAGACGCTTCTTGTTGTAGGGTTGAAGTTGTAAATGGCGCTTGAGACTTGCGACGACGCTCCTTCTCCTCAATCTCATCCACCTTGAATGGGGCCTTTTGATCAATACGCTTCATCACAGTTTGGACATCCTCATGACTTTTAAGCTCACACTTCTTGCCATCCAGTGCATAAAAATCAGCCTGGAACTTGCTTTTACCCTTAAGGAAGGTTGTCGGAATATCCCAATACTCTTCTGGTTTGAAGTTGCGAATTTCCATTTCACGATCAATAATAAGTTTCAATGCCGTCGACTGTACCCGACCAGCAGATAGGCCTTTTTTAACTTTCTTCCATAATATAGGCGAAATAGAATAACCGACTACCCGGTCCAAGATACGACGCGCCTGTTGCGCATCGACCAACTCTTGGTCAATGGCACGCGGATGCTTGAAGGCCTCCTTAACAGAATCCTTGGTAATTTCGTTAAAGACCACGCGATTCTTGTCATTAGGATCCAACCCAAGAATATGTGAAAGATGCCAAGCAATGGCTTCCCCTTCGCGGTCCGGGTCGGCTGCTAGGTAGACTTTTTCAGCCTTTTTGGCATATTTACGCAGTTCTTTAATGGTATCTCCGCGACCTCGAATGTTAATGTAGCTAGGTTCAAAATGGTTGTCGATGTCCACACCCATTTTACTCTTAGGCAAATCACGCAAGTGTCCTTTGCTGGCTACTACTTTATAGTTCTTACCCAAGTATTTATCAATAGTTTTTGCTTTGGTTGGTGATTCGACAATCACCAGATATTTATAAGTCACCTGATCGACACATCCCTTTCTCGAGCAAGGGGGCTTGCTTCAATGTAAATCGTATCAATCTTAGACGAAACCGGATCGCTTGTCAACACTTTTAATTCTTTATTGCTTGGAGACGATAGAGAGTTTCCAGCTCTCCCAAGAAGTCTGGCAGACTATAAATGGCATTAGCTCCCGCTTCAATTAACTGATTACATCCGGCTGAATTGGTCTCACTCAAATGTCCTGGACAGACATAAATCTCTCGATTATACTGTAGAGCAAAATTAGCTGTGATGAGACTTCCGCTCTTCAAAGCTGCTTCCACAACCACCAGTGCTGGTGCAATCCCCGCCACCAATCGATTACGCATAATAAAATGATGTTTTTTGATTCCTATATGAGGCAAATACTCTGACAAGAGTAAGTGGGATTGCCCTAATTCAGCCATAAGGCTTGTATGACTTCGTGGATAACAGGTGCCAAAACCAGCTGGTAAGATGGCAATGGTTTTGCCGCCAGGGGTGTTAAGAGCCGTTCGATGAACCATAGCATCTACTCCCAAGGCCATCCCTGAGACACAGACATAGCCTGAATGACATAAGGCTTGAGTTAGAGAACTCGCATCTTTTTGGCCTTGGAGACTTATGGCTCGAGTCCCAACAATGGAAATTAGTGGCTCTTGTAACCATTCAATATGCCCCTGATAATAGATTAGTAAGGGAGGCTTAGGAATCTCTAACCATGCCCTAGGATAAGTAGGCTCTCCAATCATAAGCGTATGCTTAGCCAAATCCTTGACTCGCAAATAGCTTTGGTCATCTAGATAAAAATGGAAGCTTGGATTTTCTAATATGCTTTCTTCTTTTTGGACTTCTGTCAACATGGACTGACAGTCTACAAGGCTAAGTGCATGACGATGACAAGCGCTATTAATGGCATGCTTAAGGTAATACCAAATCTCACGATAGTTAGCACCTTCAAGGCTTAAAAGAATGAGTTGTTCCTTCATCGACAAATCCATCAAGATTCCCCCTTCATACTATATATAGTCAAAAAGGAGAATTAAACACCTCTATAAAAGATAAAAAGTTACAAGACTATATAAATAGTAAGAAAAGCATATATAAGAAAAAACTGGGATTGAATCCCAGTCTCCCTTATTCTAGTTAAAGTTTTTTATAGGGTACTTTCTTTAGATAAGCTATCTAGCAAGTCACGCCCTTGACGGGACATACCTTCAATAATGAAGTGATATGGCTGTCCTTGGTCATCATAGAGAATAAGACCTGACAAATAGCCTTCGTGCTTAAGGTATTCTAAAGCTGAAATCACCTGGTCTTGGCTATATGAATGTGCATCTACAAAGTCTAATAGGTTTTCTAATTCCAAATGAACGGGCAGCTGACGATCAAGCGCTAAAAGTAAGTCCCTCACTAGAGTTTTTCTTGGTCTCATAACACTCTCCCTTTCTGATGACTAAATCAGGCATCCTACCACTCATTTTGTTAACTCATGAGCATTACTTGGTAAAATATATCCTCACTTCAAAATAGATTATATAACTATCATAAAGCGTTTTCAAAAAGCTGTCAAGTAAGTGTAAATAAGCCAGCAGACTAAATAAATCTGCTGGCTTAAGGGCTGTCTAAAGTGTCTTCTTCTTGGCTACCTTGCTAAAGCTTATTTTAGCTAAACTATTGTAGGCCTGGAATTGATTAATAAAGGCATGGTCGCTAATCTCACGCTTAAGTTCTATGATATAGTCTAACTTAAGCAAGGAATCGCCATCTTCAAAAGAAATGGAGGCTAGTTCTACAGACTGACAAATCGCTTCAAAAATACCCTCAAAGAGCAAATCATAATCTTGATCAGCCGAAATTTTCACAGTAAGATAACGACGGGATTGGCTTGTATTAGCAAAATTGACATGCTCCAAAATCAAAAGCAGACAAGTAAAGACAAGGGTAAAGACCAAGGCTAGGAAGACATAGCCCATCCCACAAGCTAAATTGATAGCAGTCGCCATGAAGATAACTAGCATCTCTTTGGCCCCCCTGCTGCTGAACGGAAACGAATGAGACTAAAGGTCCCGGCCACCGCCACACTGGTACCCAAATTGCCATTCACTAAGAAGATAATCATAGCAATAATGGTTGGTAAGAGAGCCAAGGTAATAAAAAAATCCTTCGTATAGAGCGTCTTGTACTTATAGACCCAAGCCAACCAGAGGCCAGTTATTAAGGCGACTACCAATTACATCATTAGCATTTCAGGCTTTGCATTGGCTTCATTAGCCACATAAACTGATAAGTGATAAAGATAAGTTCTCTAGGAGCTAATAGATATACTACAGTTGTCGTTTATAACCATATTCCACGCTTGTAGTTTTTGTAATTCAAGTAGTTCCTACTTTTGTCATGTGATTGTTATACTTGAAAAACTTCATATAAAAAGCCTAACGAGAGTTCTATCGTCTCTCGTTAGACTTCAAATCTATATTTATTTATTAATCATCTACATCTGGGTCGTCTGGATCATATGGATCATCCACGTCATCTTTGTCATCAGATTCATCGTCATCGCTATCTTTCAAGATGGACTGCACATTGAATAAAGGTCTAAATACTGATGGTGCCTGTGATGACTCTGCATTAGAAGCTTGACTAGCTATATGTTCAGAACTTGCGAGACTCTCACTTGGTTGAGAATTAGAGACTAAAACTTGGTTGGTCTCATGAACTCGTAAAATTTGCCCATCTATCACACTAATTTGGTACTGATAAACGGTATTTTGATATTGAAAAGCGACAAAATAGCGGTCCTGAGACAGTTCTATTTCTAAGGCTTGGACTTGATCCAATGTTAAGCCCGCCTCTGCTAAGGCATAATCTCTGGCTTGATTGCTGGAAACTCTGAGCTCGCTTATCTGACTATCTGTCACCTGATTAGCAGGTGGTTGTGCCATCACAAAGACAGAACGTGATAGTAAGACTAAAGTAGTCACTCCTAGAATGACCAAAACGGATAAGAAGCGAATTGGATAGCGATTATCCATAATGGCTAATATGCGTCGCTTCAAATTGAAACGATTAGAATAGAAGCATGTGGTTAAAGCTACTTGGTTTTTCTTGCTTCGGTCGATCATGGTTAGAATTGTCTCACCATAGAAGATACGGTAGCTAACATCCTGTTGGGCTAATACGGTAGCATCACAGTACATTTCCCCTGCTTCCAATAACTCTTTGCTAGCAAAACGAACTATTGGATTATACCAGTAGAGACTCTTGATAAACATGGCCAAGAGACTAACATAAACATCTCCGTGCTTATAGTGGACTAATTCATGATGGAAGATTAAACTAAATTCTTCCTCTGTATAGTCAAGCTCAGGAAGCACAATGGTTGGTTTTCTGAAGCCAAATAAGAGAGGACTGTGCACCAAAGGGCAATAAATTAGCCCAATTTCGCGTTTTACCCCCACAAGAGCTTGCATCTCAGCTAAGTTTTCCCAGATGGCTAAGTCTTCAACAGGGTCGCCCCATCGTTTGAGCATGGTCTGGAACTTGATGTAACTATAGAGCTGACGTCCAAGATAAATCAAGACACCTAGCAGCCAGACCAACGAGATAGCATGCAAAATGTTAAAACTCCATGTAGGAGTCGGAACTGGTGCTCCTGAAGCTTCTAATGGTGTCGACCCTAAATGAGTCGGAGCTGGGGTCGGGAGTAATGGTGCGGGTGGTTGCACCTCAATTAAGCCTAAACTAAAGGCTGGTCTAAATGGTAACAAGAGACTCAGGATAACCCCAATCCAGATATAATATTTACTCCGGACTGACAGTCGATTCTTGAAGAGCATAAAACAAATACTGACAAGTGGGATCAAGCAAGAAACTGACAAGCTAGTCAAAAAGAAGTTAAAGAGTAAATCTTGCATCTAGTCCCCTCCTCACTAGGATTTATGCTGATTAAGCAGGTCACGCAATTCGTCCATGTCAGAATCAGTCAAGGAATTTGAGCGGAACAAGTTATTGATGAAACCACTGAGAGAGTGACCCTTGTAACGATTTAAGAAGTCAGAGGCCTCTACCTCTAGATAATCTGCTTCCGAAACAAGTGCCGTATAATGGCGTTCACGCCCCACTCGTTCGCTATTAAGGTAGCCCTTTTCGGTTAAGCGAGCTAAGACCGTGAGCAAGGTTTGTGGCTTCCAATGGTTGTCTTCACCTAGATATTCAATAATCTGGGCAGAAGTAGTTGGCTGAGGCAATTGCCAGATGGCCTTTAAAATGGTAAATTCGCCATCAGCTAGTCGTTTAATTTTTGCTGCCATAGGAATCTCCTTTCGTTTGATAAAAGCAATCTTTCTCAATTTAATTCTACAAATGTCTAAGGGTTTTGTCAAGCCTATCTTGTATTCAATAGAAAAATCGGTTCCTTGGCGGAACCGATTGAATTTTAAGATTCATATGTTTTGTTCATGGACTTGACCGGCTCAAAACTCCGACGATGAATAGGTGTATAACCTACTCTATCTAAGGCATCTAAGTGTTCCTTGGTCCCATAGCCCATATTCCGTTCAAAACCAAACTCTGGGTAGATCTTGCTGTATTGGACCATTAACTCATCTCGATATACCTTGGCGATAATAGAAGCCGCCGCAATGGATAAGGAACGTTGATCGCCTTTGACCAAGGATTCTTGTGGCAAATCAGAATCAATATTAATGGCATCTAACAGCAAATAATCAGGTTTTACATTTAGGGCTTCAACAGCAGCCTTCATGCCCTGGCGAGTGGCTTGATAGATATTGTCCCGGTCAATAATGGCCGGAGGAATGGCCACAATTTTAAGATCAAGGGCAACCTCACGGATTTGGCGGGCGAATTCAATTCGTTTAGCATGCGACAATTGCTTAGAGTCTGTCACGCCTACCAGTAAATTCTGGCAATCTCTAGGTAGGACAACTGCTGCTACCACAACTGGGCCAGCCAGAGGGCCACGCCCTACCTCATCTAAACCCGCAATCACTTGATAGCCAGCCTCATAGGCAGCTATTTCATGATTGAGTCTTTTTTGGTGTTCTTGATAGACTAACTCTTGATTTTGTATACGTTTATGGCATTGTTCAAGCAATTTTTGGACACTTTTACGCTCATCATCGACTAGCGTCACTAAAAATTCATGAAATCTATCGTTTACTTCTAGCAAGGCTTGCTTAATTTGACTAACAGTTAACTTAGCCATTAATTTTCACCTACAGTGGTAACACCCAAAGGTACTTGATCCAAGGTCAAACTACCTAATTGATGCTGACGATAATCAATGACTAATTTTGTAGACGCCTGGTCATAATCCTCTTTAAAGCCCAGTCGTTTGGTAATAACTAAAAGTAGTTCTACTAAGGGCAGTTGGCACTCTTGCTCAGTGACGCGGTAACGTTGCTTAAGTAAATCTGAATTATGGGCTAAGACTAATTCTAATAGATAAAGAGCCAAATCATCCATATGGACCAGTTGGTCTTTGATGGCACCAGTTAAAGCCAATTTTTTGCCCACTAAAGGGTCATCAAACTTAGGCCACAGAATCCCTGGAGTATCCAGTAACTCGAAGTTACGCCCTACTTTTAGCCAACGTTGCGCCTTGGTTACACCTGGTTTATTACCGGTAATGGCCTGGTTCTTACCCACAAAGCGATTGATTAAAGTGGATTTACCTACGTTAGGAATACCCAGAATCATAAGGCGAATAGCACGCGGCTTGACACCTTTTGCAGCTTGTTTGGCAAAGTAATCTGACATAAGTGCCTGACACTGCTTCTCAAGTTGTTTGAGACCTTTACCGTGCTGAGCATCGATAGCTAAGGCATGAATACCTTGACTTTGATAATAATTAATCCAGGCCTGGGTCTTGGCTGAATCCGCTAAATCCGCCTTGTTGAGGACCATGATACGGGGCTTACTGCCTACGATTTCGTCTATTAAGGGATTACGACTGGATTCAGGAATGCGAGCGTCGACTAGCTCAATAACAATATCGACAAGATTGAGTTTTTCCTTAGCTTCACGTTTGGCCTTGGCCATATGGCCAGGAAACCATTGAATTGGTTGTGACACGAACTTTCCTCCTAGGATATAGTTTAGGGTGCGCTAATAGACAGGGAACCATCTGCTTGGAGCTGATAGTGCGCCATGCGTCTCATTTGGTTGAAGGGCCAATAAACCAGATCCGCTTTCCCCTGAACCGAGGAAATGGGTACCAAACCGAACTGACGGCTATCACCCGATCCAGGTCGATTATCCCCCATGACAAAGTAGTAACCCTCTGGAATAGTCTCAATTCCCAAGGTATCCCACAAGGAAAAGTCTTGGGTAAATGGATGGCTATCAGCTTGAGATTTATTAGGTTCTAAATAAGGTTCAGGCACTGGTAAATCATTGAGATAGAGTTGGTCATTGTGCACTCTCAATCGATCACCAGGCAAACCAATAACCCGCTTAACATAGGAATTTCCTGACCCTTTTGGATCAGGAAATACCACTACATCAAAGCGATTAATCTTAGCACTAGGAAAGAGCAGCATGTGCTCTCCATGATGGAGGGTTGCCTCCATAGAATGGCCATCAACCTGAAAAGGCTGCAGAATGTACTGCCGAATACCTGTTAGGATTAAGACGGCAATCATGAGATAGAAAACCACATTGACCAGGTCACGGCCTAAGTTTCTTAGCGATCTCATGAGTTATTTCCTTGCTTAAGTACTTCTTTGGCCTTGTCGTACTGCGCATCATGAGTCTTGAGATAATCACGGGTTGCCTCGTTGAGGGCATCTGCTGTCTTACCAGTTACTTGACCATCTTCAGTCAATCCCTTATCTTTTTGGAAGGCCTTGACAGCAGCTTCCATCTTATCATCAAAGTATTCAGTAGACTCTAATTCATAGCCTAAAGCTTTAAGAATTAAGGCCAGATTTTTTACTCCATCATTAGATTGGCCTTTGGCAAGGGTATCATCGTAGCTGAGGCTAACTGCCTTAGCCACCGGCTCTTGTTCGACAGCAACTGTCGGCTCAATCCCTTGTTTATGAATCCACTCACCTTTTGGCGTTAACCATTTAGCAATCGTTAGCTTCAATTCGCCAAGATCTGATTGATTAAGAACTTGTTGAACCGTCCCTTTACCAAAGGTCTTCTCGCCTACTAAATCATGTTTGGTGTTTTCCTTAATAGCAGCAGCTAAAATTTCACTAGCAGATGCTGAACCACCATCTATCAAGAAGACATAAGGCTCCGTGATTTTGAAGTCACCATATAATTTAGAATCCGCTGAAAAGACAGTCGGATCACTGCCACGCTCTTGAGTTTGGAGGATGACATCGCCATCTTTCAAGAACATATTGCCGATAGCAAGGGCCTGACTTAGGAGGCCACCTGGGTCATTACGCAGGTCGAAGATGAAGCTCTTAGCCCCGTCTTCGCGGGCTTTCTTAACAGCATTCTCTAATTCCTTACCAGTATTCTCACCAAATTGGATAATTTTAATGTGGGCAATGGTCTTGTCTTGCTCATCCAAATTGCTAGTAACGGAATAATTCGGAATAGTGTCGCGAGTCAACTTGACATCAAAGTTTGACCCACCACGGCGAATGACTAGTTTGACTTCAGAACCCTTAGGGCCACGAATAAGTTTCATAACTTCTTGGGTCGTCTTGTCCTTAAGCTCTGTGCCATCTACGCTGACAATAACGTCATTTGGCTGCAAACCTGCTTTAGAGGCAGGTGTGTCATCAAGGGCACTAATCACAACCATTTCGCCACCTTTGACTTGGAACTGAACCCCAATCCCTTCAAAGGAATCACTCATGGCATTATCGAAGGCATCCGATTCTTCCTTGTTGAAATACTCTGAGTATGGATCTTCTGTGGCAGACACCATCCCCTTAAGAGCACCTTCTAGTATTTTCTCCTTGTCTATTTCCTCAATGTAGCCTTCGCGAATAGAACGATAGACTTCCTGAATCTTCTGTATATCTTCATCCGATAGCTGTTCTTTTGAACCAAAGAGGCTAAACGGCGCTGCAGTCACTGGAACAGTCGTTGAAAGTACACTGGTTGTCACTAGTAAGGCAGAGAACCATTTCAATCCTTTGCTTAACTTCATCGAATCCCTTCTTTCCAATAATTAATTCGCTTATTTGCTTTGGAGCGCGTAAGCTGTTTCTAAAGCAACTTCCATCATTTGTGTGAAAGTTGTTTGGCGTTCTTCAGCCGTTGTTTCTTCACCCGTAATTAAGTGGTCGCTGATGGTACACATAGCTAAGGCTTGACGGTTGTGTTTAGCTGCCACGGCATAGAGCCCAGCTGCTTCCATTTCAACCGCTAAGACACCATAGCGTGCTAATTTAGCCTTGTCTAACTCTTCGTTATAGAAACGGTCACTAGACAGAATATTACCGACATGGATATTTTCCTTAGGTAACTTTTCTGCTGCTAAGTGGTAAGCAGTATCTAGAACCTTGAAATCAGCTAAGGCTGCAAAGGAGACTTGACCATTGAAGATATTGGTTAGGCAGCTAGAGTCTGTCGTCGCTCCTTGGCCAAAGACAATATCACGAACCTTAACAGATTCTTTCATCCCACCAGCAGTCCCGATACGGATAATCGTCTTAACGCCATAACTTTGATAGAGCTCTTCTGCGTAAATCATAGCTGACGGAATCCCCATACCCGAACCCTGCACAGAAACTGGAACACCCTTATAGGTCCCGGTAAAACCGAACATGTTACGTACAGTATTATAACGCGTCACATTCTCTAGGAAGGTTTCAGCAATATATTGGGCACGCAATGGGTCCCCTGGAAATAAAACAACTTCAGCGATTTGGCCTTCTTGGGCTGCAATATGAATCGACATAAAATGTAATCCTTTCTATTTGTTATAAAGATACTGTTGCCACGCATCATCAAAGATGGACAGTAGGCGTGAGTAATGAGGGTTATCTTCCATGTAACGTGAGATTTCATCAAACTCTTCGCTACGCTTGGGAAATCCTTGATCAGAGTGGATAGCGTTAGCCAAGCGACTCATGCGGTCCTTGGCACCATAGTCCACCGACCGAGAAATATAATCGTAAAAACTCTTTGCCATTAGGTCCTCCTTTGTGTTCGTATACAACCATTCTACCAAAAATAGGCCACAAGATGCAAAACATAGTCCCTAGGGCTTTAACTTTCTTTCTCAAGTCATTTGCGGTACAATGAAGCAAAGGAGGGAAAATATGAAAGAAACACTTAAATTATCCTATACTAAACAAGTCATCATTGAAGTCCTCAATGCTGCAACTCATGGTATTGGTGCCCTCTTAAGCATTATTGCCACAGTTGCGCTCATTCTCAAAGGCGTGCAACATAGCTCACATCTAGAAATCGTATCCTATGCTGTATACGGGGCTAGCCTCTTCCTATTATTCTTGAATTCAACCCTATATCATTCCTTTAGCCTGACACGCTATAAGGATGTCTTCCAGAAGATCGACCATTCTTCTATCTATCTCTTAATCGCAGGGACTTACACCCCCTACCTGATGGTTTCAATTGGGGGCCTTGTGGGTTATGGTTTCCTAGCCCTTGTCTGGGCCTTGGCTATTGGAGGCATTATCTTCGAAGTCTCTTCTATCGGCCGTTGGCCAAAACTCAGTACCTTCCTTTACCTAGGATTAGGTTGGCTCAGTGTCTTCATCATCTACCCCTTAGCACAATCTATTCCCTTAACCGGGATTCTGCTCTTAGCTTTGGGCGGTGTCACTTACTCACTAGGAACGATTTTTTATCGTATGAAAGACAACAAATGGATGCACATTATTTGGCACCTTTTCGTATTAGGTGGGGCCGTCTTTATGTTTTATAGCATTCTATACTATGTGTAAAAAAAATCCAATGGTTGCATGACCATTGGATTTTTTCATCCCTTTATCACTCTCAAAAGCTATTAAAGTCTACTCTTTAACTTACAAACTATTTTAAGCCCCTAAATCGACTCGTTTTGATTTTCTTCTTATCAATTCCCTTATCCTTAAGGAATTTGGTCATAGCATTAACATCATCGGCCTGTCCCGCTAATAGATAAGTCGCATCATTACCATAGCGCTCAACTGCTTCATTTAAATAGGCTTGACTTTGAGAAAGACTGGAGCTGCTCTCATAGCTTAGATTTGCATGATTTTTAGCTGAAACTTCCAGTTCATTGTTAAAGACCATCACCCCTTTACTTAAGTGGCTCAAGACCAATTCGCGTTTACCTAGCTCTTCTTTGATGATTGGGCGAATGGCCGCAATACCGACATCTGAGGCAAAACATACGAAGGGTTTATTGCTGTCTGCCGTGGATAAGCTTGAGTCCAACCAACTTAGCTCTACTTTGCTTCCCGCTGGCAGATTAGTTAGACTTTTTTTGTAAGGACTGCCACTATTATGAGTCAAAATTAAAATTTCACCTTCATTTGAATTTGAAGCAATCGTTAGCCAACGGCTACTTTCCCCATCTTTAGCTTTGCTTTTGCTTGCACCCGTTACAACCTCGCTAGCGGTTTGATGATTATCTATACTATTTGGTAAAGAGATCTTAGCATGGGCACCTGCCTTCCATTGCATATTGTCAGGTTTAGCCAAGTGGATGAGGCTTAAATCTCCCTCTAGTTTTTCAATAGAAAGGACAGATAGCGTTTGACCACGCCCAAGATAAGCGATAATGCCCCAAGCGATAATACATAAACTTCCAATGACTGCTAGGATAGTGATTAACATAGTTTTTCCTCTTTTCATATTTTGTTTTTTCATGACTAATTCCTCCCAATTTAAGAATGAACATATATTATATTCATTCATTTTGTAGCGAAATAAAGAGTTACTCTTTATTTCAAGACGCCTTTAACGAAATTAGTTGCCAATATTTCCAGCGTTCTACTTAAATCTGGCACATCTTGTTCTGTAATTTGCATATCCATGTAATAGAAAAGATTGTAGACACGTAAAATATCCTGAATTTTATCTTGGGAGTAACCTTCTGCTAACATTCGACTGGTAAAAGTTTCGACTAGAAAATTGTGGAAAGGATTTGATACTTTGCCTTCTTGGGAGGAATAATATCCATGTAATTGATCTGCGATTGCAGGATTATACCACTCCTTAAGGATTTTATTGGAAGAAACCAAGGAACGTGACCGTCCAAAAATTTGGCTAACTAGTTCAACCATATCCATTTGCCAATCAATCTCTTCAATCATAGCTTGTCGAGCACGATTGTTTTCATCGATGTAGATATCCAAAAAAATGGCTTCCTTACTGTCATAATAATTATAAAAAGAGCCGACCGCCATGCTGGCCTGCTTGGCAATTTCTGAAATTCCTGTCGCTTTGTAGCCCTTTTTAGAAAAGACTTCATGAGCGGCTAACTTCAGTGCTTGTTTTTTATCCACTGCTATCCTGCCTCCTTTTGAGTGTTTGAGTGAATATATTTTATATTCATTCATATTTTATAATAGAAAATTTAGATTGTCAACCAAATCCCCCTCTCACCAAAAACTAAATCCTAGTACTTGTAGTACTAGGATTTAAATCTCTCTATTAGTTTGACAAGATAAGTGCCGCAATCAATGGGCTAATAAAAACATAGAGCAAACCCGTCACGCCAATTGCCAGACCTGCCATGGCACCCGCAACTTGGCCATATTTGAAGGCTGTACCAGTACCTACTGCGTGCCCCGTTCCACCTAGGGCTAAGCCAACTGCTACATGGTCATCAATCTTCAAAACTTTTAAAACAACTGGCCCCAGAACGCTTGTCAAAATCCCAGTGGCTACTACAACCACTAAGGTCACGGTTGTCATGCCTTGCATCTTGTCGATAATCCCCACCGCCATAGCAGTCGTGACTGATTTAGGGAAAAGCGAAATCGCTAGGAAGAAATCCATACCAAAAAGCTTAGCAAGGAGTGCGGTAAAAGTCGTATTAACTAAAACCGCAATTGAAGTCCCTAAGAGAATACTGCGTATATGGTGTCTCATCAAGTGGAAGGTTTTATAAAGCGGAATTCCCAAAGCTACTGTCGAAGGCACAATCAGAGTGTTAAGATAACTGCCTCCCACGTAATAAGCACGATAAGGAATACCGGTTAGCTTGAGGACGACAATAATTAGGATGGTCGCAAGCAGAAGTGGCGTCGTCAATGGGTGAGGCCAACGTCGATTGAGTCGCATACCAAGATAGTAAGCTAGAATGGATAGCCCAAGACCAAATAAGGGATTTTCCCAAAAATCAGCAGTCATCTAGTTTACCTCCTCAGTAAAGTCATCCACAAAACGGTCCTCGTAGTTGCCTTCATAGCGGTTCTTAACATAATTAACCACTAAGGCAATAACCACAATATTAAGTACAATAGCACCTACTATGATGAGCACAATTGGCCCTAGAAAAGGCGCAATGGCCTCATAACGGTCCATAATCCCGACAGCAGCTGGTAGAAAGAGAATGGTCATATTAGCCAAGAGAAAGTTACCTACTGCATTGACATGACGCAAACGCAGGAGCTTAAATTCAAGAGCTAAAAATAGGAGGATTAAGCCCAAAATAGAGCCGGGGATCGGTAATTGAAAATAAGTCGAAATCCCCTCTCCTATAAAGGCCAATAAGACAATAATCATGAACTGGATATAAAGTTTCACAATGAATCCTCCTTTTCTCACTTTACAAGTTTACCCTTTTTTAGCCAGATTGCAAGTCATAAAAAAAGGATTGGCCCCTAAGTCCAATCCTTAGCTTGATTAATGAGCGACCTTACCTTGGTTAGCCACAGCAGACATTTTAGCTACTAGAGTTTCTTGGTCGCCTAGGTAATAATGTTTTATAGCTTGGAAGTTGTCATCAAATTCATAGACTAGTGGCACTCCTGTAGGAATATTCACTTCCATAATTTGATCTGAGCTTAATTTATCAAAATATTTAACGAGCGCACGAAGTGAGTTTCCGTGTGCTGCTATGATGATTCGTTGACCTTCTGCCATTTGCGGCCGAATCACGGATTCAAAGTAAGGGACGACCCGTTCGATGGTGGTAGCTAGACTTTCCGCCAAGGGCAGACTTTCCTCTGCAGGCACACGTCGGTATTGGTCTTGCAAACGCGGGTTGCGACTATCACTAGCATCTAAGCTTGGGGGCAAGACATCGAAAGAACGGCGCCAGATTTTAACCTGCTCTTCGCCATATTTCTCTGCCGTCTCAACCTTATTCAAGCCTTGTAGGGCGCCATAATGACGTTCATTTAACTGCCAAGCCTTATGGACTGGCAGCCAAGATCGGTCTAACTCCGTCAGAACGGTATCCAATGTGTGAATGGCCCGTTTGAGATAGCTCGTATAAGCTAAATCGAAGTCAAATCCTGCTGCCTTAAGCTGGCGGCCCGCTTCATGGGCTTCTGCCAGACCTTTATCCGTCAGTTCTACATCCGTCCAGCCTGTAAAGAGGTTAAGCCGGTTCCACTCACTTTCACCATGACGAATTAAGACTAATTGTTTCATAAAGTTTCCTCCTAACATTGGTAGTAGCCATAATGGAATTTGGTATTAGGTCGTTTGATACGTGTCAGACCTAAGTCTTCAAAAATTGGATCTTGATAGTGGGCTTTGACAACGACACGATGCCTTGCTACCCGCTTAGCCTCTTCCAAAGTTTCTTCAGTCAAGGGTTGCCGATTAGCTAAGAGGCGAATACCATCTAAATTCTTGGATTCTTCGATTCCCACCTTGAACATAGGGTCAAAGTAGACACAGTCTATACTTTTATCAGGGGCTTGAGCTAGATAGCTTTGGTGGTCTTGACAGTAAGTCACCAAGTCTCTCATGGCTTGGGTAAAACGACTATCTTCCATAACAAAGCGAGATAGCCCATCACTGACAATTAAATGCACCAAGGGATTAGACTCCAAAGCAGTGACCCGATAGCCAAAATACTGCATCACCAAGCTGTCACTGGCCATCCCCATGGTGGCATCCAAGACACTGGCGCCAAGCGGACAAGCTAAGGCTTCCAACAAAGGGTCACGCCCGTTAAGTGCCCTGAGCCAAGCAGTATTGGGATGGAAAAATAGTTTCTGACCCTCCGCATCATAGTAGATTAACTCATTCTTGTTAAGGACTAAGGCACCATCTGCCTGGCTATAAATCTGCTTCATGGTACGCTTACCACGGTCTTGATAGATTCCACCGAATAGATTGGCTAGTTCCTGGGCATGCTTTACTAAGTTAATGTCTTTGTCAATGGCTGTTGTCACAATCAAGGTCATGCTTCCACCTCTTCCTGACCTTTGTCTTGGGAGAAAAAGAGTGTGCGTAACTCATGCCAAGTCCATTGAACCCAGAAGTTGCAAACCGTCACCAAGAAAGCAAAGATAAGCAAGACCACAATCAAGGCTTGTATGCTTAAGAGCCAAGTCTTAAAATCTGAAAAGTTAGTAAGTAGTTGGATACTTTCCCAAGACAAGGTTCTTCTAAGACTAAGTCCAGGGGAACTAGCGGAGGCCATCAAACGAATATCCATCATATAAGCAATGGCAATAGAGCCTATTGCAATCAATAAGGCAATAATCTGGAGGACAGACTTTTCCCTAAAACTCAGATAGTGACGCTCGCGACTAGGACTTTGTTTTCGCTTCTTCTTATTATTATTTTTTCTGTGGTTGGGGCGTTTTACCATGTCTTGCCCTCCTTCCTAGTTTTTTCTTTTTCTCTTTATTGACTGCCAAATATCATAGGCTATATAAATCAGATGTGATGTCACCATATAAAAAATGAAGATAACAATTAGGACCGCCACAAGAGTCAATAGATAGCTGAAAGATTCTGACTCAAGCATCTTTAAGTCCATCAGTCGGTTTACATCGTCATGAAAGATGAAATGTGCCTTCCTGACTGGAACGGGCCAACGACTGAGATAGAAAGCCCAGCTTATGACTAGAGTCAAGGCAATTGATAGCCAGAACATCGTCCATTCTCTGGAATTACGAGGTATTTTCCGGTCTACAGGCCAACCAAACCTAACTGCCTTTTTTTGCTGCTTATTGCCCATAGCTGGCATTGCCCCTTTCCTCTTTACTTTAAGTCTAGCACTTTCAATCAGACTTTTCAATTCAAGCAAACCTCTCATAATCTATCGAAAAGAGCCCCTTAAAACTAAGGGACTCTTTCTATATATCATTAAATATCTAGGGCAAAGCGGCGTTCTAACTTGGCTTGAACCAAGGAATATGCCGTACAAATTAGCCAATAGATGACTGCTACCAAGATATACATGGTCATGAAATCATGTTCTGAGGCTCCCACTACTTTAGCCTTCTGGAATATCTCTGGTACACTAATAATGGCGGCAATCGAAGAGGACTTAACCAAATCTAGCATAACATTGGATAAGGGTGGAATAGCTAGGCGTGTAGCCTGAGGTATCACCACATAGCCAAGTGACTGCCGATAGCTCAGGCCGACAGCAAAGGCAGCTTCCCACTGACCTTTTTCCACACCTTCAATACCGGCACGAATAATTTCAGCCGTGTAAGCAGAAGCCGTAATGGACAAACCCAAAATGGCAGCCGTGAAGGCCGACATGACAACTCCCATCAGTGGTAAGCCATAATAGATAAAGAACAAAGTAACTAGGAGCGGCACCCCACGAAAAAAGGAAATGTAGGCAATTGCAATAGCGCGTAAGCCACGCAAAGGCGCTAAACGCAAGAGTGCTAGGCAAAGTCCTCCAAGCGTAGCTAAGAGAAAGCTAGCTAATGACAAAGTCAACGTATTGCCCAGACCTTGTAGTACTGTTGGCAGTCCTTTGAGCGCCAATTCTGGATTAAAGATATAGTGCCACTTGATAGTCAAGAGCAAATGGGTCATCTTAACGATCCACTTCCACTACAGGTAGATCTTTAAGTTTCTTACCGCCAATCTCTTCCTTCTCAGTTGAAACATCTTCCCCTTCATAGAACTTCTTAGAAAGTTCTGCCAAGGACCCGTCTTTACGCATTTCTTCTAAGACTTGGTTGATTTTTTCTTGTAAGGTCACAGATTCCTTGTTAAGTACGAAGGCTGCCTTACTTGGGTTGTAGAAGACATTCCCTACTTTAGTCTTGAAGTCTGGGAAGAGCTTGTTAGCATTCTTAATGGCAATGGTTTGGACATAGTAATCATTTGGAATGAAGTCAGTCCGACCATTGTGAATGTCCGCAATGTATTGTTCCAAGGTCCCGTTGTCATAGGTTACAGCTTCCGCACCTTTTGCTTCAGCAATGGCCATGTACTTGGTGGTCGCTTCCCCAGCTGCCTTCTTGCCTTTGAAATCATCTAAGGATTTAATGCCAGAGTCATCGGACTCACGAACTACAATAGAACCGAAACTATATTTAATTGGTGTTGAGAAAAGGAACTCTTTTTCACGCTTAGGTGTGATGTCGTAGTCGTTGGCTACAATATCCGCTTGACCTGACTTAATGGCTGTTAACATGCCATCTGTGTTCATTTCTTTGAATTCGAGCTCAAGGTTTAATTTTTCAGCAACCTTACGCAGGATTTCAATGTCATAGCCGGTTAAAACATCTTTACCCTCTACTTCTGAGTGGAAAGTTGATGGGTAGTAAGCCCCTGAAGTTGCTACAACAATTTTGCCTGATTTTTGGATACGATCCCAAGACTCATCCGCAGCTTGCACCTGATGCACAGGCGCCAATAAAGCGCCACCTAAAGTAATCAGGCTAGCAGCAGCCACAATTTTTTTCCATTTCACATTCACCATAATAAACCTCCTAGGTTTTAAGATTTGATTTCATTCTAGCACCTAGAACAGTTACTTTCAACTGTTCTGCTTAATAATTGTCGATTATTTTAGCTGTTCTAGATATAAAATAAAACAGTTTTAATATCTGTATCAAAACAAAAGAGGAGCTTGGCTCCTCTCCTCTTATCACAAACTATTGATCTTTTTCTTGCTTTTTATCGTCATCCGTCAGTTCATGGACGGTACGTTTGAAAGACACAAACATTTTACCAATCGACTCTCCAAGTTCTGGTAATCGCTTAGGGCCAAAAATTAAGAGCGCACCTAAGACAATCAAAATTAAACCCGACGCCCCAATATCACGAAGTAATCCCATCTTGCTTCCCTCCTCTTTTCTTACGATACAAAATCCAATGGCTTATTAAAATACTAATCTCATAGAGTCCCACCAGGGGCACTAACATAGCCAAGTCACTGACAAAATCAGCTGGTGTTAAAATAACGGCTAATACCAAGAGCACAAAGTAGGCATAGCGCCGATAGGCGCTCAACCACTTAGGCGACAGCAAACCAATATGGGTCAAAAAAGCGACTAAGACTGGCATTTCAAATAGAAAGCCTAGTGGCAAGGTCACGCCAAAGATGAAATCCAAATAATTTCCAACTGTCAGACGTGTTTCGAAGAGTTCTCGACTCCAATTCAAGAGCACCTGTAACAAGGCCGGAGCCACCAGATAAAAGCCAAAAGCTAATCCAATGATAAAACAAAGAAAGACTGCTGGCAAGTACCAATAAATAGCACGCAACTCCTCTTGTTTGAGAGCTGGCTTGACATAGGCCCAAATCTGATAGGTGACAAAAGGCAGACTAGCGCTTAAGGCCACTAAACTGGCCACCTTAATATAGAGCCAGAGAATTTCATTAGGTCCCAAGGCCAAGAGTGGTTGGTCCAAAAATTGCGTCACTAAATGATAAAAAGGATCTACCAAGAAAATCCCGAGGCAGAACCAGAGGATAAACCAGATTAGGGAAAGAATCAAGCGCGATCTAAATTCTGCCAAATGGCCTACTAAACTGAGATGCTTGCTATCAGCCATCTGTCTTCTCTCCTCTCGACACTAGGAAGAAGACGAACACTAAACCCAAAAGGTATAGAGCTTGGCTAGCCACCGTCCACCAAGTTGGGTAAAATCCTAGCCATTCGATGGCCTGTAAGTTACCCCACACAATTGGATTGGTAGGCAAATACTGGGTGACGATAAGCGTATGGATGCTGACCCCCAAAATCTTGAAGGCCAAGACATAAATCCCAATAGTAAGTATCTTAAAGAGCCAAGGAAGTGATAAGCGATTAGCAAGGTACTTGAGTACCAACCAGACAAGCGCTAAAATCAGCGTAGCTAGGCTAATCCCTAGTAGCATCTCCCAGAAGGATATCTTAGACAGTATCCCCACCAAGAAGAGAATAGTCTCTGCACCTTCGCGGAAGACAGCTAAGAAACTGACCCCAAATAAGGTCCAAAGGCGTCCAGTTCTTTGATAAGCGGCCAGTTGGCGATCAATATAGGCTTGCCAAGAAGCTAGGCTTGAGCTCCGATGCAACCAAATTCCTACTAGGGTTAAGGTTACAACAGCAAAGAATCCTGTGACAGCTTCAATGAGCTCTCGCGCCACACCAGAAAAAATTGTTGGTAGGAGCGCCGTTAAAGCCAGAGCCAAGGCAATACTTGCTAAGAGTCCAGTGCCTGTCCCAGCATATACATAAGCTAGGGGGCGTTTGGCCTTGAGTGACCGCAGACTTGCAACTAAAGCAAGTACAATCAACATGGCCTCTAAACCTTCACGCAAGACAATCAGCGTGACATCCCAGTAGGAATACTGGCTAGCCTTATTGATCTGCTTAAGTTCATCTATTAGAGATTGTAGCTTGGTTTGGTAAGTCGGATCCTGTCCCTTGACCATAATAACGGGCGTTTCTTGCTCGATTCGGGTATAAAGTTTATAGTTTCGAGTCGAGACTTCGCCTTCAATACTAGGCCATAGCTCAATAAAGGATTTCATCGTCTCCTTAGCTTGGCTGGTCTGACCTTTGGCAAAGGCTTCTTTAGCCTTTTCTAAAAGTTGCAAACCATCTTTCAAACTGGCAAGATTTGTGCCCGCTGCTGACTCTAGTTCTGTGCCCGTCAAAAAATCTTGGATGGCTTGCTTCAAGCTCTGACTATTAACCTCAATGATTTGGTAATCGACTGGTTCCAATTCAATAGCCGCACGTAACAAGGCCAAGGATGTTTCAATTCGATTATAGTGGGCACTGGAAGTTGACCTAACAATGCTTTCATTAGCTGTCCAGCCACTATTGACTTGCTTGTAGGTTAGTTTAACTGACTCTATATCCTGCTTGGCAATGGCGCTCTCTAATTGCATAATCAAGGGTGTCAATCTTTTCTCAAGCTTGTCCTTAGCGGCAGATTCATCTACAGGATTCTGCTCCTTGTCAAAGGCCAAGAGCGATCGTGAAATAGCCACAAGCTTATCATGACTCAGGTCTGCCTTAGCTGCTTCAATGGCCAACTGAGTTGCTTGCCCCGCAGGGCTAGACGCTTGGCTTTCTTTGCCAAAAGAACTTTCTAAAGCCTCTAGTTTTTGATGAGCTTGGCTTGAATCGCCCTGCTCTAGTGCCTGAGTCGCTTCTGTCACTTGAATAAAATAGGACTGCAAATCCGTCTTAGCACTAACAAAAGGACTAAAAAGTAAGACAAGAATCAGGGTTAGACAGACAGTTGCTTTATTCAAATAGGCTTTGACCAAGATAGCCACCCTCTTCTACTCCCGGTAGGATAGCAAAGAGGCCACTCCCTACATGGGTAATGTATTCATTTAATTTGTCCTTGGTTCCTAGATTCTTCTGAACCTTTATAAATTGTTGGGGATCCTTTTGGAAGGAAATAAAGAGCAAACCCGCATCAAATTGCCCCGTACGCGGATCAATACCGTTGGCATAGGAAAAGGCTCTACGGTATATCTCCTCACCTACTTCTTTGGCTAGACGGACATGACAATCTTCTGGAATGACGAGGTTGCCCATGTCATCTTTTAGTTCTAAATCTACCGGATCAAATTCATCAACTGCTCCAAGAGGCGCCCCACTGTCGCGATGACGACCAAAGGTATTCTCTTGTTCCTTAAGACTGGTTCGATCCCAGGTTTCAAGATGCATTTGCACACGCCGCACAATCAGATAGGTCCCATTTTTCATCCAATTGTCATGATCACACCAAATCACACGATCAAAATCATCTTGGCTGGTCACATTAGCGGTCCCGTCTTTGAACCCAAAAAGGTTACGAGGGGTAGAGCCCTGGCTGGTAATCGCGGCGTATCCTGTCTGACTCCATTTAAGGGTCAGGTGTTCTCGTCCCTTGCGTAGCAAATTACGAACCGCATGAAAGGCCACCTGGGCATCTTCTGCACAAGCCTGGATACAAATATCCCCACCAGTGAAGTCTTCTTGCAATTGGTCACGGGCAAACTTAGGTAGATCCTCAAGCTCAGGCAATTTTTTACTTGTTAGTTTGAGCTTGTCTAAGAAACTAGGACTGACCCCAACAGTAATGGTAAGGCGCTCAGTCCCCATACCAACAGCCTCACCAGTATCGGTAGGCGGTAGCATGGTATTAGATTTATAAGCTTCAACCAGCTCACCCTGCATCATTCGAGCAATATAAGTTGTCCAAGACTTGAAAATACCACGAATCGTCTCCAAATCTTCCGTCGCCAAATCCAAGACAGCAAAGTAGACCTGACGCTGAATGGGTGTGGTGATACCTGACTGACGCTTACCATAAAATGGAATTGCTTGGTTTGCCTCTTCCAGGGCTAGAGCATCCTTGGGTGAAGTCCCACCAAAAAGTAATTTCATGATGCTTGGAGCCATCATGGCTCCTGCCCCCATCATGCCCGCCTTTTTGATAAAATCTCGGCGGGAAATGGGTTTATCATACCATTTTTCGTCTGGTTTAGCGACCACTGTCATCAGCCTCCAAGATAACGGCCATTTGAGATAGGGGTTCTCCTAACTTAGTGACCGCTTCAGCTAGGGCTTTGGTCTCTTTCTCACTTAAGTCCGTGTAGAGCTTATAGTGGTCAGCATCCACTTTGTGGCTAGCCAAAAGGTCATTAACTGTCTTAAATTTTTCGGTTAGGTTCTTAGCTAATTCAGGGTCCTTGGCAGAAATCTTATCCTTAAAGATATTGAAGATTTTTTCTGCCCCCGCAATATTAGCTTCAAAGTCATAGAGGTCTGTGTGAGAGTAGATTTCCTCTTCTCCGGTAATCTTACTAGTAGCCACTTCATTCAATAAGTCTACAGCGCCTGTCAGCATGTTTTCAGGTGTTACCTCTACTGTTGCGACTTTGGCCTTAAGCTCCTTAATATCATTAACCAGCTGGTTTGCGTAGGACACTGCCGGCTCCGTCTTGCCCTCTTCCCACAGAATTTGTTCAATTTTATGGAAACCAGACCAACCTTCTTCAGTCTGATTATCTTCTACATAGTCTGCAAGGCGGTAATCAATCTTGACATCTGATTCTGCAAAAAGCTCTGCAATAGGTTCAGAACGCTCATAGGACTTACGAATTAAAGGATAAGCTTTCTTAGCTTCTTCTAGCTTGCCGTCTTGGATTAGCTTAGCAAAGTTTTCAGTATCTTTTAGAAGCTGGTCAATCTCTGCGCTAACAAATTTCTTATAAGCTTCAGTTTCAGCGCTCAAATCTACTGATTGAGCAGAGCTTGACTCCTCAGCTAATACAGAATAGCTAGTTAATGAAACAGTGGCCACTTGTGCTCCTAATAGAGTGAGGACTGCTAACTTCTTCAAATTCTTTTTCATTTACTTTCCCGCCTTTATCGATAGATTTCTTGACAAGACTATCATACCCTATTGTAGCAAGAAAGAATACCCTTTCTAAATAAAAGAGAATAAGTTCTACTAAAGAATTAATTAGTATAACTACGAATAAAGTTCTGCTAATACAAAAAAACGACCTGTTATAAGGTCGTTTTACTCATTCTATGAAATTTACCCAATTTTAATAGCTTCCATAGCTGCCAATAAGGCCTCGAAGAGTGGCGCATCCTGAGGCGAATGGCCTGCTTCTTCGACAATTTGGAACTTAGCGTGAGGACAAGCCTGGGCTAAGGCATAGGCACCACTCGGACGACAATCGACGTCATAACGGCCATGAAAGATTGACATAGGAATCTCCTTGAGTAGATGAGCACGATTGAGGATGTAGTTGTCCTCTCCCCAGAACATCTTGTTAGCAAAATAATGGGCTTCAAGTAGGCCGAGTGAACGGTCAACAGGCGCTAACTCTGCATCTGGAGCTGGGAAATTTGGTCGTAGCGTAATAACGGATCCTTCCCAGGCACTCCAACGTTTCATGGCTTCTTCTGCTAGGGCCTGATCTGCCCCAATCATTCGGCGATAGTAGGCTGCTACTAAATCATCTTGTTCTTCTTGAGGGATAAAATCTCTAAACAAGGCAAAGGCTTCAGGATAAAACTCGCTAGCGCCAAACTGGAAGAGCCAATCAGAATCTTCCTGTCGACCTAGGAAGATACCACGAAGTATCAAACTCTTGACCCGAACAGCATGGTGGATGGCATAAGTCAAGGCCAAGGTTGAGCCATAACTGCCACCAAAGACATGCCAGTCCTCAATACCAAGCCTTTGTCTAATAATCTCCAAGTCCGCCACACTATCCAAGACTGTATTAGATTCAAGGGATAGGAAGGGCTGACTTTTGCCGCAACCACGTTGATCAACTAGCACAATCCGATAAAATTCAGGATCGAAGAAACGTCGGGACGACTCGCCAACCTGCCCGCCTGGTCCGCCGTGCAAGAAAACCACAGGACAGCCTGTCGGATTACCCGCTTCTTCCACATAAAGAGTATGACCAGAACCAACTGGAATATGATGTGTCGCAAAGACTGGCGTATTTAGATAACCTAGCATGATACTTCCTCCTTAGAACGACGCTCCCACCATTCAAATTGGTGGGCATAGTGATTCTTATCGTCAACCAAGCCTTCTTGAATTTTTACACACTGCCACTGGTCTTGATCTAGGTCAGCGACGAAGGTATCTGCCGGAAAGGTTGCCTTAATCTGCGTACGAATAACTCGGTCTGCTAAAGGCAATAAGGCAGCAAAAATTTCTGCTCCCCCGATGACCATGACTTCTTGATCTTGGGCCAAGGTTTTGATTTCTTCTAAGTTATGAACACGGTGTAGGCCTTCAATTTCGGACTTATAGTCTTCTTGGCGAGTCAAGACATAACTAGTCCGACCTGGTAAGAGACGGCAGCCCATGGATTCAAAGGTCTTGCGCCCCATCAAAATAGCATGACCGAGTGTCACTTGCTTAAAAAACTTGAGGTCATTAGGCAAGTGCCAAGGCAGTTGATTTTTATAACCAATCCCGCCCGCTTGGTCTTGGGCATATACAAGAGTCAGCATGGTGTTTTTCTTCCTTTCTATGTAAGGATATTTTAGACGGCAATCGGCGCCTTAATGGTTGGCCAAGGCTCATAACCTTGTAACCGAATTTGATCAGTAGAAACTTGATCAAATTGCTCGAAATCGTCAATTTCCAATTTTGGCAGTAGCTTAGGCTCTCGGCTCAAGAGGGTCTCCGCCGCCTCCAAATGATTAAGATAGAGATGAGCATCCCCCAAAGTATGTACAAAGTCCCCCACCTCTAGACCACATTCTTTGGCAATCAAATGGGTTAAGAGCGCATAGGAAGCAATGTTAAAAGGCACACCTAAGAAAACATCTGCACTGCGCTGGTAGAGCTGACAGGATAACTTGCCGTCATGCACATAAAACTGGAAGAGTGTGTGGCAAGGGGGCAGAGCCATACTAGGCACATCCTCAGGATTCCAAGCTGACACAATTAAGCGTCTAGAATCCGGAGAATGCTTAATCATGTCAATGAGCTGGCTAATTTGGTCCAAAGTCTCACCATTTCGGAGAGGCCAAGAGCGCCATTGCGCACCATAGACATTGCCTAAATTACCGTAGCGTTCAGCAAAGTCATCATTAGTCAAAACTCGTTCATTAAAGGCTGCTAATTCCTGCTGGTAGATTTCATTAAAGTCTGGATCAGCGACTGCACGCAAACCAAAATCAGTCATATCAGGGCCATGATAGTCAGGAGACTCCACATAGCGTTTGAAGGCCCACTCGTCCCAAATGTGATTATTGTGTTCTAGTAAGTAGCGGACATTGGTATCGCCGCGTAAAAACCAGAGTAATTCGCTCTTAATCAAGCCAAAGGGTACACGTTTAGTCGTCACCATGGGAAAGCCTTGGCTCAAATCAAAACGCATCTGATAACCAAAAAGGCTCTTGGTCCCAACCCCAGTACGGTCAGTTTTAACATGACCCTCTGCTAGGATTTTTTTGACTAATTCTTGATATTGTTGCATATGCTTCTCCTTTGCTTGCCTTTTCTCTTACGGCGTCTTATGGCGCCAATTCACTTAAATAGTCATACCGCTCATAAAGATGATAGAGATGAGCTTCGGTCGCTTCCAATTCTTCTTGAAGACTCATTAATTGGCCAGCATCTTGACTGTTGGCTTCCATGTCTTCCTGAATCTGAGTGAGACGGTTTTCAGCGGCTTCAATCGCCTCCTCAATTCCTGCCCATTCCTTCTTCTCTTCATAGCTTAACTTTTTCTGGTCACGTTTTGGCTTATTATTTGGGGCAGGGGCCAACTTTTCCTTTTCAGGGACTGACTGCTCCTTAGCAAGGTAGTCAGAATAACTGCCCCAATAGGTGGTATAAGCCCCCTGCCCCTCTAAAATCAGGTACTGGTCTACCGTCTTATCTAAGAAATAACGATCGTGAGATACCACGACGACAAGCCCTTCAAATTGGCTTAAATAATCCTCTAAGACAGTTAGGGTATCAATATCTAGGTCGTTAGTTGGCTCGTCTAAGAAGAGGACGTTGGGTTCCTGAATCAAGAGCGATAATAAATATAGCCGACGTTTTTCTCCCCCTGACAGACTTGAAATGTTAGAACCATGACTAACCCGAGGAAAATTGAATTGTTCTAGCATCTGTGCGGCACTTTTGGTGCGTCCATCAGGACTGACAAAGTTATCGGCGATTTGCGTCAGATAAGCTAAAATCCGCATATCTCCCGGCAAATCTTGATCTAATTGGCGATAGTAGGCTAGTCGGACCGTCTGGCCTAGCTTCAAAGTCCCGGCAGCTAAGTCATGATAGCCTGCTAAAGTATTAAGGAAAGTGGTCTTGCCGACCCCATTGGCACCAATCAGCCCAATACGTTCGCCTTTGGTGAAGTGTTTAGTATAGTCTTGAATGACCACTTGCTGCCCCACTTCAATCCGCGCCTGCTCCAACTCAATAATCTGATTGCCGATTCGTTGTTGATCAAATTCAAAACCAGAGGTCTCTACGCTGTCCTGACGCGCAGCAATGTCTTCCTTTAATTGGTCGAATCGTTCGATTCGTGCCTGCTGCTTGGTTGTTCTAGCCTTGGCGCCCTTTCGCATCCATGCCAATTCGGCTTGATAGAGCTTGTCCTGCTTATCTTGCATTCTTTCTTCAAGCGCGAGTTCAGTCGCCTTCTTCTCTAAATAAGCTTGGTAGTTGCCACTATACTCGCGAAAACGGCCGTGTCTTAATTCGATAATTTTATTGACCGCTCGTTCCAAGAAATAACGATCATGGGTCACTAAGAGTAGCGCGCCTTTGTAGGAAGCAAGGTATTTTTCTAACCACTGCACAGAATTGACATCCAAATGGTTAGTCGGCTCATCTAAGATAAGCAAATCGGGCTCAGCGATGAGGACCTGGGCAATACCAATTCTTTTCTGTTCCCCGCCTGAACAATCTCCAACTCGTTGATTGAGATTGACAAGGCCTAATTGGCTTAGGACTGTCTTAGCTTTGACTTCAATCTGCCAAGCATCTGCCTGATTCATTGCTTCTGTGATAGACTGAAAGGCTTCCTGAAGCTTGCCATTATCAGGGTTTGATAACAAGGCATGATTGGCCACCTCATAGTCATGCAAGAGTTTCAATTCCGGCGTATCTCCCGCGAAGACCGTATCTAAAATAGTCTGGTTAGGATCTAAATCTGGATTCTGCGCTAAATAGGCAATGCGATAATCCTTTGGTTTGTCAATAGTCCCTTGGTCATAGTCGGTCTGGTCAGCTAGCACCTTCAAGAAGGAACTTTTACCGGTCCCGTTAGGTCCAATCAAGCCAATTCTATCCCCTGTCCGAATGGCAAAGTCGATGCCTGCCAGCAAGGTTTTGGTTCCATAGGTTTTCTCTAATCCTGTGACTGCTAAGGTCTTCATGTCATCATTCCCTCATTATAACTCTGTTTATTATAGCAAATTTGACTGATTAAGTCTAAGCTCTAGAGGCTAGGCGAACTGGGCCCGGTATAGGGCCGCATAATGGCCATCTATAGCCAATAGTTCTTGGTGGCTACCGGATTCTACCACGCCCTCCTCAGTCACCACCACAATACGATCTACATGCTGAATGGTGGCTAAGCGATGGGCAATCACGAGACTGGTTCGACCTTTGGCTAATTGGTCAAAGGACTGTTGGATATATTGCTCGGTTTGCGTATCTAAGGCGCTAGTTGCCTCATCTAAAATCAGTATGGAAGGATCCTTGAGGAAGATTCTCGCAATCGACAGACGTTGCTTCTGCCCGCCAGACAAGCGTACACCGCGTTCCCCAATAGCAGTATCCAAGCCATCAGGTAATTGCGCAATGACTTGGTCCAATTTGGCTGCACGAATGGCTGCTTCCACCTCAGCCTCACTTGCATCTAATCTACCATAGAGGACATTCTCCCGGATGGTCCCGTCGAACAAGAAAACATCCTGTTGGACAATCCCAATCTGTTGTCTGAGTGAAGCCAAAGTGTATTCCCGTATGTCCTTGCCATCAATCAAGACTTGGCCCGACGTTACATCATAAAAACGTGGCAAGAGATTGACCATACTGGACTTACCTGCCCCACTTGGCCCGACTAAGGCCACGCTCTCACCGGGTGCAATGGACAGGTTCAATCGAGAAATAACGGGACGCCCCTCTTCATAGGCCAGTTCCACATTACGATAATCTATTTGACCTTGGAAGTGTGGCGCTGGCTGGGCATCAGGTAAATCTTGAACCGTAACCGGCTTAGCTAATTCATGTCTGAAACGTTTGAAACCCGCAAAGCCCTTTGGATAGGTTTCAATCATGATATTAATACTTTCAATCGGCTTAACAAAGGTATTAGCCAAGAGGACAAAGCCTACTAATTGGCCTGTCGTTAGCTCCCCTTTGAGGGTGAAATAGGCCCCGGACACTAAGGCGATTAAGGTAATAATACGCATTAAGACATAGTTAAAGGCACTTGAAGCCGCCATGGTTTGATAGAATTTAAGTTTATTCTCGCGATAGTCTTGAATAAGTCCTTCAAAACGCGCTTCTTCATGGGCTTCATTAGCGAACGCCTTGACTACTCGGATGCCACTGAGGCTGTTGGATAAGCCGGCATTAAATTCTCCCAATTGACGATAGACTTGGCTATTAATACGTCCCATCTTCTTATTAAAGATAGCCAGCGCAACTCCCAAGATTGGCACCAGAATCACTGTCCCAATGGCTAATTGCACATGAACCTGCAACATGAGCCAAAAAGCCCCCACCAAACTCATCAGAGTAATGAATAAGTCTTCAGGCCCATGATGGGCTAACTCCCCGATTTCGAACAAGTCACTGGTTAGTCGCGACATGAGCTCACCTGTCTGCTTATTATCGAAATACTCAAAGGACTGTCTTTGGAAGTATTGGAAGAGCTGACGTCGCATATCAGTCTCAATGGTAATGCCCAACTTATGGCCTAAGTAGACTACAATGTACTTCATCACCATATTGAAGAGATAGAAGGCAAGCAACAAGAGGCAGACCCAAATAACCGTCTGATAATGGCCTGTTGGTAAGATGGTGTCAATAACCCGATTGACGACAAATGGAAAACTCAACTCTAGCATTGAGGAAAGCACCGCACAAGCAAAATCAATTATGAAGAGCTTCTTATAGGGCTTGTAGTAGGCAAAAAAGGCGCGTAGCACCCAGCATCATCCTTTCTCATAAAAAGGCTGACCCTCTGGCCAGCCTTGTTTTGGCTAAAACTGTTAATCTATAGCTAGGTTAGAGACTTCCTCCTACTTCAGCTGACCTGTCTTGAGGTCATAATCCGTATAAGGTCGCTCTAAATCTAGCAATAAAGCATCGTGATGTGGCTTTTGATTCTGGCTAGGCGGTGGCGTCATATAGTCACCAAACGCCTCAGTCAAATAGGCATCATAACCTGCTGGAATGGGCATTTCCGTCCCTTCAAAAGGCTTGAAAACAGCCTGATCAAAGGCCTCGATTGGATAGAGCTTGCTCATATAGTAAGGACCTGAACACAACTCAATGCGATAAGCCGCCTCTTGTCGAGTGGTCTTAGTCATCTTTCGATGAGCTAGTGACCAAATCTTATAGCGGAGTTTAGAACTTGGGACTAGGCCCAGTAGCACTCGACTGCCCCAAGCCAAGAGACCCCCATGCTTTTCAGGCACGGTTTGAGCGCAAAAGAGCGAATAGATTAAGGCCCAGACTTTCTGGGTCTTACGTTTCCAAGCTGAGGCCGGTGCATAGTCCAAAGGCAGCACATCTAAGGCTAGGCCATGTGGCAAGTCTAAGTCGGCTTGATAAGGCTTGAGGCAGGTTGTCTGGCGGTCACGAATCGTGATGAAGAGGTTACGGTCGACATAGCCCTCATGAGAGCGCGACAGAAAATAACGCGAATCTGCCTCTTTGGGCCAGAGTTCTGCCAAACGTTCATAGTCTTCCCTTGGCATAAAAAAGTCTAAATCATCGTCCCAGGGAATAAAGCCCTGATGACGTAAAGCCCCAATCGCACCACCACCGCATAAGTAGCATAAGAGATTATGCTTCTGGCAGAAGGCAACAAAGTATTGGGCCATTTCTAAGCTTTTGGCTTGAATGGGTTCCATCTAACCCCTCCTTCTTTTAATTAATCACTAGATATTCCACTTAGCCACCGTTTTAAATGGTGTTTTACGGTCTTCTTCGAAGAATTGGTAGATATCCTTGACATCCTCTAAATCCCCTACTTGGTGGATAATCATCCGCAGTCTTGAGGATACTTGTGGGTTTTCCATTAAGGCCACAGCCAATTGGAAGTCCTCACGTCCTGAGCGAGAAGAACCTACTAAGGTCAGACCTTTTTCTAAGACATCACGGGTATTAACCGGTACTTCCGTCTCGGAAACTCCCATTAAAATCAGCGTTCCTTGAGGTTTAATATACTTAATAATGTCACGAATGGCTTCTTGACTGGCATCGCCACCCACACACTCAAAGGCATGGTCGAAGCTGAAATCTTCCGGAATATCTTGCAATTCATAGACTTCATCTACAAAGCTGAAAAGTCTTAGCTTGTCGTGGTTTTTACCTACTACAATAATGGTAGCATCTGGAAACTTAGCTCTTAAGACGGTAGCTTGGACAAAGGCTAGCGAACCTGAACCCCAGACCACGATTCGGTCACGCTTGGATAAGGCCATAGAGTCAAAACGACGGGCTCCGTGCGCCGCCACCGAGACAAACTCGGTCATAGCCGCTACCACATCTGGTATGCTTTGATAACCCACGACGCGGTCTAATGGCAAATGCACAAATTCCTGCATGAATCCATCGTAACCACTGGATAGGAAGTGAGTTCCTTCCACATAGTTCTCATAGAACTCACCCGAATGGTCAAAACCTTGAGGTGGCTGATTGGGAATCATGACAACCTTATCCCCTACTTGATAGGTGCCGGTTTCGTCACGTACGACGATACCGCAACACTCATGAATCAAGGCCATTGGTAATTTTTGCTTGAGTACTTTGGCCGCACGCTTGCCTTGGTAGTAGCGTTGGTCTGCATGGCAGAGGGCCATATAATTAGGACGCACCACGACTGGCTTAGCCGAGTCTGTCGACACATCTTCATACTTAACTGAGAAGAAGTATGGGCGAAGTAACTGATAGACGCGATTAATCACTTTAGATCTCTCCCAACATAGCTTCGGCAATCTTCAAATCGGTCACGGTCGTAATCTTCAAGTTAGAGTATTCCCCTTTTACTAGACCAACACTTTTCCCTTTGAGGACAAAGACCTTGCAGGCATCGGTTAATATCTCACGCTCGTCTTGACTGAGGCTAGCGAAGAGGCTATCAAACTGATTAATGCGGAATGTTTGAGGGGTCTGACCTTGGAACATGTGGGCCCGATTAGGAATAGCGCTAATCGACTTACCATCTTGGGATTCCACAATGGTATCGTTAGCCATGACCACTGTATCGGTCGCATCATAGTCAGCCATGACCTTAATATTGTCTTGAATCATACGATAAGAGACAAAAGGACGTACCGCATCATGAGTAATTAAAATGGCTTGGTCAGAGACAGGACCGGCTGACTTAATATCTGCGATGATATTGAGGATACTATCATTCCGATCTCCACCCCCATCAACGGCTTTAATCTTAGTCTCATGGCCTGGCAAGTGTTTGCTTACTAAATCATTGAAGTAGACTAACCAATTTGGATGTACGGCTACATAAACTTGGTCAATATCAGGCACCACTAAGAATTTTTCGATGGTATGGATAATAATGGGCTTATTGCCTAACATGAGGAATTGCTTGGGCATATCTTGAATCCCCATTCTAGATCCAATGCCCCCTGCTAGAATACCTGCATAAATCATGCATCTCTCTCCTTCTCACTGTCGTAAAGTGTCTTTCTATCCTAATTATTATAGCACATCTTATATCGACACGCATGGAAAAGTCGTTAGCTTAAGCATTTTATTAAGAAATGATCACACATTCAAAACAAAAAAGCCAGACACTTGTCTGGCTTCCGGCTAATTTTTTGCTTCCATTTGCGAACGTAGCGCTTCTAAATCCTCTAGGCTATCAATTTCAAAGGTCTGATGGCCTTCAATGGGATAAACATGAACATCTAAATCAGCTAGGTTATCCTTGACCACGTCATCCCAGTAGAGATTAGTATAATCAGCTTCTTGGTAGTAGCCTTCAATTAACTGCTGCAAATGTTGTCCATCTTCCGCACTCCAATAGGATACGCCAGACAGAATCCGCCCTTGACCACTTTCTACCGTAATGGCCGTTACGCGAAGGTCATCTTGCTGGTAATGCAAGACCCATTCATCCTTGAAGCCTTCTTTCGCTACCCCAAAGTAGAGAGAACTTTTTGGTGCTGATAACAAGAAGTTATCGACTAGGAAATTATCGGCATCAATAACATAGGCATCACTTAAGTAGTGACGGACCAAGTACATGGTGTAGAAGTTATTGTAGCTTTCATATTGGTCATTGTGAATCAAGGTCACGCCATACTGGTCCTTAAGAAAATCGAACTTTTCAGCCAAGTACCCTGTCACGACAATAATGTCTTCAATCCCTTTAGCCCGCAAGAATTCAATCTGGCGCTCGATTAAACTTGTACCTGCGACTTGAATTAAGGATTTAGGGGTTGTAAGGGTGATTGGCCGCAAGCGGGTTCCCATACCAGCGGCGAGAATTATTGCTCTCATTGATTAGGCTCCTTCGTGTTGTGAAACTAAGACACTGCTTACAATCATCAAAGCCGCCGATAGCAAGAGAATTGGGTTAAATTCAGCTCCTCCTAGCAAGATGGAGAAGACAATGGCCCAAATAGCGTATGAGATATTGAGTGCAGTAGCCTTTACAGGTCCAATTGTATCAATTGCACGATAAAAATTCAAATAAGACAAGGTGCCTAAGACTGCAACGCCTAAGATGAGCCATAGTACAGGTTGGCTGATGACAGCTGTCACACTGAAGACTAAATCAGATTCAAAGGTGATAAAGCCAAGATAGAAAATAGTCGACACCCACTGGCGAATCCAAAGGGCCTGTTTAGGATTTAAATCTTCCTTCATCCCAATAGAACAAATCACGCTCTCCAAGGACCAACCCGCGACACTGAGAAAGGCCACTAGGAAGCCAATAACGTGAGTATTTGATTGCATCATGTCACCTGACAGGCTGACACCTAAAACGGCTAACACAGCCAAGGCAAGGCCAATCCAAACTGGTTTGGTCAACTTCTCCTTAAGAATAAGCATACCTAGAAAAGCAGCTACTACTGGATACATAGAGGAAATACTTGCTGTTAAGCCAGCCCCAATCGCATCCACTGCATAGAGGTAGGCCCGCATACCCATAGGGCCACCTAAAACAGCTGCCAACATGACCACGCGAGAACTCTTACTGGTCAGCTGTTTGAAGGTTTGTTTGAGCAAGCCTTGACGGACCAACTCCCCTGTCATCATTAAGGCAGAAAAGCCATCGTGGAAGAGGGCCAATAAAAGGGCCGCGCCAGCTAGCCGAGGGTCAACCAAGGTAAAGGGCAACATCATCAGAATTACGCCACTATAATGGGTATCTGCTCCCCACAAGAGACCTGACAATAGGCCGGCAATGATACCACTTGTTTCCTTATTTTTCATCTAGCTTCATCCTTTCTTTTTTAGAGCATGGTAGCGCGCTAGGTTAGCTTGCGCACGACGGTAGCGTTCAATCCCATAGTCCCCAAAATCGTCGCCCCGGCTTTCCTTGAAGATGGTCCAGACAGACCAGAGGAAGTCTTGGCAAATTTGATAGATTAAGAGTTTAGTTTTCAAGCTTTCTGGCACCTCTTGATCTTGGCAGTAGAGGCTTAAGAAGCGATCTTCCTGGTCTTGGCTGAAGCCACATTCTAGACTGTGGGCTGCTAAATCCCAGGCCAAGTCATTCATACCTGAGTACTCCCAGTCAATCAGATAGGCCTTACCGTCTCCACCTTTGACAAAGTTCTCAGGGACTGTATCAATGTGACAAGGCACCATTTGGACAGGCAAGTCTGCCAAATCTTCTTGCAGTTGGAAAACGGCCTGACGTGTCGCTTGAAAGCCATCAAAGTAGGCAGCCCCTACTTCATCCACAAAACTCTCATACTTAGCAATCTCCTCAAAGACATCGAAACGGTTATCAAAGTCTAAGCCTGATTGGTGTAACTGTCTGAGCAGACCAGTTGTCATCTGCATGTTGTTGATGTATGTCGCCGTATTAGCATTCAAGGTCTCAGCGTCTGGAATGAAGGCTGACACCTTGGTCCCTGTCACTTCGTCAAAGTAGAGGGTCTCAGCATCTAAGCCCAGAATATGAGCTAATAGGCTATTGGATTTCTCAGCTGGACGGTTAATGAACTTCTCCGTCCCGTTGCCGGCAATCCGAATGATGTAAGGTTGGCCTTTAAGTATGACCTTGTAGTTCTTGTTAGTCATACCACCAGCACTCTCTAAGGTCGCAATATCCTCAGGGCTAGCATCCATCTGGTCGGCCAAGAACTGCTCCACTTCTTGCTTAGCTGCCCGTTCTTCCTTGCGAACCAAACGTGGGTAGACTCGCTTAAGAACATAATGAACCTGACTAGCATCATCAATTTCGCCCCAGAAGAAGTCATCCAGTTTAAGGTAACCCAAGCGATAATCTTGGGCGACATCTAACATAATATATTCATAGTTAACATAAGGATTGAGGTTGTCGGCATAAATCGCTAGCATCTTAAGATAGAAAGGATAGGACAGTTTGGACAGGCCAATCATTTCACCATCGATACGGTTGAATTGGTGGATATCCTTACCCATCTTATAGACATAGCCATCGCGCAATTCCACCATGGCTTCATCATGTTGCTCACGTACACTAGTAATCAACATAGCGGAATCACTAGCGACCTTATTCAGCCCCTTAATCCCACGGATTTCAAAGAGTAAATCCCCCTCAATCAGGAAGAAGTCGCCATCAATATGAGGAGCTGCCGTGGCAAGAGAAGCCATAGTCCCTGTGTGGGCATAAGCCTCATTGACTACTAGAGTCACATCAGGCATGTCAGCAACATGTTGAGCCAAGAGGTCAGCTTGGAAGCCAGCAACCAAGACAAAACGCTCTACTCCTTGGTCTCGTAAGACTTGAAGGGTCCGATCCAATAAGGTATGGTCCCCTAATGACAGGAGTGGCACGGGTTGATCCATATGACGAGGTTGGCCTGCAGCAAGAATGACTGCCTGATGAATTTGCTCCTTGGCCTGAGCCAACTGAATCTTACGGGCATTTGCATCTTTCAAGCCAGTCTCTAGCAAAGCCAAGCCCTTGTCCGTCACTTGATAGTGGTTACGTGTCCCCTGACGCTCAATCTCAATGTAGCCTTGTTCATCAAGTCGCTTGAGAATCAAATTAATTTTGCCTAGGGATAGGTTAGTCGCTTGTGCCATATCACGTTGACTGCCCGCTTTTTCTCGGTTCAAGTAATACAGCAAGGTCATTAAGTCATTCATCTTAGCCCTTCTTTCTGCGTTCATTTTTTGAACTTTAGTCTAGTATAAACTACTTATTCCCTTATGTCTAGGGTTTTAGCTTAAAAAGTTCAAATAATGAACAAAACCCTCAGCATTTAGCTGAGGGCTAGAGGTCCTATTGTTTTTTTGCTTTTTTATTGCGCCATTCTTTCCAAAGCTTAGCCAAGGAGAAGACAGGCTTATTTCTGACCAGTTGGTCGTCAGCCAGATAGTTTCGCATGGCCTTAAGAGTCTGCCCTGCCTTAGAGACAACAAAGTGATAAGTGCCTGCTGACTTGGTATCAATGAAGAAGCCCCGAATGAAGCCCCGTTTCATCAGCATGATGGCACGAACCTGACGAATTTCGCCCCAAGGAATCTGAACGAAATCAGCAGGATTGCGGTCATTATAGAATTCAAATGCCTTGTTACCAACTAGAATACGGCCATGGCGGCCCATAACGCCACCAGACATCCAGTTGGCAGTTGTCACAAAGTCTGCTCGACTATTCAATGATTCAACCATACTTCTCTCTCCTTCTACAATGCTTTAGAGTAGTGGAATATCAATCTGATCATAAACCGCCTCTTGATTGTTGGGCTGGTCCTTATCGCGTCTTTCTAGATAGGCTTGAACCTGAGCAGCAGTGGTCAAGCCATAGCGCTCCCAATTAATCAGAATGCGATCAATATACTTAAGGCTGAGGGCTTGACGCAAAACGGCTTCCTTAACTGCTAAACGAATTAAATCAGGCGCATAGCCATCTTGCTTGAGCCAGCCATTCAAGGTCTCATATTCGAGTGCTGACAGAGAACGACCAAACTCCCCTTCCACCAGAGGAATGAGTTGACTAGCCGTCATGGTCTCTTCCTGATCGCTTGTTAGGGCTGTCTCATTACTAGAAGTCGTCTGTTTTTGCCCAGCTGCTGGATTAAAGAACTCTAGTCGTTCAAAAAGTGGTGCCAGACTCAAACGGTCTTGGCCCGAAGCATCCATTTCAAAGACTAGATAGCCTTGATCTGCTAAGAGAGATAGTTGAGACATGGCTTGATGAGACTGCCAACCGTAATGTTGCGAGCACAGTTCTACAACAGCCATAGGACTCAAATCCCCATCCTTCTGACCTAATATCGTGGTCACTAGGAGAAAGGTTTCAGGACTCAAGCCTAAGTCTTGATAATGGCTGAGTAAGACCTGCGGCAAGACGACAAAGCCTTCTTGGTACCAATTATACATGATGCTCCCCCTTCTCAGTCTAGTTTTCCTATTAAGCACAGGGCAGCTTCCTCAGATTAGGAGGCTGCCCTTGAACTACTTAGCTCTTAGGCCTTCTTGGCTTTCTTGGTTTCGCGTTCACGTGCGCCCTTGTCAAGGATTTGCTTACGTAAACGAACGCTCTCAGGTGTTACTTCACAGTATTCATCATCATCCATGAACTCTAAGGATTCTTCTAGAGTTAGGATACGTGGACGTTTAATAACCGCGGTTTGGTCTTTGGTTGCTGAACGAATGTTAGTTAATTGTTTAGCCTTGGTGATATTAACAGTTAAGTCGTTCTCACGGTTATGTTCCCCAATAATCATCCCACCGTAGACTTCAGTCCCTGGGTTCACAAAAATAGTCCCACGATCTTCTAAGTTCATAATCCCATAAGTAGTGGCTTGTCCTGCCTCAAGGGCAACCAAGGCACCGTTACGGCGGTTCCCAATATTGGAATCAATAACAGGTTGATAGTCATCAAAACTATGGTTCATAATCCCATAACCACGTGTCATGGATAAAAATTCAGTAGAAAAACCAATTAAACCACGCGCTGGTACAGAGAAGACCATACGAATTTGACCATTACCTGTGGTTACCATATCCGCCATTTCAGCCTTACGTTGACCCAAGGCTTCAATAATCGCCCCCATGTATTCTTCAGGTGTATCAATTTGAACGCGTTCAAATGGCTCACAAGTCTTGCCATCGATTTCCTTAAGGATTACCTTAGGACGTGATACTTGGAACTCATAACCTTGACGACGCATGTTCTCAATCAAGATAGCCAAGTGTAATTCCCCACGGCCAGACACGATAAAGGCATCTGGTGAGTCGGTTGGATCCACGCGCAAGGATACGTCTGTTTGCAATTCTTGCATGAGGCGATCTTGGAGGTTACGTGAAGTTACGTACTTCCCTTCTTTACCAGCAAATGGTGAGTTGTTGGTTAAGAAAGTCATTTGTAAGGTTGGCTCGTCAATGTGGAGAATTGGCAGGGCTTCAGGGTTTGCTGCATCTGCTACGGTCTCCCCGACAAAGATATCTTCCATACCTGATAAGGCAATCAAGTCCCCTGCCTTAGCCTCGTTAATTTCCACACGATCTAAACCAAAGAAACCAAACATCTTGGTAATACGGAAGTTCTTACTAGTACCGTCAACCTTCATAAGGGTCACGTTGTCGCCGACTTTCATCTTCCCGCGGAAGATACGTCCAATCCCGATACGCCCTACATATTCGTTATAGTCTAAGAGGGAAACTTGGAATTGTAATGGTTGGTCAGAGTTATCAACTGGCGCTGGCACATGTTCAATAACAGCATCAAAGATGGCATCCATAGAAGGCTCTTGGTCTGCTGGATTGTCAGATAAACTAGACGTCCCGTTAAGGGCTGAAGCATATACTACAGGGAATTCCAATTGATCGTCGTCTGCCCCTAATTCAATGAAGAGTTCTAGGACTTCATCCACCACTTCTTCTGGGCGAGCAGAAGGCTTGTCAATCTTGTTGACTACGACAATCGGTACTAAGTGTTGTTCTAAGGCTTTCTTCAAGACAAAGCGTGTTTGTGGCATGGTCCCTTCATAGGCATCCACCACCAGAATAACCCCATCAACCATTTTCATGATACGTTCTACTTCGCCACCAAAGTCCGCGTGACCTGGGGTGTCCAAGATATTGATACGGGTCCCCTTGTAATCTACGGCAGTGTTTTTGGCCAAGATGGTAATCCCACGTTCTTTTTCAATGTCGTTAGAGTCCATGGCACGCTCATCTAATTTAGCACGCTCATCGAGGGTGTTGGACTGTTTGAGCAACTCGTCAACCAGTGTGGTTTTACCATGGTCGACGTGGGCAATAATGGCAATATTTCGGATATCGTTACGCGTATTCATTAATTTCTCCTAACTGATCTTTTTCTTCTGCTAAAACGCGAATGACTTCTTCATGGACAGTGTCATGCGCGAAAATGATAGGACTAGCTGACAAAATGGATAAGGCCGATCCGTCTGGCTTAGTTGCCTTGAAGCCCATAGCCTCACAAATGGCCCAACCAGCAGCAAAGTCCCAAGGACTTAATTTGAAACTTAGGTAAACAGCTGCCTCCCCACGAATGACTTCGATCACTTCAAGCGCAGCAGAACCGTGCGCCCGAACGCCTAAGACATTTTCTAAGAGGCGTTGACTATTGCAACGATTTTGGGTAAACATCGCTACGTTCCCTACTGCTAGAGAATCTTGCAGGCGGTCAATCTTAAGTGGCACCAGCGGTTGGCCGTTGAGGGTAGCGCCTTGGCCCACAATCCCCGCATAAAGGTCATGTTTCATGACATCGTAAATGTAGCCAGCTAATGGCTTACCATCTTGGAAAATCCCTATCAGAATTCCAAAGTTGTTCTTCTGCTTAACGAAGTTAAGGGTGCCATCAATGGGATCAATGACCCATACAATACCGGCCAAGTCTTCCGTTCCCTGACTCATGCCTTCTTCGCCAATGATGCGATGGTCTGGAAAATGACTGGTAATCTTATCAACAAAGTAAGCCTCTGTCGCCTTATCCATTTCCGTAACCAAGTCGCTGGCCCCTGTCTTCTGATCCACTTGAAGGGACCGTTTGAGTGATTGCCGTAAATTCTCAGCGGCTTCTTCTAGCCAGGCTAAGACATGGGCATGAACTGTCTTAAAATCTTCCATTTGAACCTCCTATGTTAATACGCACTACAGGGTTGTCCGCCGAGGAATCCTTAAGAGACTTCATTTGCTGAACGACCTGGTAGATAGAATATCCACTAGCTGACTGAAAAGCTCGATCGAGTCGCTTCTCTTCGCCAATACTAGTCACTATTTGCTTGAAGGATTGATAACGTGGCCACAGAGAATTGAATTTGACTCCCCCCTGGTAGACCGCTTCTACCGCTGATAGAAAGTCGATGACCGTGATTATTTCCTCTGTCGTCCAATCTGGGTTCAGAGGGTATTCAAACTGTGTCATACACGTTCCTCCATTCAAAACACTCTAACTATTATCATACCCTATTTTGACCAAAAAATAAAAGGTAAACTTCATCGTCAACGCTTACAGAACATAATTTGTTATCATTTGGCCTAGTCGCTAGATTATTGTAGCTTAATATACGAATTTTATATAGCTCCCCTCTCATAATTAAAAAGCCGAGTTGGATGTCAACTCGGCTTTTTATATGAGTTTAGTTACCTAAAGTTTGGCGCCATTCAAGAAGCGAGGCCACATCATCTTGTGCGATATAGTCAGCTTCCAAGGCAGCCTCAATTAAGACGTCATAATTAGTTAGGGTATGGTAGCTTACTCCAGCTTGAGCAAAGGCCTGCTGAGCCTTGGTCAACTCATAAGAGAAGATGGCAACAACCCCTAGCACTTGACAGCCTGCCTCTTTTAGGGCTTGAGCCACCTTGAGCGAGGATAAGCCAGTCGAAATCAAATCTTCCACTATGACCACCTTGGCTCCCGTCGTCAAGTGCCCTTCAATCTGGTTGGTCTTACCATGCTTCTTAGCTGAGTCCCGTACATAAACCATGGGCAAATCCAGCAAATCGCTGACCCAAGCAGCGTGGGGAATACCAGCGGTTGCTGTCCCCGCTACTACTTGGACCTGAGGATAATGTTCCTTAATCACCAGACTTAAAGCCTGGGCAATCTTACGACGGACTGACGGATAGGACATGGTCAGGCGATTGTCACAGTAGATTGGCGATTGAATACCTGATGTCCATGTAAAGTACTGGTGGGGCTGCAAGGCGACCGCTTTAATGGCTAATAATTCTTGGGCGATTTCTTTTGCACTGGTCATGAAAATCCTCCTATCTTACTTCAAAAAGCTCTGACAAATGCCATCATATACGGCGACCGGGTCACTAGCCAGGGTAATCGGCCGTCCGACCACAATATGGCTTGAGCCTAGTTGACGAGCAACTTCCGGTGTGGCGATGCGTTTTTGGTCCTGACTAGGACCTCCCGCCAAACGTATGCCCGGCGTGACAATGGCAAAGTCCTGGCCACAAGCCTCCCGAATAAGTGGTGCCTCATGAACCGAGGCAACGACTCCATCCAAACCCGCTTCCTTGGTCAACTGGGCGTAATGACAGACACTGGTTACTAGGTCTACTGGAATCAATTGTTGGGCCTGCATTTGTTCTTGAGAGGTAGAGGTTAACTGGGTTACAGCGATGGCCAAAGTTTCAGGGCTGCCTCCATCAAGCAAGCCTTGCTTGGCAGCTTCCAGCATTTCCTTACCACCTGCAGCATGAAAATTGAGCATGTCGACTTTGAACTGGGCCAAACCCTTGCTTGCTCCATAAACTGTATTGGGAATGTCATGTAGCTTGAGGTCAAGGAAGATGCGATGCCCTCTCTCCTTGAGAGCAGATAAGACTTGTGGCCCATTTTGTAGATAGAGTTCCAGCCCAACCTTAACGTAGAGCTGGTCTTGGCCACTAAAGGGTGCCAAAAATGCCAGGGTTTCTTCTAAATTTTTGAAGTCTAGTGCGACGATGACATCGCTAGAAAATGTTCGATTCATAGTTCCTCCTTATGGATCAAGTTCGACTAAGCCAAAGGCGTGATATGGAAAGAGGTGGATTCTAGCACCTTCAAGAGGGCCATACTGGTATCTAAAGAGGTGAAGCAGACGATTTCTTGCTCACTGGCTACCCGGCGAATCTTAAAGCCATCCTTGGTGACATCTTTATCCTTAGAAGTAGTGTTAATGACTAGGTCTACTTGTCCTTGATAGATGGCATCTAAGACATTGTGACCTTGGCTACCAATTTTGCCTACAGAAGCTACTTTAAGTCCTGCCTGGCTTAAGTAATCAGCAGTACCTGGGGTAGCCAAGAGATTGAAGCCCAAGTCACTAAAGCGACGTGCTAATTCTAAGGCTTCCGCCTTGTCTTCGTTAGCCACTGTGAAGAGGATAGTGCCTTGATCTTTGACCTGGACACCGGCAGCCACTAGGCCTTTGTAGAGGGATTTTTCCAGGGTTAAGTCGCTACCCATGACTTCCCCGGTTGACTTCATTTCTGGCCCTAAGGCAGTATCAACATCCTTGAGTTTTTGGAAGCTAAAGACTGGCACCTTGGTGTAAACAGCAGACGGTTCAGTCAGCAAGCCAGTCTGGTAGCCTAGGTCACTTAAGGATTGGCCTAAAATAGCTTGCATGGCTAATTGTGCCATAGGGACGCCTGTAATCTTGCTGAGGAATGGGACAGTGCGTGAACTACGTGGGTTCACTTCCAAGACATAGAGTTCGCCCTTGCTAAGCACATACTGGATATTAAGTAGGCCTACAATGTTAAGACCCTTAGCTAGGCGAATGGTATAGTCGACCAGCTGCTCCTTCTGAGCCTGACTTAAGGTCTGAGGTGGGTAAACGGCGATGGAGTCACCTGAGTGGACCCCTGCCCGCTCAATATGTTCCATAATGCCCGGAATGACTACTGTTTGGCCATCACAAATGGCATCGACTTCGATTTCTTGACCGATGAGGTAACGGTCTGTTAGGACAGGATGTTCCGGCGATACCCGCACAGCTGTCTCCATGTAACGACGCAAATCAGCTTCTTCATAGACGATTTCCATGGCGCGACCGCCCAAGACATAGGAAGGTCGTACCAAGACTGGATAGCCAATGGACGCCGCGTTAGCAACGGCAGTTTCTGTATCTGAAGCTGTCTTACCTAAAGGTTGTGGGATATCTAATTCATGCAAGAGCTGCTCGAACTTATCCCGGTTTTCAGCCTTGTCAATTTCTTCCAGACTAGTTCCAAGGATTTTGACCCCATGTCTTTGTAGTTTATCGGCTAGGTTAATGGCAGTCTGACCACCAAATTGCACGACCACCCCCAAAGGCTGCTCGTGATTCAAGATCGCCATGACATCTTCTTCAGTTAGCGGTTCAAAGTAGAGTTTGTCAGAAATGGTAAAGTCGGTTGAGACGGTTTCTGGGTTGTTGTTGATAATAATGGCTTCGTAACCCGCTGCCTTAATGGCTAGTACAGCATGGACAGTCGCGTAGTCAAATTCTACCCCTTGACCGATACGGATTGGACCAGAGCCTAGCACCACGATTTTAGGTTTGTCCGTCACGATGGATTCATTCTCTGCTTCATAGCTGGAATAGAAATAAGGAGTTGAAGACTCGAATTCGGCCGCACAGGTATCCACCATCTTGAAGACAGGCGTGATGCCCGCCTCTTGACGAAGCTGATAGACTGCTGCCTCTGTGGTCTGCCAACGGTGGGCAATGATTTTATCAGAGAAACCGTATCGTTTAGCATAAGCTAAGAGATTGAGGTCATGCGGATGAGCCTTGAGTTCATGTTCCAGATCAATAATATGTTGCATCTTATCAAGGAAGAAGCGGTCTATTTTGGTCATGTCATGAATCTGATCAAGGCTGACGCCCCGTCTCAGGGCTTCACCAATGAAGAAGAGGCGTTCATCACTACCCGCTTGGACCTTTTCCATGATTTCTTCCAAACTAAAGCTATCGCCATTAGGCAGGCCCAAGTGGTGGACGCCGTATTCTAGCGAGCGGATAGCCTTCAGTAAAGACTCCTCATAGGTCCGCCCCATAGCCATAACCTCACCCGTTGCCTTCATTTGAGTGCCTAACTTACGGTCGGCACGTTCGAATTTATCAAAAGGAAAACGTGGAATCTTGCTGACCACATAGTCTAGACTAGGCTCAAAGCAGGCATAAGAATTCTGGGTGACAGGATTGAGAATTTCATCCAAGGTTAATCCAACGGCAATCTTAGCAGCAATCTTAGCAATCGGGTAACCGGTCGCCTTAGACGCTAGGGCCGAAGAACGAGATACGCGCGGATTCACTTCAATGATATAGTAGTTAAAAGAATCTGGGTCCAAGGCTAATTGGACATTACAGCCCCCTTCTATCTTGAGGGCCCGAATAATCTTAAGGGACACATCGCGCAACATGTGATACTCGCGGTCAGTCAGAGTCTGCGATGGGGCCACCACGACTGAATCCCCGGTATGAATCCCTACAGGGTCAATGTTTTCCATGTTGCAGACGACAATGGCAGTATCATTGGCATCACGCATGACTTCATACTCGATTTCCTTATAACCTGCGATGGATTTTTCTAGCAAACATTGGGTTACAGGCGAATAATGGAGACCTGAAGAAACTATTTCATCTAAATCCTGATCATTATAACAAATACCGCCACCAGTCCCCCCCATGGTAAAGGCTGGACGGACAATAACTGGATAGCCAATTTGTGCCACAAAATCTCGAGCTTGATCTAAGTTGGTAACAATTTCTGATTCAGGCACCGGCTCTCCCAATTCCTGCATGAGCTGACGGAAGAGCTGGCGGTCTTCTGCTTGCTCGATGGAGGCTAGTTTGGTTCCTAGTAATTCGACACCGTATTGGTCCAAGACTCCCTGGCGATGCAATTGAACGGCTAAGTTAAGCCCAACTTGGCCACCGAGGGTTGGTAACAAGGCGTCTGGTCGTTCCTTACGGATGATTTTGCTGACGAATTCTAGTGTGAGTGGCTCCATATAAACCTTATCGGCAATCTGACGGTCGGTCATAATGGTGGCTGGATTGGAGTTAACTAGGATAACTTGGTAGCCTTCTTCCTTCAAGGAAAGGCAAGCCTGAGTCCCGGCATAATCGAATTCTGCCGCCTGTCCAATTGTAATGGGACCCGACCCAATAACCAGAATTGTTTGAATATCTTGACGTTTTGGCATGATAGGACTCCTTTACTTGTGGTGACGAGACTGAGCTTGGAAGGCTTTCATATTCTCAATAAACTGATCAAAGAGATAATTAGGATCATGAGGTCCTGGCGATGCTTCGGGATGATATTGAACTGAGAAAACTGGGTAGAATTTATGTCGAACGCCTTCGCAGGTGCGGTCATTGACTGACAAATGAGTTAATTCTAAGTCTGTATCTGCCAATGAGTCAATATCTACACTGTAACCATGGTTTTGCGAAGTCAAGTCTACCTTGCCTGTCAAGAGGTTCTTAACAGGATGATTAGCTCCACGATGGCCAAATTTGAGCTTGTAGGTCTTGGCTCCTGCTGCCAAACTAATCAGTTGATGGCCCATGCAAATACCAAAAATTGGTAGCTTGTCCATGATTTGGCCAATCATGGCAATGGTCTCTGGCACATCTTCAGGGTCGCCAGGTCCATTAGAGAGCATGACGCCATCAGGTTGAAGACGTAAAACTTCCTGAGCGCTAATATTATGAGGCACCACGACAATGTCACAGTTACGCTCATTAAGCTCACGCAGAATACCTGACTTCATACCCAAATCAACTAGGACCACTCGATAGCCCTTTCCTGACGACAGGAAGGCCTTAGAAGTGGACACTTGGGCAATTTGGTCCCTAGCCAGTTCAGTCTTTCTAAGCTGCTCTAGTACTTGTTCTGGGTCTTGAGATAAGTCAGTAATAATCCCCTTAATAGTCCCATATTGGCGAATCTTTCTAGTCAGACTGCGGGTATCAATGCCCCAAATCCCTGGGATATCGAGTTCTTTGAGTGCTTGATCTAAGGACATTTGGCTACGGAAGTTGGAAGGCTTTTGACAAACTTCTCGGACTACCAGTCCCTTGATAGAGGGATTAATGGTCTCAAAGTCATCTCGGTTAATGCCATAATTACCAATTAAGGGATAGGTAAAGGTGACAATTTGTCCATTGTAGGAAGGGTCTGACAGTGTTTCTTGGTATCCAGTCATGGCGGTATTGAAGACGACTTCCCCTAACATAGCCCGGTCAGCACCAAAGCCATAGCCCTTGTAGATGGTTCCATCTTCTAGAATCAGCTGTTTATCATATCTGTACATATGCTCGCTCCTTGTCTTACTAAGCTCTTAGGCAAAAAATGCGTAATCTTGATAGGCGATGCGACCTTGGCTAATGGTCAGGATAGGCCAGCCATAGACTTCTTGACCGGCATATGGCGTATTACGCCCTTTGGACAAGAAATTCTCAGGGTCGATACTTGCTACCTTGTCTAAATCGATAACGACCAGATCAGCAGGCTGACCTACGGCTAAATTTCCATATGGTAGGTCAAAGATTTTTGCCACATTAGTCGACATCTTGTCCAAGAGAAATTCTAGGGACATAATGCCTGGTTTGACAAAGTGGGTATAGAGCTGGCTAAAGGCTGTCTCAGACCCTACAATACCAAAGGCCGCCTCCTGCATTGGCAAGTCTTTCTCTGACAGAGCATGAGGCGCATGGTCAGTGGCGATAATGTCGATGGTGCCATCTAAGAGGCCAGCAATTAGGGCTCGGCGATCCTCAGCTGCGCGCAGGGGTGGATTCATTTTCCAGAAGCCATGGTTGTGGGGAATATTACCCTCGTCACTCAGTAAATGATGGGGGCAAACTTCGCAGGTCACCTTAATACCGTTGGCCTTTGCCTCACGAACCAGGCGAACGGATTCCTTGGTCGATACATGGCAGACATGATAGTGACAACCTGCCGCTTCAGCCAAGAGAATGTCGCGGGCAATCTGAACTGATTCGCAAACAGATGGAATACCCGGCAGACCTAGTTCCCGACTACGGCAGCCACAGTGCATACAGCCACCCCGAATTAAGGAATTGTCCTCGCAATGAGCCACAATGGCTTTGTTAAGGCGGGCCGCAACACACATGGATTCATACATCATATTAGCATTTTGGACCCCACGCCCGTCATCACTAAAGGCAAAAACATGTTGAGCTAACTCGTCAAACTGAGCATAGTCCTCCCCTAGCTCCCCTTTGGTAATGGCACCGTAAGGAATAGCCCGAATAATCGAATCGCGCGCAATAATGTCTAGCTGTGGCTTAAGGTGGTCATAGGAATCGGGTACCGGATTGAGGTTGGGCATGGGCATGGCCGTGGTGAAACCACCGCGTGCAGCCGCTCTGGAAGCATGGTAGATATTTTCCTTATATTCAAAGCCTGGTTCCCGCCAGTGGACATGGACATCAATAAAACCCGGTGCTAGGAGTTTACCTTTAAGGTCAAATACTTGATCAGCAGTAGCAGTGAGCTCCTTGTCCATGGCAAAAATCTTGTCCCCATCAATCAGGATTTCGACAGGCTCTAAATGCCCCTTGACCAGACGACGACCATTTTTGAGTAATAGCATGATGTGACTTCCTTTCTATCTTGTTAGAGGGCATTATCGGCAATCATTTTTTCCAGAATAGCCTGGCGCATAAAGCGGCCATTGGTCATCTGGGTGAAAATACGAGATTGAGGAGCTTCCACCAGTTCAGAGGCAATCTCCATGTCCCGGTTGACTGGTGCTGGATGCATGACAATAGCCTCTGGCTTGAGGGCTCGATAGCGAGCTGGTGTTAGGCCATAACTGGCATGATAGTCGGCCTGACTTAAGGCCACTTGCTCCTGATGGCGTTCAAATTGGACGCGTAATAGCATGCAGGCATCGACTTGGTCAATGACCTGGTCGAAGTCGACCATTTGCCCCAAAGTCGGGTCTGCAAAGACTTGAGGTCCCACAAATTGAACCTTGGCACCTAAGCGAGTCAGCATGTGATAGTTGCTTCGGGCAACTCGAGAGTTTTTGATATCACCTGCTATAACGACTTCAAGTCCTTCTATGCGGCCAAAATGCTCATAGAGGGTCATCAAATCTAACAAGCATTGGCTTGGATGCTCCCCACTGCCATCACCGCCACTAACTATAGGAATATTCAAGCCCTCTAATTCCTGATAGTAAGCTTCTTGGCTATGGCGAATGACCAAGATGTTGCAGCCAATCGCTTCAAGCGTCTTGCAGGTATCATAGAGGGTCTCACCCTTGTTAACTGAAGAAGTTGAAGCGTCAAAATTCAGGACCTGTAAGCCTAACTTCATTTGAGCCACCTCAAAACTGTGCTTGGTCCGGGTCGAGTTTTCGAAGAAAAGATTGGCCGCTATGAGGTCGGGGCGTTGAATGGGACTGGCTCCTGCCTTGAGTTCTAAGGCTCTTTGAATAAGGTCATAGACCTCTTCCTTGCTTAAATCTGACATCTTTACTAAGTTTCGCATACGTCTCCTCCTTATCATGCTATCAAACTATAAGAAAAAACCACCTAATAGTCGAGCTATCAGGTGGTTGACTTATGAGCGTCTTATTATCACCTAACAAGACCCTTAAGTTTTCCTCTTGATAGCCTCTCTGGACTAGCTTAAAAAGTCAAATCTTAAGTGAGTAGAATTTCTTCAGTCCCATCCACTTCTTGCAGACAGACATGGACATTCTCCTCTTGCGCAGTGGGAATGTTCTTACCAATAAAGTCTGCCCGAATGGGAAGCTCGCGGTGGCCGCGGTCCACCATAATGGCCAAACGAATGACCTGGGGACGGCTAACGTCGAGGATGGCATCCATAGCGGCACGCACAGTACGGCCTGTATAGAGGACATCATCCACAATGACCACAGTCTTGTCAGTTAAATTGTGAGTAAAAGAAAGATGTTGTATTTGCGGGTCAGCATGATTCTTAACCAAATCATCTCGATAAAATTGAATATCGATGTGTTCTACACCCACTTGAACCTGGGTGATGGTGGCTAGTTTCTCCTGCAGGCGATCAGCCAGATTAGCCCCTCGAGTCTTAATACCAACCAAGACCACTTGATGAATATCGGTCCGCTCATTGATTTCATGCGCCATGCGGGTCAGCATGCGATTGATTTGGTTAGCATCGAATAAAACACGTCGTTTCATAGTCACTTCTCCATCTAGACAAAATCGTCGACATGGCCATCTCTAAGCTGGCCTGAGCACCTTGGAAACCTCACGGGATTTCTTTAAAAATTCGGATTTTGCCCCTAAATTGCTACTAGTATACCCTTAAAGCCTGCCAGTGTCAATTAAATAAGTAAAAAAGCCCCCTAAAAAGGGAGCTTTCTTTCTATTGCTTTCGTGTTTTCTTGTAGCCGAATAGAACAGCTACACCAGCAATTACCAAGACTAGAGCTAGTAACCAACCAAAGTTGGATTCTTCACCTGTCTTAGGTAAGGCTTTCTTCTGAACCACGGGTGCTTGAGAAGCTTCAGAGCGGGATTCAGACTGGCTGTTGGCTGCTGTCTTATTAGGGTCTGGTTTCTTCTCATTGGTATTTTGTTTATTAGCCAGAGGCTTGCTGCTTTCATTAGCTTTTGATTCTGAAACAACACTATAGGCAACATCTTGACTAGCTGTATTGCTGCGGCTGTTTTCATTAGGTTTAGCCCCAACTTCATTGCCGCTAGACTTCTCAACCGTTACTGGCTTATTAATTTCACTACCACTTGCTTGACTAGAGCTGGACTCATTACTTTGGTTAGGCTTAACTGGTTTGCTAGTGCTAGCCACACTTGCTTCACTGCTTGATTCAGCTGCTGGCGCATTTGGTGTAATGGCAGTAGGCACAGAATTGGTCGCATTCTCCCAAGCTTCACGCATTTGACGCTCAGGTTCGTATTGAGGCATCTCAATCACATTACGAACGCCCGGTTCTGTCTCAGCCTTGATGCCCAAGTTTTTCAAAACATCCGCTTCCGTAGTGTAAACCATAATATCTGCTGTATAAGCTGATAGGTTACCTTTAGAAGTTGAGTACTCTGTTAAGTAACTAGATACCTTGAGGTTAAAGCGCTTTGGATCCATCATAATGCCCCGTTGGTTGAACCAGTCAACAGTTTGGATAATAGAGGCATCCTTAGAAGAGTGGGTCAAGAAGTTTACTTCTTGAACAAATTCTCCCGAATATAAGTCATAGATGCTGTATTTTAAGATAGCGTTCAAGCTCTCTGCCTGAGCTGCGAAAGCTGGTACTAGAATAGTCGCAAATAATAGTAAGGTCGCGATTATTTTTTTGAATGATCTCATCATCGTTTCCCCCTTGAGTGGATTCTCGAATCTCGTTACACTCATTATACATCTATTACAAATCAATTACAAGCTTTTAGGTCATGAATCCGGCTTTTTTTTCATAAAAAAGCTGTCACTTTAAGCAGCTAAGCCCTTTCACAACTATTTAAGAAAAGAGCTGGAGTCTTGCCCCAGCTCTTACCAATATATCATATATGATATATTGGGTAGTTGATTAGACGTGAATTGGGTGACCTAAAGCTAACTCAGCAGCATCCATAACTGTTTCAGCTAAAGATGGGTGTGAGTGGATTGTCAAGGCGATGTCTTCAGCGTTCAAGCCGCCTTCAACTGCCAAGGTCAATTCAGCAATGATGTCAGAAGCGTTAACCCCTGCAACTTGTGCCCCTAAGATGGTGTTGTCTTCCTTATCCACAACCAAACGTACGAAACCTTCAGTTGCGTTCAAGGACAAGGCACGACCGTTCCCAGCTAATGGGAATTTAACAGCTTTAGCATTCAAACCAGCTTCCTTGGCTTGGTCTAGAGTGTAACCTACAGAAGATAATTCTGGGTCAGTGAAGCAGACTGCTGGCATTGCCACGTAGTCAACTTCTGATGCTTGCCCAGCGATTGCTTCAGCAGCAACCTTAGCTTCATAGCTTGCTTTGTGGGCTAAGGCTGCACCTGGTACAGCGTCACCGATAGCGAAGATGTTTGGTTTGTTAGTGCGACCTTGTTTGTCAACGTTAATCAGACCACGTTCGCCCACGATAACCCCCGCAACTTCCAAGCCGCAGTTATCGGTGTTAGGACGGCGACCAACCGTTACTAAGCAGTATTCTGCTTCAACGGTGTGTTGTTTGCCCCCTACTTCATAAGTAACTACAACAGACTTGTCTTTTACTTCTGAGTTCAAAGCCATAGCGTTGGTGATGATATCTACACCTTTCTTAGCGAATTCATTTTCCACTAATTTAACCATGTCTTTTTCAAAAGTTGGGATGATTTGGTTAGAACCTTCCAAAATTGTAATCTTAGTACCGAAGTTAGCGAAAGCACCTGCTAATTCTGAACCGATGTAACCCCCACCGATTACCACCATAGAAGATGGAATGTGGTCTAGGGCCAAAGCACCGGTAGAGTCAATCACGCGGTCGCTGTACTTGAAGCCTTTGATTTCGATTGGGCGACTACCAGTTGCCACGATGGCATTGTTGAAGCTGTAAGTTTGAGCTGAGTCTTCTTTGACTACACGTAATGTATGATCATCTACGAAGAAAGCTTCCCCTTCAATAATCTCTACCTTGTTCTTCTTAAGCAACATGCGAATCCCGCCGGTTAACTTAGCAACAACTTCTTTGTCTTTCCATTCTTGGGTACGTTTGAAGTCTACAGTGATGTCTTTGGCAATAACCCCAAAGTGGTCACCATGTTTAGCATTGTGGTAGGTGTGGCCAGCGTTGATCAAAGCCTTAGAAGGGATACAACCTACGTTCAAGCAGGTCCCCCCAATGTAGTCTTTTTCAATGATGGCAACTTTTTGGCCGAGTTGAGCAGCACGAATAGCTGCTACATACCCACCAGGGCCAGAACCAATCACGACTGTGTCGAGTTCAATTGCGAAATCTCCTACTACCATAATCTATTTCACCTTAACCTTCCATCAATAATAATTCTGGGTCAGCCAATAAACGTTTCAATTCGTTCATTGCGTTTTGTGCAGTAGCACCATCGACGATACGGTGGTCGAAACTCAAGGACAATTTCAACATACGGCCAACAGCGATTTCGCCTTCAGCGTTCACCACTGGTTGAACGTTGATAGTCCCCATCCCTAAGATAGCAACTTCTGGGTAGTTAATGATTGGAGTGAACCATTGACCACGTGCAGAACCGATGTTAGAGATTGTGATAGTCCCTTGGCTCATGTCTTGAGCAGTTAACTTACCTTCGTGAGCTAAAGCTGCCTTGCCGTTGATTTCATCTGCAATGTCGAATACTGACTTGGTGTTAGCGTCTTTCACGTTTGGTACGAAGAGGCCACGTTCAGTGTCAGTTGCAATACCGATGTTGTAGTAGTTCTTGTAGACAATTTCTTGGCTAGCGTCGTCAATAGAAGCATTGAGGACTGGGAACTTCTTAACAGTTGCTACTAAAGCTTTTACCACGTATGGCAAGAAGGTTAACTTAGTACCACGGTTAGCGGCAATGTCTTTGAACTTCTTACGGTGATCCCATAAAGCAGATACTTCTACTTCGTCGAAGAGGGTTACGTGAGGTGCAGTGTGTTTAGAGTTAACCATTGCCTTAGAAATTGCTTTACGCATTGGAGATAATGGTTCACGAGTTTCAGCTTCATCCTTACCAGATACATATGGTTGTGCTGGTGTTGCTGGTGCTGCCGCTACGCTTGCTGCTTCAGCTGGCGCTGCTACTTCTGCAGCCGCAACTGGTGCTGCTTGACCATTGAAGGCCAAGACGTCAGCCGCTACAACACGACCGCCCTTACCAGAAGGAGTTACTAAACGAATGTCGACACCCTTGTCACGAGCTAATTTACGAACAGATGGCATTGCTAAGACACGTTTACCTTCACCTGCAGGAGCGCCTGTTGGGGCACCTGGGCCTGCTGGTGCTGCAGGTGCAGCTTCCGCAGCTGGAGCCGCTTCTGGTGCAGCTTCTGCAGTTGGTGCTGCATCGCCTTCGTCTTCATGGCCAGGAGCGTCGATTTCAACTAAAACGTCCCCTACGCGCGCAACAGTTCCTTCTGGAACCAAGATTTTTAAGATTTTACCAGTAACTGGAGATGGAATTTCCTCAACCGATTTGTCGTTTTGGATTTCCACTAATGTATCATCTTCTTGAATGGTGTCGCCTTCTTTGACGTCCCATTTTACGATTTCGCCTTCGGCAATCCCTTCACCGATATCAGGCAATCTGAATTTAAAAGCCATGTTATTTACTTCCTTTCCTCAACTGAATATTAGAAGTTGTATACTTCGCGTACTTTTTCTTCGATGTCTGTTGCGTTTGGCAACCAGTCATGTTCGGCTTGACCGAATGGGAAGATGGTGTCAGGTGCTGCAACGAAACCAACTGGTGCTTCTAAGGAAAGAACAGCACGTTCAGTGATTTCAGCCATTACGCGAGCGCCAACCCCTGCTTGACGTTGTGCTTCTTGAACCACAACGACGCGACCAGTTTTCTCAGTGGTTGCGACGATTGCTTCAATGTCAAGTGGTTGAACAGTACGTAAGTCAAGGATTTCAACAGAGATCCCGTCTTTTTCAAGTTTTTCAGCCGCTTTAACCGCTTCACGAACCATTGCCCCGTAAGTGATGATGGAAACGTGGTTCCCTTCCTTCACAACATTAGCTTTGCCTAAAGGAATGGTGTATTCAGCTTCTGGAACTTCCTCACGGAAAGAACGGTAGAGTTTCATGTGCTCTAAGAAGATTACTGGGTCGTTGTCACGGATAGATGACAAGAGCAAGCCCTTAGCATCGTATGGACCAGAAGGAATAACAACCTTGATACCTGGAGATTGAGCCAAGAGACCTTCCAAGTTATCAGCGTGCAATTCAGGCGTGTGAACCCCACCACCGAATGGTGCGCGGAAAGTGATTGGCATGTTACGGCTACCGCCAAGACGGTAACGAGTACGTGCTGCTTGAGCAACAACAGAGTCCATTACTTCGAAGACGAAGCCTAAGAATTGGATTTCAGGGATTGGACGGAAACCTTCCAAAGCCAAACCGATGGCCATACCACCGATACCAGATTCTGCTAAAGGAGTGTTGAAGACGCGGTCTTCACCAAATTCTGCTTGTAAACCTTGAGTGGCACGGAATACCCCCCCGTTCAAGCCGACGTCTTCCCCAAAAATAAGGGTACGGTCGTCATTGCGTAATTCAATGGCTAACGCTTCTGTGATAGCCTCAATCATCGTTTTTTGAGCCATTATTAGTTATTCTCCTTTGCTTCGAATTTCTTAATTTGTTCTGCTGTGATGAAGTCTGGTGTTTCGTACATGTTCTTCAAGAAGTCAGAAATCTTTTGTTTAGGTGCTTGGTCAGCTAACTTGATGGCTTCCTTGACTTCTTCCTTAGTACGTTCGATTACCGCTTCTTCTTTTTCTTGAGACCAAAGGCCTTTAGATTCTAAGTAAGTACGGAAACGAATAAGTGGATCTTTTGCACGCCATTCTTCTTGAACACCGTCTGGTTGGTAACGGGTTGGGTCATCACCTGATAAGGTATGTGGACCGAAGCGGTAGCACATTGTTTCGATGAGGACTGGACCATTGCCTGCTACAGCGTAGTCACGCGCCGCTTTGGTTACAGCATAAACTGCTAAGATGTCCATCCCGTCTACTTGAATCCCTGGGATCCCAGCAGCAACTGCTTTTTGAGCCAAAGTAGGCGCAGCAGATTGGAGCGAACGTGGCGTAGAAATCGCCCAACCGTTGTTTTGGATGAAGAAGATGGCTGGTGCTTTGTAAGCGCCGGCGAAGTTAATCCCTTCGTAGAAGTCCCCTTGTGAAGAACCACCGTCACCAGTCCAAGTCGCAGCAACTGCGTCTTTACCGTTCTTCTTAAGACCTAAAGCAACCCCCATGGCTTGCACGTATTGTGCCCCGATGATGATTTGTGGTGGGTAAGCATTGAAGTCAGCTGGGTAGTTGTTCCCTTCTACGTGACCACGTGACCATAAGAAAGCCTTGTGGAGTGGTAAACCGTGTTTGATGAGCTGAGGCACATCACGGTAACCAGGCAAGATGTAGTCTTCTGGTTTGAGGGCTGCAACAGAGCCTAATTGTGATGCTTCTTGACCAAAAGTTGGAGCGTAGAAGCCTAAACGTCCTTGACGGTTCAAAGCAGTTGAACGTTCGTGTAAGATACGGGACCATACCATATCTTCCATCAATTGAACCAATTCTTCATCAGATAAATCTGGTAATAAATCTTTGTTGACAACTTTACCTTCTGGGCTCAAGACTTGGACCATGTCGAAGTTAAAGTTATCTGGACGCAATAAGTCTTCAATCTTAACTTTTTTTGCCATACTTGTACACTTTCCTCTCTTTATTTAACTACTACCAAGCAAGACAGACTTAATTTCTGTATTACTGGTAGACTGTACCTTATAAATTTACCACTCTTGGCTAGCAAATGCAAGTTCTAAGGCTTGATAATAGTCACTTTAGCCCCTATTGTCCGTTTTTGTGAATGATACAATATAAGGGCCTTTTATCCAAGAAAAACGGTTACTTTTCGCCGGAAAGTGGATACATTAAGGGTTGAACTGTAATACTACACTTAAATATCTGTTTCAAAATCGCCATATAATGACAAAACAGCTTGTTTTTTCTTGTATCTTTGAAACCAATATTCCAGTTAGTGAATTTTACTTCACATGGACTTATTTAAATCACGCGCATTCGGGCTTGCTCTTCACAATCTACTTGGAGCACAAAAAAGACCTTCTCCCTGACACAGGAAGAAGGTTTATGCTTAGAATATTAGGCTTTAGCTTTCATGACCCAATGCTGGTCTTGTGCTTGCACCCAGTCATAAGGCGCTTCTAATTCAGCTTGACTTGGCTGATAGACAATCCGTTGACGCTGACGGTCTTGATCCGGATCTGGCAGTGGAATGGCTGATAGCAAGCTCTGAGTATAAGGATGTAGCGGTTGCTCATAGAGTGCTTCAGCAGGTGCTAATTCCACCATGCGACCTCGATACATCATGCCAATACGGTCACTAAAGTATTTAACCATGGCCAAGTTATGGGCGATAAAGAGATAGGTCAAGCCTCGCTCTTCTTGCAAGCCTTGCAATAGGTTAATGATTTGGGCTTGGATGGAGACATCCAAGGCTGAGATAGGTTCATCGCAGACAATAAACTTAGGTTCAACCGCCAAGGCACGCGCAATCCCAATCCGTTGGCGTTGGCCGCCTGAAAATTCATGTGGATAACGCATAGCATGCTCAGGTGACAAACCGACTGAAGCCAGAAGCTCCGCCACTCTGGCATCTCGCTCTGACTTGGAGGCTACTAAACCATGGACCTCCATACCTTCAGCCACAATATCTTGGACCTTCATACGAGGATTTAAGGAAGCATAAGGATCTTGGAAAATCATTTGGACGTCCTTGTTATATTCCAGTCGCTCTCCCTTGGATAAGTCGCTTAAAGCCTTCCCCTGATAGAGAATCTGGCCATCCGTTGGCTGATAGAGGTTGACAATGGCACGGCCAATGGTTGATTTACCACTACCCGATTCCCCTACTAAACCAAAGGTCTCCCCCGCTTGCACGGTGAAGCTAACATCGTCTACGGCCTTAACGACCGTATGGTCCTGATGATAATACTGTTTGAGGTTGCGCACTTCAATTAGAGCTTGTGTCATGCGATTCAGCCTCCTTCTTAGCTTGATAATAGGCATAACGTTCTTGAATGCTAGCCGGTGGCGTCACTTTAGGCGCCTCTGGATGCAAAAGCCAAGTCGCGGCATAATGGCCCGGATTAACCTCGAACATTGGAGGCTGCACCTCAAAATCAATATCCAGGGCATACTCATTACGGCAGGCAAAGGCATCGCCCTTTGGTGGATTGAGCAAGTTAGGCGGGGTTCCTGGAATGGCATATAGTGGACCTGACGAGGTCAAGGTCGGTGTCGCTGACAAAAGTCCCCAGGTGTAAGGATGTTGTGGATTATAGTACACTTCATCCACAGGCCCAATTTCTACCAGTCGCCCTGCATACATCACCGCCACGCGGTCTGCAATATTGGCTACCACACCTAAATCGTGGGTAATGAAGATAATGGCCATACCCTTCTGACGCTGAATATCCTGTAAAAGCTCAATAATTTGTGCTTGAACCGTAACGTCTAAGGCAGTCGTTGGTTCATCGGCAATCAAGATTTCTGGGTCCCCTGCCAAGGCGATGGCAATGACAATCCGTTGGCGTTGACCACCTGAGAATTGACTTGGGTAATCCTTCAGGCGCTGCTCAGGGTCCTTAATCCCACAGAGGCTGAGCAAGTTGCAGGCTTCCGCAACTGCTTCTGCGCGCGAAAACTTGCGATGTTTGATGATTACTTCCACCAATTGACGCCCGATGGTCAAGGTTGGGTTAAGCGACGTCATGGGATCCTGGAAAATCATGGCAATCTGCGAGCCACGGATTTTTTCCATTTGCTTATCACTTAAATTGCGGAGGTCTTGACCCATAAAATCAATCTTGCCCTCGTTAATGATGGCATTCTGGCTCAATAGGCGCATAATGGCACGAGAGGTCACCGTTTTACCAGAACCTGATTCGCCTACGATTGCCAAAGTTTCACCTTTGTGCAGCTGGAAGTCCACACCTCGAATGGCTTGGACAGTCCCCGCATAGGTTTTGAATTGAACCTGTAAATTCTCGATGCTTAAGACACGTTCTGTCATAAAGTCACCTACTCTTTCATTTTAGGGTCGAAGGCGTCACGCAGGCCGTCCGCCAGAAGGTTGAAGGCTAGCATTAGAATTGAAATGACACCCGCTGGATACCACATTAAGTGTGGCAAGAAACGGAAGGTCTTGTAACCATCATTAATTAAGGTCCCCAGACTAGCTGCTGGCGCCGGAATCCCAATCCCAATGAAGCTTAGGAAGGCTTCGAAGAAGATAGCTGCCGGCAAAGCAAACATGACTTGGACAATAATCAAACCCAGCATATTAGGCAGTATATGACGGAACATAATTTTAAGGGTTGATTGGCCTAGCACACGTGCTGCTAAGACATATTCTTGTTGCTTGATACGAATCGTTTGAGCCCGCACCACACGAGACATGGAAATCCAGCTGGTCAAGGCAATGGTGATAATGATGGACACAATCCCTGGTTGGAGCACCAAGAGCATGAGGATTACGATAACTAGGTTAGGAATCCCTGATAGGATTTCTAAAATCCGTTGCATGAGGGTATCGATTTTACCCCCAAACCAACCAGAAACCAAGCCATAAATGACACCAAAGACTAGGTTAATGGCTGCTGCTACAAAGGCAATCAAGAGGGAAATGCGCGTCCCATAAAGGATACGCGACAGCAAGTCACGACCTAGGGCGTCAGTTCCTAAATAATAGTAGGTACCTGCAGGTACTTTGGCAGCTAGGTAGCGATCTACCAATTTCCCAGCCCGGTTGGCCCCATAGCCATTAAACCAGGATAAACCTTCTAGTCCTGGAATTTTAGGCGGCAAATTGGCATAGGATGGATTCTGAGCCGTTGGTGAGTAAGGCGCAATCCAAGGCGCCAGAATGGCCAAGATAATAAAGGCCAGAATAATAATCAAGGAAATCATGGCCGCCTTATTACGTCGTAAGCGGCGCCAGGAATCCTGCCAGAAACTCAAGGCTGGCACATCACTCATGGCATCTTGGCGACCACAGTCACGCTTAGCCAGTTGCAGTTTTTGCGCGGTTAGGTCCCCTGCTTGAGCTAGTAAAGCCTCATTATAGGAAGACTTAGCTAATTCATGTTGCATCTTAGGCACCTCCGGTCAGACGGAGTCGTGGATCAATTAACCCATTGACTATGTCAGAAATTAAAATCATGACCACTAACAAGGTGGAATAGAGAATGGTAACCCCCATAATGGTTGGGAAGTCGTTAACCATAATCGATTTGGTGAATTGTTCACCAATACCTGGAATTGAGAAAATATTTTCCACTACCAAGGAACCTGTCATCAGGCCAGCTGTCATAGGACCTATAATGGACAGGAGTGGAATGATGGCATTGCGTAAGGCATGACGCACCACCACATAGAAGCGGCTGAAGCCTTTAGCCCGAGCCAGCTCAATATAATCCGCATTGAGGACTTCAATCATTTCCGTCCGGACAAAACGGGCCGCATCCGCCATCGGTGACAGAGACAAGGCAATGGTTGGCAGAACGGTTGAGGCAAAGCCATCACGCCAGAAGGCAATCGGGAACCAAGCTAAGACCACGGCAAAGAGAAATTGCAAGACAACGGCGAAAACAAAGCTTGGGACTGAACGACCTGCAATGGCAAAGACCGAGGTAAAACGGTCAATCCAGGTATTCTGGTAGACTGCCGAAATAACACCTAGGAAAGTCCCCAGCACGGTCCCTAACAACATAGCCTGTAAGCCCAATTGCATAGAAGGCCCCGCCCGGTCAATAATAAGCTGAGAAACAGGCGTATTGTTAAATTGGAAGGACACCCCAAGGTCTCCCTTGAGAATATTGAGCAAGTAACGCCCATATTGAACCCAAATTGGCTGGTCCAGGCCATACTTAGCGTTGAGGGTTTGAATTTGGGCAGCAGTCAACTGATCTTCATTGGAAAATGGCGTCCCTGGCAGGAGTTTCATCAAGAAGAAAGTGACAGTTACAATAATAAAGAGCGTCAAGAGCATGTAGGCTAGGCGCTTGACCATATAACGAATAAAGGCTTTCATAGGTCACATCCTTTGTCCCCTTGATTGGTGTCTTAGGGGTCTAGTATCTCTTATATTATAGCCTATCTGCCCCCTTTGGCTCTAGTCACTTGCTCTAAAAAATCAAAATTCCATTTGAATGTTGTCCCTTAGATTAGGTTAGACCTGCAAAATCCTTATTCTACTGGGCTTTTTGTCTTTTTGATAAAGTCAGCAAAAAGACGAACATTCTAGTCACTTCTCCCCTACCTTTCTGATGATAGGCACAAAAAAAGCTGAGACAGCGTCTCAGCTTGAGCCTAGGACTTAGGCTTCTTCATTGCTTACTTCTTCTTTTGGTTCTAAGTCAGCTACTGAAGGACGTACGCGTTCGCCTTGTTTAACAGTGGCAACAGCGCTTAGTTCGTAGGTTAAGTAGATGCCTTCGCAGTCTAAGACAACCAGACGGTTAGCCAAGTCGACTTCTTCAACAACCCCGTGTAAGCCACCGATGGTTACAACAGCGTCCCCTTTTTTGAGGGCCTGCAACATTTGTTGCTTTTCTTGTGCTTGGCGTTGTTGTGGGCGAATCATGAAGAAGTACATAACCCCCATGATTAAGACAAAGGGTAATACACTAACTAGTAAATCCATTTTGTCACTCCTTATTGTGTTCTATAATCTATACTTTATCAGACTCTGCTATAAATTGCTAGCAGTTTCTAGAAATTACGCGCATTGGCCTTGCTATAACCGTATTCTTCGAAGAAGGCTTGGCGGAAGTCTAAGAGAGAGTCATTTTCAATGTGGTAGCGAACTTGCTTCATGAGATTGAGCAAGAAGTGGACGTTATGAATAGAAGCCAGACGTAGGCCGAAAATTTCGTCACACTTAATCAAGTGGCGAATGTAAGCCCGGCTGTAGTGCTTGCAGGTGTAGCAATCGCACTTCTCGTCGATTGGACGGAAGTCGCGGGCATACTGAGCATTCTTGACTACCAGACGCCCTTGGCTAGTCATACAGGTCCCATTGCGGGCAATCCGTGTGGCCAAGACACAGTCAAACATATCCACCCCACGAATGACGCCATCAATCAGCGAGTCAGGTGAGCCAACCCCCATTAGATAACGTGGCTTGTGCTTAGGCATGACAGGTGTCAAGTAATCCAGGACTTCATTCATCTCTTCCTTAGATTCCCCAACTGACAGTCCCCCAATCGAATAACCCGGGAAGTCCATAGCGATCATATCTTGAGCATGGGCTAGGCGTAAATCCTTGTAGCCTGCCCCTTGTAAAATACCAAAGAGGGCTTGATCCTGTGGACGTTGGTGGGCGCGCAAGCCTCGCTCAGCCCAACGCGTAGTCCGTTCGATTGAACGTTTGACATAGTCATATGACTGGTCAAAAGGTGGACACTCGTCAAAACTCATGATGATGTCGGCACCTAATTGGTTTTCAATGTGAATGGCCTTTTCAGGCGACAGGAAGAGCTTCTCTCCATTAATATGGTTGCGGAAGTGGACCCCTTCCTCCGTGATTTTACGCATGTCGCTGAGGGAGAAGACTTGGAAACCGCCCGAGTCAGTCAGAATCCCCTTGTCCCAGTTCATAAATTTATGTAGGCCACCGGCTTCCGCCACCAAGTCTTCACCTGGTCGTAACCAGAGGTGGTAGGTGTTGGCAAGAACAACGTCTGCCCCCATCTCCTTGAGTTCTTCAGGCGACAGGCCCTTGATGGTTGCCAAGGTACCGACCGGCATATACATGGGGGTCGGGAAGGATCCATGCGGGGTATGTAAGATTCCCAGGCGGGCGCCAGTATGTTTTTCTTCTTTGATGAGTTCATACCAGACTGCTGGTTTGGTCATGTCATCGACTCCTTTATCTGTTCAGTGCTCTCCCATTATAGCAAATTTTGCCTGTCAAAACCACCACTTTTGCCGCAGTCGGACTAGACAAAAAGCAGCGAGGCCTAGGCCTCGCCGCTCATACTTATTTTGGTTGTTTTAAGACATCGTTCAAGGCTTCCGAAATGGTTGGATGAGTGAAGAGGAAGTCACGAATTTCAGTGTAAGGCACCTTGGTCTTGATAGCTAATGCCAAGAAGTTAATGACTTCTGGTGACATAACCCCATAGTGAGTGGCACCCAGAATGGTTTGATCTGCCTTGTTGACAATAATCTTGAAGCTACCGCGGTCATTGCCGATGACTTTGGCTTTAGGCACAGCCGCCATTGGTAAGCCGAAGACTAAGACTTCATGGCCTGCTTCTACCGCCTGCGCTTCTGTCAATCCCACATGTGATAATGGGGTTTGGAGGAAGACGGTGTAAGGAATTAGATTCCGGTCAGAGACCTTGCGAGATTTGTCGCCCCAGAGTTGGTCTTTGACAATACGGAAATCATCTAGGGATACATAGGTGAATTGTGGTCCACCTTTGACATCACCCAAAGCGTAAACGCCAGGAACTGCTGTTTCTAAGTGCTCGTTCACTACCACTGCACCTTGAGCATCCAATTCAATATCCGTATTTTCTAAGCCTAATTGCGCGGTATTTGGACGGCGACCAGCCGCCACCAAGATGGCATCAGCTTCTAGGCGTTGACTTTGCCCTTGGTAGCTATAGGTCACAGTCCCGCCCTCAAAGGCCAAATCTTGAATGCCTAAGTAGAAGGTCAAACCAGCAGCTTCCATATCTGCCTTAATTTGAGCGGCGATTTCTGGTTCTTCACGTGGCATGAAGCGGTCAAAGATATCCAAGACGGTCACTTCAGAACCGAAGGTCCGGAACATATCGGCCATTTCCAAGCCGATATAACCTGCCCCTACCACCACTAAGCGTTTTGGCAATTTTTGTAAATCCAAGGCTTCTGTTGAAGTTAAGACAAAATCATTGCCTTCCAAGCCAGGAATAGCTGGTAATGCAGTCTTAGCCCCAGTATTAATGAAGATGCGGTCCCCTGTTACTTGACGGGTTTGACCGTCAGTTAAGGTGACTTCAAGGCTGCGGTTGCCGGTAAAGCGAGCCCATCCAGTCCAAACTTCGGCACTCGCTTCATCTGCAATCATGTGATAGTTTTTGTCATTTAAGGTAGCAATTAACTTAGCCTTGCGAGCAGCCGCTGCTTCGAAGTCTAAGCCTTGTCCTGCTGCTTCAATCAAGGTCTTAGATGGAATACAGCCGATGTTGATACAGGTCCCCCCGTACATCTTAGGAGAAGCTTCAATTAAGAGTACTTGTTCTTGACGACCAGCCAAGGTTTTAGCTAGGGTTTTGCCCCCTTTACCAAAGCCAATCACGATATTTTGATAATGTTGTGTCATGTTAATCCCTCATTTCATTCTTGCTATAATCCTAGTTTAGCCTCCTTGCCAAGAAAAAACAATTAGGTACTTTTTGGTAACTAGTGACCCCCAATCAAATCCGATCTTTGAATCGCCGTAGCCCCCGGCAAAAGACTGCTAGCTCGGACTAAACTGCCATAGCCATAGCGCTCCCTAACAGCATCCACCACGCGTTCTGCCCTTTCTTCTTGGGCGGACTGTTCCGGGTCTTGGAAGAGAGAGAGCTGGGTTGGGCCGGCTGCCTGCAGGTGGCTGACGGTCAGGTGCAGGCTCTTAACAGGTAGGCGGAAATAGTGACGCTTGAGCAAGGTCTGGCTGTGGGCCATAAGCTGCTTGCTACTAGAGGTCAATTCAAAGGTCATTTGACCACCCGATCGTTTGGGGACGATGTCCTTGCCATAGCCTATACCCAAGCCTAAACAAGATGTCATCCGCCCTTCCCGTCGCAGGCGACTCGCTAGGTTATCCGCCATTTCTCGGACCACCAAGGCGACTTGCTTATAGTCCAGATAGTTCCTTTCCAAAATCTGGGAAGCACTATAGACCTGACTCTGAGGGCTATAAGCCTCACCTATGACACTGGCATCTAAACCATTGGCGTGATAATAGAGTTCTGCCCCCTTGACCCCAAAGCGGGCTTTAAGCTTGCCCAAATCAGCATGAGCCAAATCCCTTACGGTATAAATACCCATGGCCTCTAGCGCCGTCTGAGTGCGACGGCCAATCCCCCAGAAATCACTGAGCTTTTCAATCTTCCAGACAGTCTCCGGAATCCTAGCGTAGGACCAATAAGCTAGATAAGGCGGCCGGTACTTAGCCACATTATCCAGACAGAGCTTGGCCAGTAGTAGATTGTCCCCTATGCCCACACAGGTCGGCAGACCATAACGCTTGTAAATATCATGCTGAATCTGCCAGGCAATCTGATAATTGGAACCAAAGAGCGCATGACTGCGCCCCACATCCAGAAAAGCCTCGTCAATCGAATAAACATGCAAATCCTCCCAAGCCACATACTGGAGGAAGATTCGGTTGATATCATGGTTACGCTCAACATAAAGATTCATACGCGCCGGCGCCAAGACGATATCCGAATCCCGCTTAGGTAAATCATAAACCCGACTGCCGGTGCCGATGCCGTATTCTGCCTTCATACGAGGACTGCTGGCCAGGACCAAGCCTCCTTTGAGATGGGGCCTGGAGACCACACAAAGCTTAGCCGTCAGTGGGTCCAGTCCCCTTTCTACGCATTCAATACTGGCGAAGAAAGACTTGCAGTCAATGCAGAGAATGTCCTGTTTGGGGAAGAGGTCAGGGTCACGCTCAATCATGGTCCCACCACTTGGTCGGCTCATAGACTTGGACGTGGCGGATGGTCTCATATTCAACCGGCGAGTTGTCGATGAGGACAAACTGGTCTGCCCGTCCGATGACCTGCCCCATATAGTAAGCATGGCGCTCTGCCACCTGCACATTAAGGGTCACCTTAACCCTCAGTCTTTCTTGGAAAGCCCGCTGGAGCTGGGCATCAATTTCGGACTCGGTCATGACCTCTGGCGGCTGATAAGTCGCCAAAACCTCCTCTCGATTAGCCAAAACGCTGGCCTTCAAATGAGGGCTGGAGAAAAAAGGCTGCCACTTCTTCATGCCACGGTCATGATAATTTGTATTCATTGCCATTGTATTCACCTCATCTTAAGTATACGAACACATGTTCGTTTTGTCAATGAGGATGAACCCCTATAAATAAAAAAGCACAGTCTAAGCTGTGCTAATAATCTAAGTCTTGGGTTACCCATTATTTTATTGAATGATGTCGATAGGAAGATCTGGAACTACATCACTTAGCTTCTCCCTGATAATTTTAACGTAATCTTGAATCATCCGTTTTGAATAGCCGCGTCCTCGGACATCTAATGCTAGGCGTTGCTCAGTACCTTCGGGAAGATGGGTTGCACGATTCGAGAATTGTCGACGCAATTCAGTAATCATGGCCTTTAAATTAGCTGATTTCACTAAATCATAATTTTTTGTCTCAATAGCTCTTAATTTGCCATCAATCCACGCCAATATATCGGGTCGAGTAGATCCTGCTATTTTAGATGAAACTTCTTTGCCATTCAAAAAACTTACTTGAGTTCTAATATTTTCGTAACCCAATTTACTATAATAAGCAACAGCATCTATTTCAGACTGTTGATAAGTTGGGATTCCACTTGTAGCCTTGATGGCTGAAGTCAGTTGTTTCTTCGCATCAAGTTGCTCTAGCCATTTACTGGTCCCACCAGAGACACTACCTACAATAGCGCCCCACTTAAAAGCTTCACTTGAATCTAAAGTTGCTTGTTTAATGGAGGCTTTTAAATCACCAGTATTGACGGCAGTTAGGCCTCCGGAAATTACTGCTGTCGATAGTGCTGAGCTCAGTCCGACCTTAAGTCCAGTTGTAGCAGCAGCAGCAAACACAGCAGATACAGTTCCTCCTGTTGCAATACTAATCGTCGCGCAAACTAAAATAACGCCAGAACCTGTCGCGATATTCTTAATGATTCGCTCAAATGAATCGTCATAATCTTCAAAAGGTACGACTTCCGTTTCGCCAGATTCACTTAATTGGAAAACATAACGTTGACCTTTGAATTGTTGATTCAATTCCTCTAAAGTATAGCCAAAGTAAATATTGGACTTACTATTGTAGAGCATTTCTTCAAGGTATTCTTTAGAATAATAAATTGCCTCTACTGACTCTACCTTAACATCATCCGTCGCTAATTGCTCATTCAGTTTCGCGTAGACAGAATCTTCAAGGGACTTCAGGTAAGCAGGATCGGATGGAGATAAACTTTCTGTTTCCTCCTCTTGGCTAGCCAACTCTGGACTACTGGTCTCGCTTTGGCTTTCTTGTGCCAATACGGAATGACGACTTGCATAGGCAGAGAACTGAGTAAATACCAACAAGCAAACTAAAATCTTAATCCATAAACGTTTCATAAAGCTACTCCCCTTCTTTAGTAACTTTCTTATTTTTTAGATAGATAAAGCGATAATATGCGGTAGCGGCCCCTACTCCAAGCACTACCAAGACTATAAGTGGCAGAGAAGTAGATGAAGATGTCTGAGAAGTCGTTGCTGTGGTATCCACTTTTCTTGCTTCATTTGAGTCTGAATTCTCTAAATTCACTGACATGAGGCTAGACTCAGAGGTTAGTACTACCTGCTGCTCAGATTTAATTGAATCTTCAGTTAGGGTCCGAGTGCCGTCAGTTAAGTCTCCATCTTCCGTGACTGTCTCACCTTTTGTCAGGTGTTGATTCAATCCATCAACAGTTAATTTATACTTAGAGAGGGCCTTGAGGTATTTATTCTTTCCAACAAATACCGTTTTTGTTAGAGGTTCTCCTCCAGTATATTGATTGCGAACAGTGAAGGTATAAATACCTTCTTCTGTATAGGAATCATTATCTTTAGCTGGACGACTGAATCGCGTATCCTCAACTAATACACCATTATCGTTTGCCTTAACCTCTGATTTCGTGACGTCAATGGATAAATAGCGAGAACGTGCCATATCTAGACGGAAACCATCATTCACGATGCTATAATCAGAAATCTCACTACCATTATCTAAACTTATCGGGAAGACCATACTATTCCCATTCCGAATTTTAAATCGGAAGAGAATTTGGTAATTAGAATAGCTTGGCAGTACCTTAACTGGCCCAAGTTGGGCTGGTGCATGTTCCAACTCATAATCCAAGGCAACCTCATAGTCACCTTCTTCAAAAAGTTGAACACGAGTATCTGCTCCTGTTCGGGCATTAGCTCTCAAAAAATCCCGGTAGAGAATAGGATCGTGAACATTCCCTTGGTGGTCCGTGTAACGAATAATTAAAGCGCCTTGCTTAAAATCAGTTTGCTTAACTTCAAATAATTGGTCATAGCCATCTCGGTCATGGGAAATCTTTAAGTGTTCTTCGCCATTCAGTTTTTCAATATTCTGTTTCAGTGTAAACCAAAGAGATACCTTGTCACCTACGTTTTTCAAGAAAACAGGCACGCCGTTATCTTCAGTTTCTCTAGTATAACCATTGACTACAAAAGTCCCTAAGTCCCAACTGTAATGGGGATCATTCTTATCCATTTCTCGAACAGCTGAATAGCCTTTGTCTTTTACGCGTCCTTCTTTACGTCCCAACTCTCGTCTTGGGCTATCAGAAGCTTTCAAAGTTTGACCTGCTGCTTCTTGATTTTCTAGATGGAAGTTATAAACCTCCATTTGGCGAAGGTATTCAAATTTTCCATGGTCTAAAGGATTCCAACTTGCACCTTCGCTGACTTTTTTACCTAGTTTATAAGTAACAATCACACGAACATATACACCATTTTGAAGCTGAAGATCATTCGGATGAAAAAGTACTTCTGAACTGTCAGTCGACTCCTTGAAAAAGTCTGTTTTAACGAATTCAGTCGTCCATTGTGTTTGGTCAAGAGATGTTTGGACAATAATCGCGCCTTTCAGGACATCATGGGGCAACTTTTCTCCATACACTTGACTTACCTTATCCTCAACCAAGTGCCACTCGGTCTCTTCTTGTCCTAGCGTCCCATGGTCAAATTGGTAGCGCAAGTCCATTTTGTTATCAGTAGTTTGGTAGCTAGTAAGACCATTCTTAGCCCCTTCTTTATAATCTGATACACCTTCCAAAGTCAGATTGCCTAAGCCACTTTCCTCAAGTAACTCAGCACTGTTCAACGTGGCTTCAGTATAATCTTGCTTGGCATCAAAGCGATAAATTTTACCACCTATTACTTGTGGCTCGGCTGCCAGAACATTACTGGTAAAAGCAAATGCAACCATTGCAATTGTATATACAATCACAGAAAATCGTTTCAAAAAAAATACAATCTTCATTTATACAGTTCTCCAATCATATATCTCTTAACATAGCTTAAACGTGTCCTAAGACACGTTTAAAGCTCACAAATATTATACACCTAGGGCAATCTTTTTTGCAATCGCTTGTCCTAAAGCTTGATGATTTTTCTCGTCCATGTGAACGAAGTCGATATTGGAAGGTTGGGCCACGGTTTTAGCATCTAAGAAGGCCACGCCGTACTGGTCACAAATTCTTTCCAAGATATTGGCTAGGTATTCTGACTGCATAATGCCATACTCATCAATTTCCTGGTAGAGGAATTCGGGATGATTCATAAGCCCACGCCCCACCACAATCGGTGATACCACCAAAATTTTGGGTGGAGCCTGATGGACCCAGTTAGCAGGGTTCTGAATGTATTTAATCATTTCCCCAATACCTAAGGCAATCTGATTGGCGCATTTGCCAAAATGACGCTTAAACTCATTGGTCCCCAACATGATGACTACCTGATCCAGCGGAGCATGGGATTGCATGACCATTGGTAAGGCCGTCATACCGTGTCGCTCAGGATTCTTATGGTCGGGGCTATTGACCGTTCGGCCATTGTGCCCTTCTTCGATAATTTCATCCTCTGGCCGCAAAGCTGCCAAGACACGGGTCCAGCGCTTGGGATGGCGACTGGCATTAAGGGGATTGAGGCCCCAGGTATTGCTGTCACCAAAACAAAGAATCCGCATGCTAGTCGCCTACTTTCCTTTGGCAGTCTTAACCTTACCCGTCCACTCAGTCATACCACCCTTAAGGATGTAAATGTCATTATAGCCATTGCGTTTGAGACGGAAAGCCGCACGTTGGGCGGTCCCGAAAGCCTCGTCTACTAGGTAAATAGCTTGGTCCTTACGGATTTCCTTGAAGCGCATCTTGAATTGAGAACTTGGGATATTACGCGCCCCTAAGATATGACGAGCCTCAAACTCAGCCGCTTCACGAACATCGATTAATTGTCCCTTACGCCCTGCTGCAATCAGGTCTTCTTGCTTAATGGCTTTGGCGGCATAACGGCCCATGCCCCACAAGATCCCATAATAGAGGGTGTAAATCACAATAATACTTAATAAAACAACGGTAATAAAATTCAGAATTTGCATGCTTCTACTCCTAGTCCTTATTTAGGGCAAGACGTACTAATTGGGCTGCCCCGATGACCCCAGCATCGTTCCCTAATTCTGCCAAGACAAGCTGGGTGGTGTCTTTAATTGGCGGGAAGACATATTGATTGAAAAATACTTGGATTTTATCCAAAAGGAAGGTACCGGCTGCGGATACCCCGCCACCCACCACAATCTTAGAAGGGTTGAGGGTATTGGCCACATGAGAGCATGCCAAACCTAAATAGCGCGCGAACATATCCACAATATGGTTAGCGAAGAAGTCGCCTTCCTTAGCCGCATCAAAAATCAATTTAGAAGAAAGTTCGTCGCCATTATCAACGGCTGCCTTAATTGGTGAGTCACCGGCATATTCTTCGGCAAACTTACGGGCTAGGTTGACAATACCAGTGGCTGAAGCGACTGTCTCCAAGCAACCTGGCTTACCGCAGGTACATGGAATTGGGTCCGTCGTTTCGACCGTGATATGGCCGACTTCCCCAGCTGCTCCGTTGGCACCGCGCACCATTTGGCCGCCAGAGACGATACCGCCCCCAACACCTGTTCCCAGGGTAAACATGACCACATTGGCTTCGCCATTGCCGGCCCCTTTCCACTGTTCCCCTAAGGCTGCCACGTTGGCATCATTATCAAGGAAGAAAGGCATATCCAGGGTTGCTTCAAAAGCATCTTTCAGGCGCTGTAAGGTCCGCCAGTTAAGGTTGAAAGCCCCGATTACCGTCCCCGCTTCTGCATCCACCTTACCTGGTGAGCCCATGCCAATCCCTAAAAAGTCATCTTTGGTAAGGCCATAGCGTTCCATATGTTCTTGAATGGACTGGATAATGGAAGGCACGATGTGCTTGCCATCCTCTAGGATGTTGGTCCCAATGGTCCATTTTTCCTGAATTTCCCCTTCTGAGGAAATAATCGCAAACTTGACGGATGTACCGCCTAAATCAATACCTAAAATTTTCTTTGACATAAATCTCACTCCTAGCGATAGATAAGGCTATTATTGAATCTAACAATTCCAAAATAAATCAGGCCGGCGCTGATAGCCACAATGACTAGCAGAACCAAGAGGCGATGCCACCAAGTACGGCGGAAAGAATGTGGCAGCTGCAAGACATAAGTCAAGCCTACCCCATAGAAGGCGCCACCTAAGTGGCCAAAAAAGTCAATGCCCGGTGACAGGAAGGAAAAGACTAAGTTAATCACGATTAAGGCCGCATAGTTCTGGGCCCTTGCACTCAGACTATAAGAATCTGGGTAGAGATAAGATAAGGCCAGATAACTAGCAAAGAGTCCAAAGACCGCCCCACTAGCCCCAATCGAAACGCTATTAGAAAAGGCAAAGGAGACGATATTGCCGCCAATCCCCGCTCCTAAACTTAGTAGTAAGAAGCGCCATTTGCCCATCAGAGGCTCTAATTCTTGACCTAAGAAATAGAAAGACACACTGTTCAAGGCGATATGTTGCAAGTCAGCGTGCAAGAAAACAGCCGTTATCAGCCGCCACCATTCATTCTGAAGCACAATCCTAATATTATATTTGGCTCCCAGTAGAAGCAAGGCTCGATACCAGTCTATTCCAGTTCGGGTTAAGCCATAGGTCCCAATAAACATGGCGACACACACTAATAAAAAGAGGTAAGTCACCCAAGGGCCACGTTGAATTCGGCGCCAGGTTCGTTTGATTTCCATAATACCCTCCGTCCTCTAAATCGTTCCCAATTATTATACCTTATTTTTGGCTTTTCGCCTAGGGCTGATTCAATGAGCGCGCTAACAATAAACGCCCCACTGCCTGGTCATGGTCCTCCGCCTGCCAAGCCATCTGGTCATAATATTGACAAGGCAAGACCAGACTCAGCGTTGGCGTCTCAATCTGAGCCAAGAGGCGATCATAGTAGCCGCCACCAAAGCCAATCCGCTGGCCATCCTCCCGGAAGGCTAGGCCCGGCACAAGCAAAAGATCTAAGCTAGCCATAGCCACTGCTGGCTCCGCCTGACTAGGTTGGTAGATGCCACGGAAAACTTGTTCTAAGCTCTCTTGCCCATGATATAGACAGAAATCCAAGCCTCGCTTAGGCATCATGCGCGGCAAGAAAACTTGATAGCCTAAGTCTACCAAAGGATCTAGCCACTGGGCCGTTGGCACTTCTTCTCCTACACCATAATAAAGGCCAATACGCTGGTGGCCTTCTGCCGCCAATAAGGCCAAAAATTGTTGCCATAAATCATCCGTTAACTGCTGACGACTAGAAGCAGGCATAGACTTGAGAGCTGCTAGGGTGGCTTGCCTTAGGCTAGTTTTTAAATCTGTCACGTTGGTCATAAATGGCCTCCTTATTTTAAGCGTACTTCAAAGACATAGGGATAGTACTTACCCGTCACATAGAAGCGGTCCCCTTCAATATGGGCGATACCATTGAGCACATCAGGCTTACCCCCAGGTGTCAACTGAGCTTCTAGTTTATGCTCCTTAATCAGCGCAGTGAAGTCGTACTGGCTCTCGATGACGCCCGTCTCAGGGTCCAACTTTACAATAAAGGGACTCTGCCAAATATTGCCATAGAGCTTGCCATCGACGAATTCTAATTCATTGAGCCATTTAATGGGCTTGCCCTGGTCCGTCACAGTCACCTCTCGCTTGAGCTCAAAGTTTTTAGCATCCCGTTCCTGTAACTTAGTGGAGCCATTGGTCATCCAGAGACTGTCGCGACTGGCATCATAGGCCAGGCCCCAACCTTCCCCCTCATAGTGGAAGGTTTCCAAAATAGCCAGGGTCTTAGGGTCCCGTTTATAGGCTAGGCCTTCCTTGTAGCTAATCTGCCAGACCGCATCCGGCGTCTGGGTCAGCCCCTCACCAAAGACTTGTCGGTCAAGCCGATCCTTAATTTCCAGCTGGCCAGTTTCTAAATTCAAGACACCTACAACGGAATCTCCATACTGGCCCGTCGACATAAGCAATTGGCCCTCAGGACTTACTTCCAAACCTTGGGTAAACCAACGGTCATCTCGCTCATATTGGGCTAGCACTTCATAGTCAGCCTGGGGGGCTGCCTGCACTAGCTGATTACTTGCACCTAGACAAATTAGGGCCAAGAGCCCCAAAACTAGAGGGTATTTTTTCATCTCACTCACTTCCTCACTTGAGTTTCGCTCCATGACTTGATATGATGATAGTATCATATATTGAGTGAAGGAGCCACTTATGCTATATAATTTCTTATTAACTTTTATCCGCTTCATTTTCCGCCTAATCAATGGCCGTGAAATCGTGCAAGGCTTGGAAAATCTTCCTAAAGATCAACCCTATATTATTGCCGCAACCCACCGGTCTTTGACTGACCCCTTGTTTGTTGCCTTCGAGACCTACCCTCATCAAATCGCCTTTATGGCCAAGGAAAGTCTCTTCAAGTTCAAGCCACTGGGCTGGCTCTTCCGTAAGGTCAACGTCTTCCCCGTCAATCGCGACAAACCCTCAACCAGCACTATCAAACATGCGGTTAAGATTATGAATGAAGATGGTAAGATTCTAGGAATCTTCCCTTCCGGCTCTCGTCATACTACTGAGATTAAGGGCGGGACAGCCTTCATCCAAAAACTCAGCAAACAAGCCATCGTGCCTTGTGCCATCCAACCACCTATCGGCTTCAAGCAATTCTTCTTGCGCCGTCGTTGTAAAATTGCCTTTGGTGCCCCAATTCCTTACCAAGAAGGCGTCAAGTACGACAAGGACAAGTTAGCTCAAATTGATGCCCAACTGGCTGAAGAATTCGCCAAATTAGACCATCAACTAGATCCTAACTATCACTACCAACCACGCAAAAAATAAGCTCATCCACTCCCATTATATCATATATGATATAATGGGAGTTTTTTTTACCCAAAAGACCCTGACAGTTAGAACGACTTCCAACTGCCAGGGTCTTCACTGATTTCATTGATTATTCTAAGCCTTCAAAGAGAAAGTCTATGGGCTTAGGATTCTTAGCGGTACTGTAGTAGCGGCCGAAAAAGAGAATAGCGTGGTGAGCCTGAGCCCAATCTTCCTTAGGGATAATTTCCATCAAGGCTTCTTCTACCTCCAAAGGGGTGGCATTGGCTGGCACAAAACCTAAACGTTTGGCTACCCGTTCCACATGGGTATCTACCGCCAAGGCCGGAATGCCAAAGCCTACGGCCAAGACCACATTAGCAGTTTTACGCCCAACCCCAGCCAAGTCCATGAGCTCCTTGCGCGTTCTGGGCACTTCTCCACCATAGCGCTGCATCAACTGCTCACAACATTGATAGATAAACTTAGCCTTGTTGCGGTATAGGCCAATGGTTTGAATATAGGGCTCTATTTCCTTAGGCGAAGCATGCAAGAAGGCTTCGGGTGTGGGAAAGCGTTCAAACAAGGCTGGTGTCACCTTATTGACCGAGACGTCAGTCGCTTGAGCACTCAACATGACCGCAATCAATAATTGAAAAACATTGTCATGGATGAGTTCGCAGTGGGCATCCGGATATAGGGCTTGGATTCTCTTAACAATCACCCTGGCTTTATCCAAGGGCATGGTAATCTTGGCTGACATGACGTTTCCTCCTGATAGTCTAGCAAATTCCCTTCTATTATAGCTCAGGCATCAATCGCAGCCAAGCGACTTGCTTAATCCTATTGGGCAGGAAAAAGAATCGTCCGACCTGTCTGGGCGTCATAGCCTGGCATGGCCAAGCGCAGGGCATCCTTGCCGGTCATAGGGTCCACAATGCCTAGGCTATATTGATAATTTCCTACCCGAGAACTTTCTTGAGCCGAGAGATTTAAGTCAAGGCTAACCTTCTCTTGGCGCCCTGGCACAAGCTTCGACAAGGTCAGTGGCACTTCAATCTTTTTAATCTCTTTTCCCTGGCCATCTTGAAGATAAAGGTATAGCGGCCAGTCATAGTAGAAAGGCGCAGCCCCCTTATTTTCAAAAGTCAAGGTCATAGTCAGCTCTTGCCCCTTTTGCTCTAGCTGAGCCTGGGAGACATAGATTTGATAACCTAGCTGACTCAGAATTTGCTTATAGGCTGCCTGACCTAAATCAGCTTTAGGCGCCTTTGGCCCAATAAAGGTCATATGTGAGGCTTTTACATGCTTCAAGACTTCTTGGAGTCGGGGCCCCATCAAGTCCTCCATAGAGTGGGCGCTGGTCATTTCGCCGCCAATGGCAAGGGTCTTCCAAGCCTGTGGCATGGCAATCAAACTCTTGTTTTGAGTCTGGTCATAGACGCCCCCACGTCTAATCCAGTCAAGCCACTGGCTCGTATTGAGAGCTTCCCCGACCATATCGTTATAAAGCCCCAATTGATAGGTCTGACCCCATTTAAAAGGCCGGCGCATGAGAATCTGGGTCTTAGGAAAGGCCGTGCGCCAAGGCGCCACGTAACCTTCCAGAATATCTTCAGACGGCAACCTTTTGAGGCCCTTTTCATAGTTGACATGCCACTCGCCCCAGTGACCGACACTGCCTAGCTCAATGAAGGAGACAAAGCCATCCTGCCCCCAACGCTGGCCCATAGCAGCCACCGCCTTGTCATGGGCTTTAATCAGGGCTTCTTGACTATAGTCTGGCGAAAATCCTTGGCCATAATCTGTGTGATACCAGTCACCGGCCCCCTTGATCTCTTGGTAGAGCCAATCCGGAATATCTTGATGACGGTCCTGACCAGGTAAATCTAGCACAAAGCGCAAAACCAAATGCTTGCCTTCTTTGCGCCAACGGTCAAACTGATTAGCCTTCTCAATGGCTTCAAAATTATATTTCCCCTCTTGGGGTTCCAATTCTTTCCAAGTCACATCGACGTAAAGAAGTTGAATATCCGAATCTACTTGGGATTTTTCAGCTTGGAGGGCATAGCCCATGAGCGGGTTACCTGATTCAGGTTCCTGCCAGTCAAAGCTAGCCTGACGTAAGACTTGGTCTTGTGCATTCACTCGATTGGGCTGGATTAGACTGACTGTAAGTAAACAGGCTAAAACCAACCAGCTAAAGTAATATTGACGCATCTTTCCCCTCCTGGACGGCTACTATTCATCTGTTAGCCGTGATACTCGCCATTGTATTGGATCAAAGTCACATCATCCACTGCCTCAAGGGCTTGGATTTTCTCCATAAAGAGGAAGTCATTTTGTGACTTGCAGAAGACCTCGATAGCAGCTTCGATACTGCCGTCTTTACGCATAGTGCGAGACTTGATGAAGAACTTCATCTTGCCAAAGGCTTGCACAATGGCATCCCCTGTTTCCAGACCTTTATAGTGAATAACCGCAATGTAGACCTTACCCGTCTCCTGACGGAAATAGAAGACCACAATCATCAGAATCACAATCAAGGCTGCACAGACCGACAGCACAAACATACCGGCCCCTAGCGTAATGCCCGAGGTAATGGCCCAAAAGAGATAGAGCAAGTCCATGGGGTCCTTAACTGCTGTCCGATAACGCACGATGGACAGGGCCCCGACCATCCCCAAGGAAATGACCACGTTGGTCGAAATGGCCAAAGTCACCATACAAGTCAGCACCGTCATCCCAACCAGTGTCACCGCGAAGCTACGCGAAAAGACCACGCCAGTATAAAAACGACGATAGACAAAATAGATAATGCAGCCCATAACAAAGGCTAGCAAGAGCGAGCCAATCAGCTTGGGCAAATTTTCAGCAGCAAAGCGCTGAGTTTCTATAAATGAACGTTTAATAACGTCTTGGACGCTAGTATTCATTCAAACCCCTCCTTCATCGACCACATTAGAAATGCTCATGGTCGAACCAATAATTGAAGCCATGTTTATAGGCTGTCTTTTCATAGCAGAGCACATATTTAGAGACTGCCGTATATTCCAAGGCTCCAGTCGGCACCAACTGACGCACGATTTGTGGCATAAGTTCCGTATATTTGACTTCTAAAATCAACTTGTCAGGTGGTAAGACTGGCAAGCTAGGCAACTTAGCATCAAAAATATCGAAGGAACCGACCGCTGCTCGAACATCTGTATCGAAGGTTACCCGCACCGTTCCAGCATCCAGAATCCAAGGCTCTCGTTCGTAGTCCACAATGACACGCGGACGCATCATATTGGTTACACATTCGATATAGAACTCACGAGCCAGAGAATGCGGGCTGTACTTAAGGAAATCATAGTTACCTAGCAAGATATCCTCTACCTGAGCTCGCGTCAGAGGCGCACTCTCCTTATAGATATAGGCGCCGAATTTCTTCTTGCGTTCAAGCCGAATATAGTGGTCCTGAAAGTTGTAAATACGAATCCGATACTTCTTCCGCATCAGAACCCCTGCATCTTTTTCTTCGTAGGCAGATTGCCAGTAGTCATCAAAATAGAGACTCCGAATGGTATAGCCACCACCCTTAACATGCTTGTCTAAGGCCAAGACAGGTGACAGGCGGCGCCGCAAGTTGTCTTGATCATGATAGGAAATCAGATACTTATTCTCATGTCGATAAGGCTCTCCTGGCGCTTGACTATCTTCTTGCCAAGTCAAGTTTTGAGATTTGCCCCATAAGGTGTTTAATAGCTTATTCTTCATAAACATCCTCACTAATCTTCCCATTTGACTGAATGAAGAAGCTCTTAACGCCGAAATGTTTACCGACTTCCGTGACATAGTAGTCGAAGGCATGGCGTGTCTCGCCAGCTTCATTAGTAGCCGTCACTCGGGCAAAATAGTGCCCTTTTTCCGGCATATCTAGAACTGTCTCGGGAAGGGATAAGCCTTCCTCCGTATGGATGACATCTTTGAATTCAAAGTCTTTGGCTACTTCAACCTTATAGGTCATCTTTTGCCCCTTCAAATCATAGGCCGCATCCCAACGGATTTTAAGTTTGCCGTTTTCGTCCTTCTCTGGAACCCCGATAAAGAATGGCATAGGCTTCTTGAGGCTATCTAGATAGTCCTGATAATTGCTCTCAATCTCCTGAGGAATTGCAGCCACTACTTCCTCATATTGGCTAGGCGTCAGGCCCAGATGTGTACTATCAGGTTCCTTGGTCACATAAGGCTGGACCGTTGCCCGATACTTGGCTACTTCTCGACTCAGATAGTCAGGCGTCAACTTGCTTCTCAAATCTTGAATGGTATCATCTAATTCCTTACGGAATGCCTCAGACTTAAGGGCACGTTGGAAGAGACGATTTCCCCAATAGTTGCTGATACCCGACTCCCAGGAGGTCTTACCCGCAAACTTCTCAATCTCATATTCTTTCTTGAAGAAGGCAGAATCATGATCCCAAGGGATAAAATACCAGCGCTGACTGTTCTGTGGGCTATAGAGATAGACATTTCGACTCTGAGTATCAGTGTTACCGATTAAAATCTGGAAGGCCAACCAGTAGGTTAGATTCTCCCGGTCAAAATAAGTATCCAAGGTCTGCTCAATGGGCTGATCCAAATCGTTGACCGCCTGTAACATCTCAATCAATTTACGGTGGTCGTGATCCCCTTTAATCTCTAGCAACTTCTCGAAGGCTTGCTTATCGAAATCTGGATCATTTTCTGGTTTAATGACCTCTTCATAGGGTAGAAATTCAAAGAAGTTAACCTTGTAAAGTTGGGCGTTACTATCCAGGCCATGTGCCTTAAGGCCAGCCCCATTGAGCTGTTCCACCTGGGTATAGAGGCCATAATCCACAAATTTATCTGGCTCAGAACCATTTTCATCCTTAACATAGAGATGAACAAATTGTGTCCGTAAACCCATGATTTGAGGAATGCCTCGAATCAAGTCATAAGCCAATTTGTTTCGAAAACGCAGGCCATCAGTTTGGTGCTTATTGAGGTTGAGGGTCCGCTGTCCCTGCCAGCTCCCCTTATTCTTCTTAAGCTTAATCTTGTAATTTTTCTGTTGATTACGGCTAGAAGTCTGACCACGAACCTGAACAGTCGCATTAGGCACTGTCTCATTGTAACCCACCTGACCTGCCAAGGGACCCGAGTCATCCCCTGCCTGTAAGATGGCCGCCACTTGATAACGTGGCACGCCCCATTTCTCGTAATCATAAGCAGAATAAGTATTGATTTCTTCCCAGGTGTGGTTGGTATTTTCTGACTCGATGCCTGACTTAATGGTCAGGTATAGGGTCTTAACCGACTGAGGGTCTTCTTGATAAAGCAAGTCCTTATCTCGCAAATGATAGTTACTTTCGGCAAATTCGACAGTATTCTCCTGACTGACCGAGGATGATGTGCTAGTTTCTTCTTGACTACAGGCTCCTAGGACACACGTCGCTAGAATCATCACCAGAAGCCCCGCTAGTTTAGGATTTTTTGGTGGCACGAGCGCCCACCCCTTTCAGATAATCATAAAGTCGACTTAATAAGCCTTCATGTGACACTAAGGTCATCGGCTGGGCACTGAGCGTATGGTACATTAATTTCTTAGTAAAGCGATCTAGGCGCCACAGAGCTAACAAGAAGAAAATACTTGCGGCCACTAAAAAACCAAACCCTAGAAAAGCACGATTAAAGAATTGCGAGGCCATGGTAAAGACTGGCGAGGCAATAGCGAAGCTGGCCGCCGCGATCAAAGCCCCCTTATAGTCCGTAAAGTATAAGAGCATGGACAAGAGGACATTAGCAATGGCGTAAATCCCATAGCCAACACAGAGAATACGGAAATAGCCTCGCATGAGGTCATTAATCCCTAGTGGGAGAATATCCAAAAGCGCATTCCCAGCAGAAATGGCTAGGACGGTTACGAACAATTGCTTCCAGGCCAAGGCCAGGAGTTCGCGAATCATAACCGTAATCATCTCTACTTCTGCTTCCTTAATATCAGCTAGGGTCCCCTTCTCGTTGAATAGGCCGTAGTAACGCTGATACTTAGGATAGAAATGGACTTCAGTTGCTAAGGCGAAGTTGATGGTTGTCACTAAAATCGTTAGGAAAGCCAAGAGCACCGGCACATCATAGACCTGCGAGGCATAGAAGAGACCTTCAACTCGGCTCCCCCAGGGGCCAAACCAAACCACAAAGATATGGCCAAAAATCCCGATATGCAAGAAGAAACCAATCAAGGTCAAGTCGAAGAACTTGTCCATCCACTTGAAGAAAAGGAAGGATTCCTTGAGCATTTCCAAATCCAAAGGAAAATAACGTGCCAGTAGGTAGACAATCCCCAGAAACATAAACCCATAACCCACGCAGACACTCAGCAAGAGCGCTGTTAAGGCTGGAAACTTAATGGCTAAGAGGCACCAACCTACCAAGAAAGTAATGACACTAGCTGCCAAAAAGGCCAAGAGAATCGACTTATAATCTTTGAGAGCAGTCAGGTACTGGACCCCATTCCAGACAAAAATCAATTCCATAAATAAGGTTAAATTCAAGACTAACTGAACAGACGTTAAGCCAGAAAATATCAGAAATGGCGTATATAATAAGGCACCTATTCCAATCATAGTAGCCGAAGAACCCCAAAAAGATGGAATAACGTAAGCTTCTTTCTCTTCATAAAGCATATCCGAGGCAAAACGTGTCACTGCATAAGAGAAAAAAGAATTGACAGTCAGGGAAGCCAAGATGGCGTAAGTAATCATACTGGTCAAAAAATCTCGATCCAAACGATTGAGGCCTACATAACCTGCCAAGTAGGAAATCCCGAAAATTAAGGTTCCCCCAAGGACCATGGGACCTGCATAAATCACGCCCGTATAGCCATAAGCTTTGGCACGTGAGAAGAGGCCTTTTTGGTCAAAGACCTTGCGTAATTCAAATCCAATCCCTGCCATTAGGCTCTCACCTCCTCATACATGGCCAAATAACCCTTGAGCATACGGTCATACTGATAATAACGCTGAACACGTTCCCGGCCAATGGCGCCCATTTTGAGCCGGTCTTCTTGCGAACGACACATGGCTTCCATGGCATCCGCCAAACCCTTCTGATAAGTTGGAGGCACAATGTAGCCGGCTATTCCTAAGTCATCACCTGGTCCACCTTCTAACAGTTCTCGACAGCAACCAACATCCGTTGTCACACAGGGACGCCCTGATGCCAGTGACTCTAAGACCGATAAGGGCTGAGCCTCCGAGATACTAGTCAGAATGGTAAAGTCTAAGTTTTCCATATAGGAAACAATATCCACCCGACCTGTAAAAATCACATTATCCAATTGCATTTGCTTAACCAAGTCATAACATTCTTGAGCATATTCCTCATCATCCACGCCACCCATAATATGGAGGCGGGCATTATCAAGACGGTTACTTAATTCGTAGAAAGCATAAAGCATGGTCTTAATGTCTTTAATAGGTGCCAGGCGCACAACCGCTCCAATATCGACTACACCATCTGGAATCTTGGCAGGAACAGAAGCAAAGCGCTGGACATCGATCCCATTCTCCACCACACGGCATCGTGCTGGATCACATCCAATCTCAATTTGAGTCAAACGCGCTTGGGTGAAAAGGCAAGAGATGATTTGGGCACGACTGTAAATAATATCCGATAACATGTAGAAAAACTTAATCCAGTGTTCCTTCATACTTGGTAACACCCAGTTGGAACGGATGATTTCTTCCTCTCGCTCCCGGGTATAGATACCGTGCTCACTCAACAAGATAGGCTTATCGTAGCGATATTGGCCTAAAAGCGCCAAAATTCCACTATAGCCGGTTGAAATAGCATGATAGACATCTGCCTGAGGAACAGACTGGCCTAAGAGATAGAAGACAGGCAAAAGCATCGAGCGAATGGTATGGAACACTTCAGCAAAAGCGTTATAGGCATATTGCTGTTCAACCATTTCAACCATCATCTCAAGGAAATTCTCACTCTGGAGGAAGTCAACAGGGTTCAGTTTCTTATCCTGATAGAGCTGGCAAAGCACCTGCCAATCAGGTCGGCCTGTCTCCATGACCTGTCTGAGTGCTTCTAGTTCTGGCGCCGTAAAATGATAATCAAAGAGTCGCTTACTTGGCGCCACATGTAGCGCATCATCTAGGAATACTTCATGGACTTCAACCACATTATCTGGTAACTGGTAGACAAATTGTCCTTTTGATTTGGACTTAGCCCCAATCACCCAGAGGACAAATTCGTGTTGAGGCATATTTTGGATGTATTGATGCATCCAAGTTGAGACCCCACCATGGACATAAGGATAGCTTCCTTCTAAAATCAAACAAATTCTCATCCTTATTCCTCACTCCAGTCCATGGTGACTTTGGCTTGCGTTGCTTTCAAGAGATAGAGATTCCCCGTTAAATGCGTCAGGGTTCCACCATTTACATGACTCCCCACTTGACCTTCATTGATACGCACAAAGAGATAAACCTCATCATAGAAATGCTCAAAAGTCCATTGAATGCCTGTATCAGTCACTTCTTGCTTAGGTGCTAAAGCTGCATAACGCTGTACTGCCCCAGATAACTGTGAGCCTGTGAGGTCACGTAGACTTGGTGCTGATTCCTTGAGCCAACTAATATAGTGTTCCAAGTTCTTCTTGAGAGTACCCCAGCCTAGTTCAGCCCCTCGATCAGTGTCCAAAGGATCATCCGGATGGATAAAGTGACTATTAACGAAATGCAGATTAAGCTCAGAGAAAGCCGCTAGCTGCATAAAATCATCAATTATCCCACCCGAAATAACACGAGGCTGTTCTACCATACCATCGGCAGCCCATTCAAATTCTTGTGCATAGGCGAAATCCCCGGGGAAATAAGTACTGGCAATGGTTTTAACTTCCGGTATCTCTTGAGTCAATACTGCTCGACCTTCCGGTGACAATACATTGGAAGGTGGAACATAGACCGATTTTTCCACATTAGGGAAGAGTTGTTCATTAAAGCGAACTAATTCCTTCATGGCCGATATCATAGCGGATTCATCCCAGGTATGATAAGAGTAGACCCCTTTATAGTCTAAGCTCTTAGGTGAAAGAGGTTGGTGGTTATAACCGTGATAGCCAATTTCACCACCTGAACGTAACAACATGTTCCCAAAATAAACGAAACGTGAAATATCTTCCTGGTCATGAACTTGGCCAGAAGTGTCATCTTCATAGTTTTCGATAGTAGCACCGGTATACTTAATGCCAAACTTATCGACAAAACTTAGCATGTCTACCCACCATATATTGGTGTAGAAGTCAGCCACATTGAGGTTATAGTCCCGCTTAACATACTTACCATCACCACTAGGTACTGGCGCCGGAAAGTCATCGAGATAGAAGGCTGACCCATTAATAACCGGATAACTTGAGACCTTGCCCAAAAGACTAAAGGAAGCCGCGTAAAGCCCACGCGTCACCTTGTTATAAATCCCAAAGTTATCGATAACGAATTTGCCTTTACCATAGCCATGTTCCCAAATCAGAGGTAAGACTCCTTGACCTTCCTTGCGACTTACAAGAACCTTAGTTTTTTCCGATAGGTCCACCTTAAGCGCTGAGTCAAATGGTTCCTCAATCACATACTCACGACCGCCACCAATCATGAAGTCTGGCTCCACATAGAGTTTGTCAACAAGTCCATGTTCAGCTTGAGATTGCTCAATTCCAAGAGCTTGCTCAATTAATGACAAGTGGCTAGACTTTTGTAGGGTCAAGGCAAATTGAACATAGCCCCCTGCTTCTACCCAGTCTCGTAAAGCCACTAGCTCATCATCTAAATCATCTAACTGAGAAACCAACATCACGACCTTCTCATAGTCAGTCAATTCTGGAAATGAATCCTTGGCGATGTCAATCTGCTTATAGCCAACCTTCATATCTTTAAGGATCTGTTGGAATTGCTCCTTGGCTAAGTTACTAGAGGGATCGCGGCTATCCGTCACAACCAATGTGTTAACTGGCACTTGTGATTGGGCTTGGTCCGCCGTCACTACGGGACCAGTTAAGTAAGTAAAGGGTTGTTTTTGGACTTGATAGCCAATCCCTTGACGTTCAATAAACAAAGCCGTAGCCAGGACCAAAAAGCCAATGAAGACTAAGACTAGGCCTCTATATCTGAAATGTTGCCATTTTTTCATGCAATCCCCCCTATGCTTGAATACGCCAAGAGTCAATAATTTGGCGATTATGGCGTGACAAATAGACTTGTCGTGTCTCAATATCTTGGTAGAATTGCTGCAAACCTAATCGATCACCTTGAGCGACCAAGGCCTGAAACTGAAAGACACGATAAGCTTCTTCCATTGGCCATTGAACTTGGCAGTAATCCAAGATTTGGCGCAGACGCTGTCCTTCTCCCAGTGCCAAGTACTGAGCTCCCAGTCTAAGGTAGTCCTTTAATTCATGACTAATCGCCACCTTTCGGCGCAATAAATCAATATATTGGCGTCGTGAGCTTTCAGCAAACTTCCCTGCCACTAAGCCAGAAGCCAGATAGTCTTCTAGCACTAGACAAAGCTGTTCAAGAGTCGTGATATCATCCGGTTGTTTAAGCAATTCATGCTTGAGTTCTTGTATTTTTAAATCATATTCCTTATGTAGCTCAGCTAGCATAACTGTCGCATAATGGACTACTTCCACGTCTTCATTCATACGCGCTTGTTGCAACAAAGCGACAACATTGCTTGGCTGGTCTTTGAGCATACTCATAGTCAATTCGCGTTTAATGGCCGAATCATTGAGTAATAGCGCTTCTTCAATCGGCACCCATAATCGCACATCCTCAGATGATTGCATAGAAAACGGTGCTTGGTCTTCCTCATCTGACACCAACTCATCCATATCCTGAGCAATTGCTTCCTGCTGACTCACCACAATAGACTGGAAGTCTTCACGACTGTACATGCGCCAGTAGACTAAAGCCACCGATAATGGGCCTATATATGGCATTAAAAGGATTGGTAGCCATAAAATTGGATGTAAGGTGACCTTGCGGGCCAGCATCTTGCGATAGAGGCCGTAAGCTAGGATGCCGTGTCCTAGCAATAAAACAAGCAAAATTAAGGTCGGTAGCATAATGGTCTCCCCTTCTTTTCTTTCTTACTAGTTGCCATCAATTAGCGCTTATTAACTTCCAGAGCATGCTGGAAAGCTATTTCAATTAAGCCAAAGATGACGCGGAGTTGGTTATAATGAGCCAAATCCATAGGGCCTAGCTGGTGTTCTTGTAAACCGATGACAATGACTAACTGACCATGATAGCGCAAGCCTGCAACATAATGTGGCAAATTAGGTTCTAGTTGCCGATTAAGCCAAAGTTCACCCGACATTAAGGGCTCCGTCAAATGACCAAGTGCCCCATCTAAGAGTGGGTTAGTTAAGGTCCGACTCAGGCCTGGTAGAGCCGCTAATTGGTTGGCTCCCGTTACCTGATAAAAAACTAAGGCCATTGGATCTACTAATTCTACTAGTAGTTCTTGAGCTACTTTAAGTACCGCTTCCGGTGTTGCTTGGTTGAGTCGCTCCACCCAACTATATAATCGGCCATAGGAATCCCGCCGTCCCATAATTTGCTTTTTCAAACTGGATTTTTCAAGTAGCATATCGCGATAGAGTTGGCGAACCAAATGTCCCTTATCCCGCAACAACTGGTTCTCTCTGGATAAAACTGCTTTGTCATGCAAGGCCTCCGCCCGCAAACGGCCTACCATTGCCCCTGTCACCAGGTAGACCACAAAAGGTACCCAATTAAGCGGGTCATAGAACAAGGTAATCCAGTTATTACCGGAAGTAATGTAGATGTAGAGCAGGCCAATAGTAGATAAACTTGCTGCCAATAGCCCCATAGATATACCGCCCGTCATAGCCATCATCACAATGAAAAGCAAGCGAACGTCAATCACTCGGAATTGTTGTTGGTTTCTTAATAAAAGTGCAAAGACTTCCGATAAGCCAAATAAGAGCAAGAGTTCGAGAATACGTACAATCGTCGGATGTAGGCCCATCCAAGTCTTCAAATCCTGCCACCAAGCAAAGATGGACGTATTTACTTTACCTAAGTAGGATTCTTTTAAAATCCGTTGCCAGTCTTCAAGTGGATTCAACTGCGGGAACCAACCATAACGTGACCGTAGTGAAGGTTCCGTCACCTGGCTAGCATCAACTTGCTGCAAATTACCTTTGGCAAAGCTGATTGGCACCTTCGGTTGTAAGTGATGCATGCTTAAGGCTAAATCTTGATAGGTCAATTTAAAGCTATTTGGCACCATTAAGAGTTCTGATTCATCCGTCCAATCATCCAAAACCTTATGCAATAGGCTGGCCAAATCATAAATATGTAAGAAGAGGAAATCACTCTCTCGGTTTTCTTTGAAACGCGCAGGCTTACCGGTAGCCCATTGGCTAAAAATCCGATCCAAATAATCAGGGAATAAATGGTCTGCATAGAGATGTGGCAGACGAATGACCTTGACTGCTACTCCATGGTCATGCCCCTCGAACAAACAGAGTTGCTCATAACTTTGTGCCAATTGAGTGCCCTGTTGCTTATCTTGGTATCCAGCTTGTGGACCCTCCAAATAACAAAAGCGCTGAATTTTATGGGTTTTACAAGCCGTTAGTAACTGTTGAAGTGATTCCCCTTCCCCAACTTCCTGAGAATGCAAGGTGAGGAAGTTTGAGAAGAAGACTACCTGGTCAATATCATAGGTGTCAAAAATCTCCTCCAAGGCCCAGTCCTTATTATCAGGAGATAGCACCGTCAAACGTTGTCGATAGGAAGATTTTAGATCGCAGGCTCCCAAAATAATGACACGCATGTCGGGAAAGGCTTCTTGGATAAATTCTCGCGTCAGGTACCGCGTGTTTCCAGTTACAAGTATGTTCATGATTGTTTCTTACCCCTCGAATTTCTTTTGTGGCAGCGTCTCTTTGTAATTGCCGAAACCGCCTATAATCATCACAATATAAATAGAAATGAATTTGTAAGTTATAAGACGGAATTACAAAATAAAATCTTAGATGCTTGTCTTTATGCACCTAGATAGCCCCTGCCCTCAGGTCGGCCCTATTATATCATTCTATAAATGTAGGTCAAAGATTATCTCATTTTGGTAGGGGGTCGTTACCAAAAAGTAATCCTTCTGTAACAAAATTACCCGCTTCTTTGGTGATTTCATCACAACCTTACCTTATCCTCACTTTCCTCTCATAATTGCATTTGCAACCGTTATCTATTTTTTGCCAGAAATTTTTTATAACATAAATTTGCATTGGTATTTACAAGATAACTAAATACTATTGATAATATCGTTAAAATAATATCTATCATTTGAATACTAAGAATCTAATGGAATAATTTTTTGTTCCAACTGTTAATAAATAAATGGAGATGTCTGTTTATAAATGCCAATCTGATTATCATATCGTAAGTAGAAATGGCATAATGAATTTAAAATCAAGACAAGTTTCAACTATATTTTACCTACTTTTCCCGCATAAAGGACTAGACAAAAAAATGACTTTCTTACTTAGCTAACAAAAGCTACTATTAATAATATAAGCTAGTATCTAATTAGATAGTCACAATGCTCCTTTACTCACCTAGCGACCTAACTTGATAAGCTCCAAGTAAACAAAAAAAGAACCCCAATCGTCCAAAGACGATTGATGGTTCTTTTCATGTTTCGGTATGTTAGCGCCCGCGTTCTTTGATTGAATAAGTTATCAGTTATTGCTATCTATTTGCAAACAGCGATAAATCAATCCTTTTCGCTTTGACAGTTTGCAGGGATAGGCATGAGATTCAACGCATCAGACAATATCTCGTACAATTCAACCGCTGAACTATTCTTGAATTTTATTTAAGAGGACTTTGGCTCCACAGGAACCTATTACTTACCACTACTCTATTCTGGTTCGATAAAATAATCGAAACCAGTACCAAGTCATCCGCTAGGCCAGTGGGAAATACCTTTCAGGTGTCACAAATCGTGGCACCTATTTTTTCTTCCAGAAAAACCATTCCCCTCACGGGGGCCGGTCACCGGCGCGTTCCCGGCTGCATTGCCTACGGCAATTCCGCTCGACCACCAATGCCCAGCCCCCGTGAGGGGAATGGTGGTGGCCAGATCTAGCCAATGGTCACATAATGAACCTATAGCACCCCATAGCCGACACTGAGTCATGGTAGTTATACCCTGCCGTGTTCCTATGTCTAGATTAGACTACATTTCATCAATTCAATCTGCCTGTTTGCAGAAGATCTCTACTCAAGCTATATGCCTCTGCTTCAGATAACTCTCTATAATCTTTGAAGTCGATATCTCGCATTCTCTCCTGCCAATAGATACTTCTAACCCACCCCTGCTCTACATCATATACAAAAATCGTGGAACCGTCAGAGAGTAGCAATTTGGAATCTTCGGTAGTTGTGACATAGTACTTAGGTGACTTTAGTCTTTTAAACATCATCTACACCCCCTCAGGCAAAGGAATTCAAACGCAGGACAGCCCGCCGGCCCCAAGCTACGCTTCGAGCCGTCTACTAGCTTATGCCACATTAACCTGGCGAGCCAGTGTTGCGCCGGATCCGCACCTCTGAACAAATAAGCGAAGAGATTTGAACAGTTTTATAATAAATAGTCCCTAGAATCATATTTAGAACCCAAGGACTATCCTTTATAGTATACCTAGTATATCCTTGCTGATATCAATAAACTGCTCATCAATATCATATGGCATAAACTTCAGTGCGACAGTCGTATAGTGATGCTCACCTTGATATTCATAGAGAGAACCATACACCATCATTACTAGGAATTGGTCATCACTAACTAACAAGTCTATACCATTTTTACAGTCGTATCTCTCAGAAATAGTTAAGAAATCGTGTAGATTACACGACAAAGTCTCTTGAGGCTTAATGCTATTCCTAGGGTCTTGGTATTTAGCTAGAACTGCACATGAGTAATTTGGTTGTTCATTTATTATTTGAGCTAGTATTGCTATTTCCTCATGATGCTCTTGTTCTTGAATCTCGTCCATTTCTAAGGCACTAACCGTAGTTAAGTGGATCATATACTCTCCTCCTAGTTCAGATAATCTTCCATAACTTCCTTGATAGGTAAGTAATGCTCCCAAATAATTATTTTTTCTTCTATATTATTGTAATAGTTTGGATTCATCTCTAAGTGCTTCCGGCTACCCATAAGTTTACCATGGGGCTCAGTTGGCGCAATAAGCGCGCTGTGGGTAATGTCGGCTTGATTTCGTAGGAAGGCGTGATAGGAAACTTGTTTGTAATTCAAGTCAGTGATTTCATTATAGTACTTTGCATCAAAGATGTATTGAATACTTCTGGCTTTTGAATCAGTTTCAGTTGCATAATGATCTGGCTGAAGCCGAAATTTTCTTGCAGAGTCTACATGTTCAGTAGTTTTTTGAAATTTGAGTTTCTTATCCCCATTCTTAATGAATACTAATCCTTCTTTTGAATATCCCACATTAGAAATACCGCCTTCTGAGTGGTTGATTCCCACAAAATGCTTCCTAAGATAACTCTCAACCATTGATTCCCAAACCAATTCAAAATTATAGTGTTTAATAAAGATACTTCCTGAATTATCCAACTCAGAGTAAAAATTTATAAGGTCTCTAATTAGCTTTTTATGAATATCTTTAAACATCTCTCCTTGAATTTTACGAAGTCGTCTTATGACATACATCTTGTTGTTCCAAAAATCAAGTTTCTCACTTCTAGTCAAGGATACTTTTTCTTTAATTAAGAATGGAAAGGTATCAATAGTATAGGTAAGGGCGAATGACATGCACTCACTTAAAAACACATCTCTATCCAGGGTTTTCTTAATATGAAGAGGTACAAATATTAAGTTTCCTCTATTGATAATGTTTGATGATTTTCGAATTGTATCCTTCCAGGATATTTTGCCCTGGTAACCAGGTTTCGTTATCTCATAGCTTTCTCGATATAACCCATACTGCTTGTAGTACTTAAGAATATTATAGAAAGCCTGAAATGGATATGAAATTTCGAAATCATCGGAGTCTGCGCTATATCTATACCCCTCTTTTACTTGCTGCTTAAGTAAGACCCTAAATAATAGCTCCGCATCATATTCGCTTATAGAATCTAATTTTGGATTGTAGTAGTGCTTTGGCAGAGAGACAAGAACGTCACTATCTGGCCTAATTACAATCCCCACAAAGTTATTTATCGGTTGATTTTTCCGATAGAAGTTGAAATCTCTATTTTCTGCGGATAGCGAGAAGCTCTTTCTATTTTCTTCTAACAGCGGTTGACCATCAATTTGAAAAACAATCTTACTCTTCCGTTTCGGCATTTGACTCACCTTCAGTTACTGAAGTGTCTGCCTCAGTTGGCGTTGTATTAGAATTTGGTTTGCCTAAGCTATTAAGGAACAAAGTACTAAATACCCTCTCTCCAGATCCAAACTTTTTGTATAAGGCAGAGAAGTTCTTGATCGCGCTAGAAAATAGTCTTGCGTTAAACGATGCTTTATCGACATCTTCCCACAAGTATTGAAGTAATTTATTCTGAATCAATGTTTGATTACGTTCACTGTAGTCTTGGTCGGCAAATTTAATAAAGAACTGGCCTATTTGCTTATCCTCACCTAACTCCATCTCACTAGTTATATAATCATTGACAGCTTGATAAAATTCACACCAGCTAATTTTACTTCCTCTCTGATATTCAATTTCTGGGTTATTCAAAAATTCTCCATTGGCCCCTATCACTGGTTCAGTGGATACGTACTCCCATTCAAAACGTCGTTTAAAGGCTGTGTCCATGACAAACACATTTTGGTCATTTGTATTAACAGTCCCGCGTATAAGGAGATTGGCTGGCAATCGTATATCATCATTTTCGCAGTTATCACCGTGTATTTCTTTAGCGATAATAGGGTTTGAAATCTTATACTGCGAAACGCCATTATCGTTTCGGTCTAACAACTGAAACAAGTCACCAAATACAGCTGCAACGTTTGCTCGCGATAATTCTTCGAGTACTAAATAGACAACTCTTGACGGTAATTCTATTGCCTTCTTCAAGGCGTTCGTAAAGACTCCTGGCTTAAAGTCATAAGTAATATCCTCACCATTCTTAACTGGCATAACTTGCCCAACAAAATCACTGTAGGTATATTCTGGATGTAGACTTGTACGAACCACATATTCAGCAGGTTCTTCCTCTATATAGTCAGGGTACATTGATTTGATTTCCTCAGAAACACCATAAGACTTACCAGTACCTGGTGCTCCATAATAAATTTTATTCCAAATTAAATCAACTTGACCTTCTCCGACATCATTTGGTTGAACCTGATTGCCTATAGACACATCTTGCTCAATTTCCTGGAGATCTAGCGGTTCTTCGTTATTAAGAATTTCAAGCATCAACCGATTGTCATACATGCTGAAGTAAGATTCTAGATTATCCTTATGAATACAAGAGATATAAATCCCTTGTTGTGTTCTAAGGCGCTCAAAGCTCCCGGTAGGCTGAAAAGATCTGCTGAAGTTTATTTGATTCCCCACATCACCCCGTCTTGCGCCAACATTCCCGGAAGTCTGTTGTAGAATACCCTCAGGACATTCCAGGGAAAAAACATATTCATTACCATATAGTTCCGGTCGAACTCCAAGGTAAAAATATTTCAAATGATGCTCTAAAGCGTATTGATTAGTGACAATTCTCTTGCTTGCGCCACTATCTCTAGCATCAAAATAGCGCTTGTTCGCACTAGAGTTATATCCAATTGGGGCTAGAAAAACAACAACTTTCTCCCCATTGCTAAGTTCGATTACTTGCCCCTGACCACCCGTATTATCAATTACCTCAACTACTTCAAAATCACTGAGAATATCTTGGAAGTCTTTAAGTGCCGCTGTAGCATTATATACCATAGTAATTTGCTCCTTGCTATCTGGATTCTGCTTTCTTTAATATGTCTAATAGTATAGGTACCGATAGAGCCAATTTTTTGGCAAATACTGGTGGGACAGCATTCCCAATCATTTCATAGTTATCACTTTGACTCTCTTCAAACATGAAATCATCATCAAAGGTTTGAATTCTTGCAGCCTCACGTACAGTTATTGTCCGTTTCTGTAATGGATCAGGGTGGATATGTCTCAATCCATCTTTCTTAAGATGTGCAGGAATAGTATTGCTTGGCATATTCCATCTAAGTACATGATACTTATGAATATTTGATTGCTTCCCTGTGTATTTATAATACAGAGATTTCAGCGCTTCAATCGAAGCGTACTCCTCACGCCCAGATTCAATATCCTGTGCGAGAATACTAAATATTTCTTGATCTCTCTGACTATGGTATCTAGCTACGTGTCCGTTGATGCCACTATTATTATCATATGCATTGCGTCTAGATGGAACCTCAAGTGGATAGATTGGTGGCAAATCAGCAATAGCGTCTTTTACAGTTTTTGTTTCTTCTTGATGCTTCGCTAAAATATCAACATAAAAATGCTTCAGTATCTCTTGATAGTCGATATCAGAATCTTTGCGAATCCCAATAATAATCACCCTTTTTCGGCGTTGTGGAACCCCATACTTCGATAGATCAATTAAAGCAAACTGTCTTAAATCATCAATAATTTCATACCCGATATCATCAAAGGCTTTGCGAATTAACTCGGTGATTTTTTCCCCTGTTGGAATCGCACTAAGTATTCCCTCAACATTCTCAAATACGATTACTTTCGGCATAAATGCCTTGACGACTCTTATGTATGCCTCAAATAGAAAGTTGCGATAATCGTCTTTCATTCCATTTACGTCACGAACTCTCCCCGCAAGAGAATAGGCTTGACATGGTGGCCCTCCAGAAATCAAATCAACTTTATTATCCCCTACTAGTGAATATAATCCTTCACTTGACGCAAACTCAGCATCTTTGGACCACCCATTCAATAGTTCTTCTGTACGCTGAATATCAAAATGTAGAATTCTATCGTCTGCATCTAACATTTTATATTTAGTTAACATTCTTTTCTTAAGTGTCCGCACTTGAGGAATCTTCCACTCTACTGAGGCAAGAAGGTCATACTTACCGGTCTGCTCAAAACCATCCGCTAGTCCACCAGCTCCGGCAAACAGCTCAATTGTTCTTAATCTGCTCATTCTCAACCCTTCTTAAAATGGGATTTCATTTTTTCGGCAATAGCTTGTGCCAATAGAGGAGGCACTGCATTACCAACTTGTCGATTCTGTTGAGTCTTAGTCCCCAAGAATTTAAATCTGTCTGGGAATGACTGTAACCTAGCGTTTTCTCTCACTGTAGGAACCCGATTCCACTTATAGTGGAAATGATTACGATGCCCAGTATCAATAGTCTTAGATGGTTTTTGACTATGGTATCGAGTCCATGCTTCATTAAATTTTCGTGATTCGCCTACGCCTGGTGGTAAATCTTTATAGTTTCCACCTTCTGGAACTTGACTAATCACCCACTGAACCTCTTCTGTGTGACGAGTACCGATATGATTATGAATTGTATCTGATCCCTCTCGCATCATTTGTTGGTATTCACTTACAGCCTCAGTTTCATATGCCACATCTTCATGACCAAGGTCATACTCTAATGAAGGTAAATCAGATATTGCGTCAGCAGTACCTATATAGTTTTCTGGTACCAAATATGGAGAAGGAAATTCAAAAGTGGAATATCCTTTTTCTTTCTTAAACCCTACGAAAAACATTCTTTTTCTCATTTGCGGCACACCGAAATCAGCTGCTAACAAAGGCTTATCGGTGACTGAAACTGCATACCCCATATCTTCGAATGTATTGACAATCTGTTCTTTTACTTTTCCGCCATACAAGGTAGCCATCCCTGGTACATTTTCAATTAGAAACGCATCTGGTTTAAAATGCTTAACCGCATGTACCACTGCAACATATAACTTATTCCTTGAATCATTTATATCTCGAGAGCCAGTTAAACTAAAGCCTTGGCACGGGGGGCCAGCAATAATAACATCTACTTTCTTTCCGTCAATCGCTTTTTCAATATCTGCGATTGCTTGCTCTTCATCAAATAAATCAGTTTTCACGCTAGTAGCATTTTTGAAGTTATGGGCGTATGTCTTTAACGCTGCATCATCAAAGTCTATGCCAGCAATAATATTAAAGCCTGCTTGCTCAAACCCCTGACTAAGCCCGCCTGCTCCCGAAAATAAATCTATCGTATTTAGTTTTTTCATGTTTTCCTCACTATCTTATCTTACATATTCTGAATTTCGTTAGTCCCGAAAAATTATCATTTGTGTTTCTCTCTAACTCATATATAAACACGTGTTTAGAATACACAATCACTAGTTCATTATATCAACAAAAACAGAAAAATGATACTTTAAAAACCCATCAAAGCCTACTTAACCAAGAATTTAGTTACGATATATGTATTACTTCACCTTTATGAATTACACTCAGATAATTATGCATTTCTGCCTGCTATAATAATGTAACTTGTCATATATATTCCCTTTTCTATTTTCGTTCTACTCGTGGGGCTCGGCCCCACACCCTCGCCAGCGTGGCGCGCTGGACCCGCACCTCTGGACGGATGCTGGGGAAGGGTTATGACGCTGCCCAATCCCCCATGCAATTCGTCCGTCGGTGGTCGACTGGAATAACACAGAGGCACTCCTGTCAAGGCTAAACCTACGGCGTCTATTCAGCCGGCCTTGACAGGAGTGTCTCTGTGTTATGGAAGCGGGAACTCGCCGACGGACGAATTGCATGGGGGATTGAATAAGTGGCAATCTTATTCTTTATGTCCACCAATAAGGCCCGCTCTCTTTATGGCCGTTGCCCCAGGCAGGAGACTACTCGCATGCACCAAACTACCGAACCCATAGCGCTCGCGTATCTTATCTACCGCCTTATCAAGGGCCTCCTGCTCTTTGACTTCTTCCACATCCTCAAACAGGGACAGTTGCTGATAGTCCTTGGGGCGTAACTTACCCGCTGAGATGCCGATACTGCGGACTGGTTGAGGCAGGTAGTGTTTCTTCAATAGATAGATGGCTCCCTCAATGACCTTGTGGCTAGCGTCCGTGGCCTCTATTTGCATTTGGCCACCAGAATGGCGGGGAATTTCATCATGCGCGTAACCAATGAAGAGCGACAGCTCGCTGGCTAATTGATGACCTTTCCTAAGACGCGCGGCCACCTGCTCGGCCATTTCCCGAAGGACTAGGGCCACTTCTTCCATGGACCAATAGTCGCGCTCCAGGATTTGCGAGGCGCCATAGGACTTGCTGACTTCCTGATAAGGTTGGTGGATAAGGCTACCGTCCAAGCCGTTGGCATGATGATAGAGTTCTAGGCCCAGGACCCCGAAGTGGCGCTTGAGCTTTCGCGGATCTGCGTGAGCCAGTTGTTTCACTGTATATATACCCAATCGCTCTAGGGACGCCTTAGTCCGCGAACCGATGCCCCAGAAGTCCGACAAATTCTCCATTTTCCATAGGGTCTCAGGCACCCGCTTATAGGACCAGTAGGCCAGATAAGGAGGCTTCTTCTTGGCTGCATTGTCCAGGGCTAGCTTAGCTAGTAGCATATTATCCCCAATGCCCACACAGGTCGGGATTCCATAATGCTTCATAACCTCGGTCTGAATACGTCGGGCAATCTGATAAGTCGAGCCAAAGAGCGCATGGCTCCTGGTAATGTCCAGGAAGGCCTCATCAATACTATAGGGGTGGCAATCCTCAGGAGCCACATATTGCAGAAAGAGGCGGACGATTTCCTGGTTGCGCTGGACGTACAGGCCCATGCGTGGCGGGACCAAGAAAATCTCAGGGTCCCGCTTAGGCAATTCAAAGACGCGCGTCCCAGTCTTCACCCCATATTCAGCCTTCATACGGGGACTGGCCGCTAGGACTAGCCCACCCTTAAGATGCGCGCGGGAGACCACGCAGAGCTTAGTCGTCATGGGGTCTAGGCCGCGCTCGGCGCACTCTACACTTGCGAAGAAGGACTTGCAGTCGATACAGAGAATATCGCGTTTGGGAAAGCGTGGATCGTCCGTCATTCAAACCACTTCACTTCCGGCAAAGCCTCAACGTGGCGAATATCCTCGTATTCAATGGGCATGCGCTCCAGGATTACATAACCTTGAGCCCGCCCAATGATGCGCCCGATATGGTAGACATGGCGCTCTTCCCAGGTGCTAGATAAGGTTACTTTGACCCGCTCCTGATAGCGAAAGGCCCGTGTCAGGGCCTGGTCAATTTCTTCTGCTGTCATCTGAGGCGGCGCCTGATAAGGTTGCTTAAATTCGTTCATGACACTATTGAGACTGAGGCGTAGCTCAGGGCTTGAATAGAAGGGCCGCCACTTCTTCATGCCACGGTCCTCATAATCGGGTACTACTTCCATTTTTATCACCTCACACCCATATAATACGAACGTATGTTCTGTTTGTCAAGATAAAAAGACAGGCCGGGTAAGCCTGTCATTCATGATTAACTACTCTTCGGATTTGATACATCTATATCAATTATATCCTTCGAAGGTATAGAGACTCCCTCCTTAAGCGTCACAATTGCAGAAGAATGAGCTACTTTCTCATCTTTACTCATATAGTCATTAAGGTTAGCAAAGTATTTTCTGTATATATATTCAGCCTTAGTTTCAAAATCCGTCCTAGCATCAAAATCCGTTGGAATATGTATGTTATCAATCGGGACCAATGTAGTATAAATCCGAGTTTCCCGATTATGTTTATAATCTTCTACTATTCGGTCTGGGTCTTCGAAGCCCAGTAACGACACTGCATCTCTAAACAAACACAAAATTTCCGGGAAATAAAAATATTTTAACCCACTAGTGAGTCCTAACTCCTTAATGGGAAACAAATATCCACTAATTCTAGAGTCTTTGTATTCACCCGTTGATAGCCTCAGATCAAGTCTTGATTTACTAAGGTGCTCCTCGCTAAGTTGTAAGTCGTTGTATAACACGCCAGTTATCCTATCGCCTTCATGCAAAAATGCAAATCCATGTACTTCAAGATACTCGCTTAGCTCCGTCCTTTGGGTTAACAATTTGTTTAATGGTAGTAAGCTATCAATTTTTTTCCCCGGATTAAGCGTATGCCCAATGTGGTACACCAAAATATATTTGAATTTATCAATGTTCTTTGATACCTTTGCCTTCACGCTCTCTCTTATATCATCTGGAATATTTTCATCCCACGAATCAGTACATGGCTCTACTGAGCTACGTGAAGCATAGGCTTCAAATTCTTCATCTGTTATATCAAATAGTTTTCTTAAGCTAATTTTAAAGCTTGTTTTATCTCTAGTGTCAATTATATTATCCATTTTGCCCTCCTAAATGCTGTAGTCCCTTAGTTGTATTATATGATTCTACTCCATTCTTATCAATAAAAGTAACCTGTAAGCTAAGCTCACAGGTTAATATACTATTTTAGTAATGAATTTACTTTTCTCTGTATTACATCATAATCGAATCCAGCCTGAGTCAACTCTCTAACCCGTTCTTCTCCATTCCCATACTCACCCCGAATAACATCCCAGGCTACTGAGGTAATCAGGGCGTCACTAGGTGAGGTGTCTTCTGATGATGCGGGGGCCGGCTCTTGGCTGTCCTGGTCGTAGCGTGGTCTGGCATAACCCGCAATAGCCTCGTGGTTCCAGTCGTAGTAGGCGCGGGCCACTCGGCCATTATAATTACCTTCTAGGGTACTGATAGACCCGTCTGCTTGGACTCGCTCTACAATACCGATATGGTCTACTGGCCCACCGTCGAAGTTGAAGATGACAATGTCTCCTGCTTGTGGCCATTCCTGGCCTAGCCAGATGCCTTGTTCCTGGAACCAAGCTAGGTGGCGTGGTACTCCACACTCTCGGCCAATTAGGTGGCTAATGCCTGCTTCATCCCCGCAGACGGTGACGAAGATATCGCACCAGTCGTCTCCGTATTGGACTCGGTAGCCCACTGGGATAGGGCTGACTGAATTATAGGCATCTACCATGGTCAAGTGGTCGTCAGACCATTGGCTAGTGCCCAGGTAGCTCTGGGCTACTCTGATAAGTTTATCTGCCTGTCCCATGGTCGTCACCGCCCTTCTTCCAATAGTCTAGGCTGGACTTCTGAATGAGTGCGCCAAGGAAGACAGCGACTAGGTTAATGGTGGCCACTAATTGGCTAGTGGGCGCCCAGGCATAGAGGTCGCCTAGGCCTGAAGCTAGGACGGCTAGCGCGGGCAGGAAGATTAGTACCAGCCACTTGAGCGCATCATAGTATCTATTGTCTAAGTTCATTTGCTTATTTCCTTTCTTCTAGTAGGGTCTCAATCTTAGTAATGCGTAGATCCATTGAAGCTAGTCTATCGTCTATGGTCTTGACGACTAGCTTATTAGCTTCAATCTCTAGCTGCATCTCATCTATGCGGAGGATGAGGCTCTGGATGGCAG
>NZ_DBHIRJ010000007.1:0-150668 GCF_057275535.1 Abiotrophia sp.
CCTCGATGACCCTCACATTCTTGGTGTGTCTTTGTTTAGTTTTCAATGTGCTCGTTGTCACCACGTGACAACTTCTATATATTAGCACAAGCCTCACTTCCTGTCAACAACTTTTCAGAAGTTTTTTCGAAGTTTTTGCTTGGGCGTTGTCTCAGCGACAACTTCTATATATTAGCACCATCTACTGACAATGTCAAAGCTTTTTCGTATGCTTTTGACGATTTTTAGAAAATGGTTCGTGTGTTCCTAAGAACATAATGTAATATACCATGACTAAGCCCACTAAGTCAACACTTTCTAGCGACTTTTCAGCCCTTTTTTTGCCCTAAAAGAAAAACACTATATATAGGTTGTATAGCCAAGTGGATTCCCCTATATATAGTGCCAATTCTAGCCGAAGATTAAGGTCAGAATTTCTTCTGCTGTTACTCGACCAAAATATTTATTGAAGTCTAAGTTCTCAAACACCTGGTTGACAGCCTCGCGCTCGAAGCGGACGCCTACTAACGCGTTTTCTACATCGCTAATGTCTCCTAGGCCAAAGAAGTCTCCATAGACTTTAACTTCCTTAATAACCCCTTGCTCCACATTGAAGCGGAAATCGACAAAGCCAAATGGGAACTTCTGACTCATTTGGATAGCAAAAGCTGGCGATTGTCCATAGTTCCATTCCCAATTGCCGAAGCGTTCAGCTTGAATCTCTCGGACTTTAGCCCAATCTGCTTCAGTCAACTTAAATTCTTTGACTTGGTCGCGACTCCCCACGCCAAATATTTCAAGCAAGAGTAAATCACGGAACTCCTCGGTAGTGAGTTTTTGATATTCCGGTGACACATAGGGTTTAATATTAGTCACGCGGCTTCGCACCGATTTAATCCCCTTGGATTCGAACTTTTCCTTGCGAGGTTTAAGAGCTTTTGTGACCTCGTCTAGGTCTGCATCAAACAAGATGGTCCCATGGGCAGTCATACGGCCATTCTTTGCATACATGGCATTACCCGAAAACTTCTTATCATTAATTAGTAGATCGTTCCGTCCTTTGAGTTCAGCGCCTTTGGCTCCCATTTTATGCAAGGCTTCAATTACCGGTTGCGTGAAGCTGGCGAAATCCCGGAAGGAGCCATCATCGTCTTTAATGAAGCAAAATGAAAAATTCCCTCGATCATGGTAGACGGCGCCTCCACCTGACATGCGACGCACGACACGAATTCCTTTTTCTTCTACATAGGCTTGATTCACTTCTTCAATGGTGTTTTGGTTTCTTCCTACTATAATAGAAGGATCATTGATGTAGAAGAGCAAGATTGGCTCATCGACCAATCGGTTTTCCACCAAATAAGTTTCTAAAGCAATATTCAGACTCGCATCATAGTTGTTGCCATTATCAACAAAATACATATTATACGCTCCCTCTTAAAGTGATATAGTCAGACCCGGCTGACAATGAATTAAATTAATATCCGGGTTCAAATCCGCCGCTATCTGTTGGAGTATGAGAGTTTGATCCGCATGTGGCGCCATGTGACTGGCCACCAGTGTTTGTACATGGGCCTGATTGGCCAACTGCGCCACTTCGCCCGCTGTCATATGAATCTCGTTCCGCCCTCGCTCGTTAGTGAAAGCCGAATCGGCAATCAGCACATGGGCGCCCTGGCTGATTTCAATCAATTCTGGACACCAGCCCGTATCAGCTGTAAAGACTAGGACTTGTCCCGTCTCCATCTCTTCCAAACGCATAGCATAGCAAGGTAGTGGATGGACCGTCTGGCAGAAACTTACGCGGAAAGGCCCACATTCTAAGACACTATCTTCCCTATAGCTCAACAATTGGCTAGTCTTGTCCTCAATGGCCAATGGCGGAAATACTGATTGGTCATGCAAATAAATAGGCACTGGCGCGTGTTTAGCTCCTGAAGGTTTCAACATTAATAAATGCTGGATAGTACCTAGGTCCGCCACATGATCGGCATGGTCATGGGAAATAATGACAGCATTAAGCTCTAGTACATCTAGATAATTTTCTAAAGCACGTGCGGCGCCACTCCCTGCATCAAGCAAAATATGATAGGACCGTTCCTGACTCGAAACCACAAAAGCCGTCGTGCCATTGTCTCCCATCGGATAGCCGCCAGCACATCCTAAGCAATGAATATGCATCTACCTTACCTCCTAGACATTGGCCACAATGTTGGCAACGGTCTGACTGTTGAGGCGTTTGAGCAAGGCGGTCATCAGCGCCACCGTATGTCTGAAGTCATCCTCATGAATAATTGACGTATGGGAGTGTAAGTAGCGAACCGGAATGGTAATAGCAATGGATGGCACGCCATCAAGACTTTGGTGCTGTGCCCCAGCATCCGTTCCGCCACCCTTAATGCTGGTGAATTGGAATGGAATCCCTTCTTCTTCCGCCACATCAATCACGAAGTCACGCAAGCCTTTGTGCGGAATCATGGACGCATCATAAATTAAAACTTGAGGCCCTTTGCCTAATTCGCTATCTGCTTCTTTAGGTGTCATACCCGGTGTATCACCCGCAGTTCCTGTATCTAAAGCAAAACTAATAGCAGGATTCAGTTTGTGGGTCGCACCCTTAGCACCACGCAAACCAACTTCCTCCTGAACGTTAGCCCCGATGAAGAGCTGGCTAGCGTGGCCTTGGCTAGCTGCATATTTTAATACTTCAATCGCAACTGCAACGCCGATGCGGTTATCCCACGCTTTCCCCAAGAGAAAAGGCCCGCCATTGAGACGACGATACTCGATATAAGGCGTAATCATGTCCCCTGGGCGAATGCCCCATTCTAGCACTTCTTCCTTAGAAGTCGCCCCTAAATCCACAAAGACATCCGCTATATCTACCGCTACCTTGCGTGCTTCCGTAGGCAGAACATGTGGAGGCATAGAGCCCGTTACACCATGGAAAGTTTTACCATCTCGTGTCGTAACGGTCACTTGCTGGGCCAAAACTACTTGGCTCCACCAACCACCGATCGGCACAAACTTTAGGAAGCCCTTATCCGTAATCTGACTAACCATAAAACCCACTTCATCAAAGTGAGCCGCCATCATAATCCGCGGACCGCTAGCGTCCCCAATATGCTCCGCAAATAAGCCACCAAGACCATCTTGAACGTAGCCTTGCGCATAAGGTGCCGTTTCTTCTTTGAAAAGTTGGCGAACCGCACCTTCATTACCCGCAATCCCATTGACTTCACTCAAGGCACGCAACAAAGTTTCATTGATTTCCATCCTATTCCTTCTTTCTACTATATAATATGTATCGCACTTCCTATTTTAGTACTCTGCCCTAGCGACTTCAAGCAGGATTGCTCGCCAAGCTAGAATCGAATGGTAAATTCTATTTCAGTCTCTGAACGCATGCCGACTTTTAAACGCCAGCCATTACCTTCTGCTACCGCTTGAGCTAAGGACAAGCCCATCCCACTGCCCCCATGGTCACGTTGGCGCCCTTGGTCTGGCCGGTAGAAACGCTCGAATAAGCGCTCTACCTGCTCTTGGCTCATTTTCTGACAATGATTGGCCACATACAAGCTCTTGTCAGCTTGTTGCCAACCAACTTCAATCTCTGTCCCTGCCAGATGATACTGAAGGGCATTTTCGAGTAGAACCTGGCTGACCTGCTGAAAAGAAGCCCTGTCGATAGTTAACGGAATGCTATCAGGCAAATTCAAGGAAACCTGCGCCTGGTTTGCTTCAAGCAATCCCCCAAGGTCATCCAGCGCTTGTTTTAACAAGGCGACTAAATCCAGAGACTCTGGATTTAGCGCGACTCGACCTTCATCATAGCGAGCTAATTGCAGCATCTGCTCCACTAAGGCATTTAAGCGTTGGATTTGCCTGCGATTACTTTGGGTCCATTCATTCTTGCAACCTGTCAATTCTAAGACATCGTTATTGGTAGATAGCACCGCCAAGGGCGTCTTAATCTCGCGACTGGCATTACTAATAAATTCCTGTTGACGTTTAATATTGTTAATCAAAGGCCGAATGGCCCTATTAGAAAAGTATCGAAGCAGACCATAGACGATGAGTAAGGTCAAAACCAAGATACCCAGCGAAATCATGGCCAAGCGAGTTACCGCCTGAAGTTGGCGACCAGCATCTACAAAGAGCCATTCCTTTTCTCCTTGCGAATTCGTCCGCTGATAGTAGCGCAGGACGCCAATCCAGCCCCGATTTTTAGAAGACTTCAAAAGTGGACTGAGCATATTCGCCAAAGTTCCCTGGTCATAATCATCCATGCGGTCTAATTGGCTAGTCACTAACTTACCATCGGCATCGGTTTTAGCGTAGATATAACGAGCCGTGTGATAATTGGGTTCCTGATAGCTCTGCCAGAGTCTAGCCCAATCAAAGCCCTGATTCTGAGGCAGAGGGGGGCTCTCCTGACTACCCTGATGCTGATTCTGACTCTGATCCATTAGATGACTCGCTTCGCCATCCAGCTCTTGAACCGTCTGCCAATAGTTTAATCCATTCAAACCTAGTAGCAGACACAAGAGCACAGCCGTAAAAGATAGCATGGCAATCTGAACAAAACGGCCTTGCATCTCTTTAATCATGCGCCACCTCCAACTGGTAACCTAAGCCACGCGCGGCCTTAATCGTCACTTTAGAACTCAGCTGTTGTAATTTTTTGCGTAAGGACGAAATATTGACCCAGACCACATTAATCTCTGCGTCGGAGTCTAAGCCCCAGATTCTTTCCATAATTAAATCGGAGGACAAAACCTGTTGTTGGTTCAATAAGAGCATCTCCATCAGTTGAAACTCTCGCTTATTTAAGGCGAGTTCAGCCGCCCCTACCGCTAGACTGGCCCGTTGCCGGTAGAGGGTTAAATCACCATAACGCAAATCATTTTCTACCAAGTTGGCCGGACGTCGCAACATCGACCGAATACGGGCTAGAAGTTCCTGCATATCAAAGGGCTTGGTTAAATAATCATCCGCCCCTAAATCAAGCCCTTGCACCTTGTCCTCAATTTGGTTTTTGGCTGTTAAAAGCAAGGTTGGCACTTGAGAACCCTCGCTCCGTAAAGCTGCTAGGACATCGAAGCCTGATTTTTTGGGCATCATGACATCTAATATCAGGCCATCATACTCCATGGAGCGTGCGTACAAGAGGGCTTCTTCTCCATCTGCTACATGATCCACATCATAATGATGATGCTTGAGAATAGCCTGGATCCCCTTGGCTAAATCTAATTCATCTTCTGCTAGTAACAATCTCATCTTTCTTGCCCTCCTTTTGCTAGTCTCATTGTATCACATTCGCCTCGTCAGCCGCTATTTGCAAGCGTTTAGCAAGGCGACACACAGCAATCATGTTATAATAAGGAAGGAAATCAAGCATCCATCTATTTTACTAACTACTTTCCAAGGAGTATCCGCTATGTTTTTATCTGATTCACTACTCGATTCTATCCATCAACGCGCAGACCATTACGACCGAAGCAACGAATTTCCTGAGCTAGACTATCAAGCTCTCAAAGAAGCTGGCTACTACAAGGCCTTTGTACCCAAAGAATTTGGCGGGCACGGCCTCACACTTCAAGAAATCGCGCAGGAACAAACCCGCCTAGCCAAGGCAGCACCTGGTACTGCCTTAGGCATTAATATGCACCAGATCATTGTGGGCTTGGGCCGTCATCTAGTAGCGCATGGCCAAGCTGCAGGCCAGCAAATCCTAAAAGACGCGGCTCAAGGTCACCTCCTAGCCTTCGGCATCTCGGAACCTTCCAATGACCGTGTCCTCTTCGGCTCTATTTGCCAGGCTCAACCCCAATCAGATGGAGGCTATCTTTTCTACGGCGACAAGGTCTTCCTGTCTATGATTAAGGCATGTAGCCGTTTCGTGACCTTTGCGACCGACTCCAGCCAAGAACAAGCCCAGTCTGTCTTTGCCTATGCCCACAAACAAGATAATCAATTAGAGATTCACGAAAACTGGGATACGCTCGGTATGCGTGCTACTCAATCACACAGCGTGACGCTCAAGGGTCTGCAAGTAAGACCTGAACAAATCTTGGCCAAACTGGCTCCTGGCCCAAGTTTAGAGCCCACCGTTTTCGGTATTTTCGCTTATTTCGAGATTCTACTTGCCGCAACCTATTTAGGCATTGGGCAACGAGCCCTCGAACTGGGTCTAGAAACGGTCAAAAAACGTTATTCCGTAAGCAACCAAACGACCTACGACCAGGACAAAAACATTCGTTGGCGTTTGGCCGAAGCCGCGATCCAACTCGATGCCATCCCACCTCAACTTAATCATTTCTGCCAGGCTTTAGATCAAGGGCAACCTTATGATTTGAGCTGGTTACCACGCCTGTCCGCCCTAAAAAACCGTTCCGTTGAAGCCTCTAAAACAGCAGTCGAAGAGGTGATTCGCGCTTGTGGAGGACAAGCCTACTTCAGCCAAAACGAACTTTCTCGCCTCTATCGCGACGTCTTGGCCGGCCTCTTCCAACCTTCCGATCAAGAATCACTCCATGAAGCTTGGGCTAGCATGCTCTTGGGCCCTATCAAGTCATAGCACTAGACAACTTTGCATGCCTATCCATTCTGTATTATAATATTACTAGGATTTACTATTGGAGGTAATGAAATGAAAAAAACTTTACGCATTTTCCTATGCAGCTTATCGTTAACCGCCCTCTTAGCAGGACCATCAATCGCTTTGGCAGAATCTTCAAGCAGCGAGTCAAGCGCTAGCAGCCAAGAAAGTACCGCTAGCTCAGAGTCTAGCACAGATTTCAAGGCGGTAGCTGAGGCCATCAAGGCTGCGGCTTCTGCTAAAGAAGCCAGCGTAACTTACACAAACTCAACCCCTATTACCTTAGGCAAGGCTCCTGTTACGGAAACCATCCATGCCTACAGCTTAATCTCCCTCAAAGATTTCTCCAAAGACTTAGAGATTCCTTTTGGCGGCGACACCAAAACTGGCGCTGTTCTTGTACTTGATGTCTCCCTTAAGAATGACTCAGATAAAGACACTTATATTACCGGCGGTTTCTCTGGCTCCATTGTAGGCTATAACAGAGCAGTGAGCCACAACAACAACCTAGTAGATGAGACTAAGGACCTAACCAAGGCTGTTGTAGACGCCAAGCAAGTACTTAAGGCTAAAACTGAGCTTCGCGGCTTCGTTGTCCTAACAATTGGTGGCGACGCCCTCAAACAATTAAACAAAAATGGCGAGTTATCATTTGATACCCTCGTTGTATTAGCTAATCAAGGGGACAAGATTACGGATGCTATTGTGCCTATGGCATCTACTATTCTGCCAACTTCTAAAGAAGGGGAAGCCAACCGCGCAGCATCTAGCAAATTCTACCCTGACAAACTGACTGCTGAAAACTGGGGAACTAAGACCCTCATTAGCTCAAGTACTGATAAGCAAAACGTTAACTTTGAAGGCTATGATGTGACTTTGAACGGCTACCAATTAGTTGACTTCAAGCCTAATGAAGATCAAGCTAGCCGTTTCGAAAAACTTAAAGGTGGTGTGGTAGTCTTAACTGCTGAAATTACCGTTAAGAACAAGGGTAAAGTTGCCTTAAACGCACGCCAGACCGCTGGTAACTTAGTTTTCAATGACCAACTAAAATTAATGCATGAAGGCATGGTTGAAGTTGAGCCGGCCAAAGATAAGGAAGTAGTAGAACCTGGCCAAGAGTATACTTACCACTTAGCATTCGTCTACAGCAAGGATGACTATGATCTCTACAAAGATCGCTCACTTACTTTGAACGTCAACCTCTATGACAAAGACTTTAAGTCCTTAACTAAATCCGGCGATATTACCTTCCAACTTAAAAAATAAGCTTAAAACTAGAAAGCCACAGGTCTGATGACTTGTGGCTTTTTATATAAGTCCCTATGATATCTTCATGAATTGTGTTAAACTTATAGAAAGCGTTACCTATTTTATGTCCTCAGGAGGGACTTGCATGACCACCCGACGAAAACTTGTATTTGTAGACGACGAGACTTTTGTGCTCCAGTCCATTGTCAACCTAATGGATTGGGCTTCTTTGGGCTACGAACTAGTAGGCACTGCTAGCAATGGGCAAGAGGCCCTAGCCATTATCGAAGAAACTTGTCCCGATGTTGTCATTACCGACATTTGCATGCCACTCATGGACGGCTTTGAATTGAGTCAAGCCATCTACGAATTTGATCCCACTATCAAGATTATCTTTATCAGCGGTCATGACAAATTCGACTATGCTCAGAATGCTATTCGTCTAAATATTCAAGAATATCTACTGAAACCTATCACTCCTACAGATATCCAAGCCGCTCTAACCCGCGTTAGCCAGAACCTAGACGCTCAGCGCCAGCGTGCTCTGGATATGCAGGAAATGACACGGGAGTATATGACAACCATCGAGGCCTCCCGTCGGAGTTTGCTTATTAGCCTTGTAACCGAGCCTTTATCCCTGGAAGATACCTCTTACTGGCAAAACCGTATTAATCTCTATCAATTAGAAATTCCCGGCCCTCATTATACCGTCATTAGCCTCTGTCCACGCCAGTCTTCTAGCCCTATCCACGCCATCAGCCCGGATATGCGAGATATTCTCTTTGCCGAAGAGCTTAGCTGGGTATCCTATCGCAAGACCGTCCTAGAAGTCTGCCATAAATATTTGCCGGCCGAAGCCTTCCCTTTTGCTGGTAAGTTAATCATCATCCTCAGCCATGATAAGCCTGATATCTCAGCAAACCTAGACCTTTTGCTGCAAGATATCCAGCAAACCTTCCTAAAAAATTATCGGCGCACCCTCTACCTGGGTATTAGTCAAGCATCCTCACACTTGATGGACTTAAAACGCCTCTACCATCAGGCCCTTCAGGCTTATGATTACTGCCAATCGGCACCAAATACTGCCCTATGTTACTATGGCGATTTCAGCGTCGAGATGGAATCAAACCTAGACTACGATGCGACCCCTGATCAACGACTCTTGTCTTTGATTAAGATTGCTTCCTACCCTGAGTTTGAGGATTACATTGTGAGCTTAATTAACCAAAGCCATCGCCAATCCTCTACGCCTTCGGCCGACTATCTTTTTTTCCTTGAATTAACTTCACGGGTTATTCGCATCAGTCAAAACCTCACCGGCATCCAAAACTCGCCGCTGATTGAGTCCTTTATGTCTCAAATGGTAGTAGCTAACCAAGCCCCAGTAGCGGATTTAATGCAGACCTTCCTGGCTCACAGCAAAAAGTTACTACTCTTAATCCAAAGCGAACGCCAGACTCTCAAAGAATCTTTAACCCAACAAGGCTTGCGTTTAATGCAACAACATTATCAAGACCCACTTTTTACAGGCAAACGCTTGGCTCAGTTAATGCATGTCAGCCCTAACTATCTCAGCTCTCTATTCACTCGCGAGACAGGACAATCCTTCAAGGAACACTTGATTCAAATTCGCATGAATAAGGCAAAAGAGCTCTTACTTACTAGCTCAGCCAAGGTTCAAGAAGTAGCCTTAGCAGTCGGCTATACCGACACTCACTACTTCTCCTATAGTACTAAGCGCTACTTCGGCCTATCTCCGCGCCAAATTCGTGAGGCCACCCAAGAAGGGAGCCCCTCACTATGACCCCTACCAAGCGCCAACCCTTGCACCGAGTGATTTATTTGACTTGCTTCCTCTTGTCGACTTCTATTCTGGGCATTAGTCTCTGGGGCCATTATCAGATTGCACGCGATCTCCTAATTAAGCAGACCATGACCCTAACCGAACAGCATGTAGCTCGCTCGACAGAAGCCTTAGAAACTATGATTGCGACAATGGATGTTGCCAACGAGGCAATCATCCGCCGCATCACACTCGAAAGCCTAACACCTCAAGCTTTGCATGATTTGCTTGATTCTAGCGTCACCCTTAACCGAGATATCCAATCTATCGCGGTGCTGGATGAACAGGGCCAAGTACTAGACTTTGCGCCTAGCCGTTTTCAACTTAAAACAAATAGCCAACATCCGGTTTTATCTTCCGATTGGTATCAAAAAGAAGCACAACACGATCAGACGCTCTATTCTAAACCTCATATTCAACACCTTTTCCAAGGAGAGTTTCCTTGGGTTATCTCTAATACTATCCCCTTCAACCATCAAGGCAAGCGATGCCTTCTACTTATCGACTATAAAATCAAAACCTTCCAGCGTTTCTTTGAGACCGGAGGGATTGGCAAGCAAGGCTACACTTACTTGATAGATGACCAACAAGAACTCATCTACCATCCCCACCAAGCCCTGATGACCGCTGAACTCAAGCGGGAAACTATTCCAGATTTAGGAACTGAGCCCACAAAGGTCCAATTAGATAAGGATAACCATGTCGTATTAGCCAGTCAGGTTATGGCCGGTACCCATTGGCGCGTTGTCGGAAAGACCTACCTACAAGAAGTGTTAGCTAGTGGTCTGTCACGAATTCTACAGACCTCGCTTATTCTCTTCTTAGCCTTGACCTTCTTAATTAATGTTCTGGCCTACTTACTAGCTCGTTTTATTGCCCGTCCTATTCGTCGCCTGGCGCGCCATATGCAAGACTTTCAGGATCTTCCGACTGGTCACTATGAGACTTCTGGTTACGATGAAGCCAATGAGCTCTATCACGCCTACCACCAACTGCTCAACCAAGTGGACCAACTCATGGAGCAAATTAAACTTGAAGAAGCCGCTTTACGCAAAAGTGAGCGAAATGTCTTAGAAGCCCAAATCCAACCTCATTTTCTTTATAATACTTTGGAGTCTATCCTATGGATGATAGAAAGTCAAAATACCAGAGATGCTTCGCATATGGTGACTGCCTTAGGTCGGCTACTCCGTATTACCTTAAGTAAGGGCAAAGAGTACATCCCCTTGGAACGTGAATTTGAGCATGTCACGAACTATCTAGAAATTCAGCAAATTCGCTATAATCAGCAATTCACTTATCAGCTCAAGCTGCCAGAGCAAGTTCGCTCATACCCTACTATCAAACTAATCCTACAACCTATTGTAGAGAATGCCATTATACATGGCTTGGCCAACCTCTATGAACCTGGCCTGCTGATAATTGAAGCTAGCCAGTCAGAAAAAGGAATTCTAATCCAAATCAAGGACAACGGCCAAGGCATGAGTGTGGAGCGTTTAGAAGAACTCCGCCAAGAACTAAAACAACCATCTGATGTAGCGGGGATTGGCTTACGCAACGTCCATGAGCGCTTGCAAATCTATTTTGGGCCAGAATATGGGCTAACAATTGATAGCCAAGAAGACCAAGGAACCTGCGTCAGCCTCTTGATTCCTTGCTTAGATTGGGAGGACTTGCCAGTATGAGAAAACTTTCTACTATATTATTAGGACTTATCCTAGTCAGTTTAGCTAGCCTTTTAGCATTGAGCCTTTGGATTGGTCAACCTGCTCAGACCATTACACATCGCATCTTGTTTGCTAGCAGTAAAGCCTTGAGCCAGCCCTACAACCAACAACTTTTGGCAGGACTCAAAGCCTCAATCAATCCATCTGACGACATAGAGATTCAGACCCTAGCTTTACCAGAAAATGTTGATGAACAAGCGGCCCTCTTAAGTCAGCAAAAACTCCTAACAGGCGATCAGGTGATACTTCACTCTACCTATAGCCTTGAGTTAACATCTCAATTGGAAAACTGGCTTAAGCAAGGAGTTAAAGTGTCCTTAATCGATAGCCCAAAAGTCCAACTATCCCAAGCAAGCCAACTTGGTTGGACGCCACTGGAGCAAGGACAGGCCTTAGCACAAGCATTGAAAGCTAACAGCGGGACAGATACCCCTCTCATTTTAGCCTATCAGGCACACAACCAAGAAAGCATTGAGCGCCTAAAAGGAACTCAGGACGTCCTAGATCAGTCTGACCAAGCCTACCAGACACTTGCTTTAGAAGGCGACAAACTCGAAAATCAACAGGCTATGCTTCGTGCCGTTAAAGCATTAGCTTCCAAACCGGCTGTCGTCTTACTCGATCAAGTCTCTATACAAGAGCTGGCCCGTTACTTGCATCAAAGTTTAGCTATTCCTGACATCTACAGCATCGGCTATCAACCTCAGGTATTTAGCGCTATCGAAGCAGGAGACATCCGCCGTAATCTCACGCCCAACCCCTATGCTTTAGGCTATGCAGCAGGGCAAACTGGTCAAAATCAACCTGATAAGGCTAGTGATGTAACCACTAAGCTTACCTATCAATGGATTGAGGCACAGGACCTCTTCAATCCCCAATTTGCCAGTTGGCTCTTTCCTTTGGAATAAAATACTGCTTGCAGTAAGCAACATATACAAAAGAGAGTTGGTCCTTGCCAACTCTCTTCTATTATATATAGTAACAAAAAAGCTGGGGTACAAATCCCAGCTTTTAATATACTTCTTATTAACGTACACGCACTGCAAATTGTGGTGTGAAGTTTTGGATATTGTTGTAGCCTAATGGAGTACCTGGTTGAGAAGCATGAATGAAGTTCCCGCCACCAGTTGCAATCGCTACGTGGTAAGTTGAACCTGCGTCACCCCAGAAGTAGAGGTCACCCGCTTGTGCTTCTGATACAGAGATACGAGTCCCTGCAGATTCTTGTGGTACTGTCCAGCTACCTACATCGATACCATATGCTTCTTTGAAGACATATTGTACGAAACCTGAGCAGTCAAAACCACTTGGGCTCTTACCGCCCCATACATAAGGAGTCCCTACGTATTTAGCAGCTGTTGATAAAACATCGCCGTAAGTTGAAGCTGCTGGAGCTTCTGCGGCTGGTTCTTCTTCAGTAGTAGCTGCTGGAGCTTCTGGTTCTTCCTCAGCTGCTGGTGCTTCTTGAGCAGGTTGTGGAGCTGGTGTTGTTGACTCTTCTTCTTGAGCTGAAGGAGTTTCTGTAGCAGTTGATTCTTCAGCTACTGGAGCTTCAGATGCTTGACTTTCAGTTCCTTCTGCTTGGCTAGTTGCTTCAGCTCCTGTAGTTGGTGCAGCTGGTGTTGCTTCTTCTGCAGCTGGAGCTGGTTGCTCAGCTAATTGAGATTCACGCGCTACCTGCTCTTGAGCCGCTTGTTCTTGGGCTGCTGCTTCTGCTTGTGCTTGTTGTTGCGCTAAAGCCTGTGCTTGAGCTTCTGCGGCAGCTTGTTCAGCCGCTGCTTGTTGTGCTGCTGCAATCTCTGCTTGACGTTGTTGGTAAGCAGCTTTCTCAGCAATCAAAGCTTCACGAGCATTTTGTGCTAATGATAAATCAGAAGTCAATTGGTTGTATACTGCTTCGTTGTTAGCTTGTTCTTCGGACAAAGCACCTTTGAGGGCTTCTAATTGAACATGCTTAGCAACGTTATCTGCCTTAGTGGTTTCTACTGCAGATTTTTTAGTTTCAACAGCTTCTTTATCAGCCTTTTGTTGACCTAAAAGAGTTTTGTTAGCTGAAACCATCTTCTTCACAACGTCTACACGACCAACGAAGTCGCTAACAGATTTAGAAGAAGCTACAACGTTAACGTAGTTTTCTGCCCCACCTGTTGCTTGAACAGCACGAGCTTGATCTGCCAAGAGGCTTTCGCGTTTGCCAATTGCTACTTCTAAGTCTTTGATTTCTGCTTGTAAGCTTGCAATTGCTGCGTCATTTTCTTGGATGTTACCTTGAAGGGTAGTTGCTTGCGCTTGAACTTCTTGCAACTTAGCGTAAGAGCTAGCTAATTGTGCGTAAAGCTGTGCTTGCGCAGCAGATAAGTTTTCGATTTGGCTTTCACTTTGCCCGATTAATGAATCGTAGTCTTGTGCGAAAGCAGCCACAGGTGCAGCTACGCTCCCTAATACGACGGCTGAAGTTAATAACGTTTTGAATAATCTCTTGTTCATAAGCGATTTGACTCCTTTTAGTCTCGTAATTTGTATATCACGCTTGTGTTGGACACAGGCTTTGGTTTATCTTTTTATGACATGCTTACATGATACCACAAGTTTTGGCTAAGGTGCGTTTTTTCGACGATTCGTATAGCATCTGTAACACAGCTGTAATTTTACATGAGTTTTCACTGTTTTTTGACTCTTTTTTGCCACAATAGACTGACGAATAGGCCAAGTCTTCTGTATTCTACAGATGACGAAAATGTCTTGCCAGGCCTATTTTCGCTTTTGTCTAGACCTTTGAACCGGATTAACTATCCCAAAAGATAGTCTTGCAGATGGTGCCATAAAGATTATTCCCATATAAGTTACTATGTTGATTCAATATTTGCACTATACCTTGAGGCCCCTAGCGCCGTTTTCGACCTCTAAAAAATCATGAGGAGAACCCAACTACATAGCCCACAAACCACACTCACTCACACAAAAAAAGCAGGCCAAAGGCCTGCTTCTCACATCTTAATCTTGATAGGTAACAAGTGTGTAATTTTTCTTGCCCCGGCGTACGACTACGTACTTACCACCAATGGCATCTTGAGGCGTAATCACAGCTTCCACATCGGTTACCTTAGTGCCATTCAAGGTTATCGCACCATTCGAAATAAATTCTCTGGCTTCACGACGTGATTTAACAATACCGGTATCTACTAACCAAATAGCTAGGTTAGCTTCCTCTCTTACGGCGCTAGCTTGCGGCATATTTCTAAAGCCTTGCTCGATTTCATGAACCGTGAGCGAACCCACTTCGCCCGTAAATAACGCTTCTGTAATCCGAATCGCTTCATCCAAAGCCTCTTGTCCATGAACAAAACGCGTCACTTCTTCAGCCAAACGCTTGTGGGCAACCCGCAAGTGAGGTTGGGTCTCAATTTCTACGGCTAGAGCATCAATCTCTTCATGAGATAGGAAGGTAAAGTACTTAAGGAATTTAACCACATCACCATCTTGTTGATTGAGCCAGAATTGGTAGAACTCAAATGGCGTTGTTTTTTCTGGATCCAACCAAACTGCCCCACCTGCTGATTTACCAAACTTAGTTCCGTCAGACTTGAGCATAAGCGGAATAGTCAGCCCATAGACCTCACTTTCATGCCCCTCAGTCCGACGAATATAATCCAACCCTGCCGTGATGTTGCCCCATTGATCGGCGCCCCCAATTTGTAATTGGACATCGTATTCTTTATATAGATAGGCAAAGTCAATGGATTGCAGAATTTGATAGCTGAACTCAGTAAAGGAAATCCCTACTTCTAGACGAGACGCGACAACATCCTTAGACAACATATTATTAATGTTGAAGTGTTTGCCGTAATCACGTAAGAAATCTAAGAGCGAAATCTGGTTAAGCCAGTCGTAGTTATTTACAATGCGGAAACCACTTGCTTGGACATCTCCTTTTAAGAAGAGACGGTTCATTTGGTCTGCTAGCTTACGCGCGTTTTCCTTTACCACATCCATGGTTTGCAAGGTCCGCTCGCTATTACGCCCACTCGGATCCCCAATTGAGCCCGTGCCGCCCCCGATCAGCACTACTGGTTTATGCCCAGCCAGCTGGAATCGTTTAAGAATCATAAAGGGAATTAAATGTCCAATGTGCATGGAATCCCCTGTTGGGTCGACGCCACAATATAAGCCAATCGCCTTCTTATTTACTAGTTCTTCTAAGCCTAGAGCGTTAGTCTGTTGATTGATGGCACCACGCCATGTTAAATCATCTAAAATTGACATCTTCTTTCCTCCTTATGTATTTTCTATCTTCCTATTATAACGCGATTACAAGTCTGAATCAATCTAGCAATAGCGTAAATTTTCGAACCTTATGCGTAAATTATTCTATGTAAGCGTTTCGCTGTTAGAGGTAGAATAGACTCAAATCCTATAAGGTGGTGACATTATGACACAAATCGCAGAGTACCTATTGGATATTGAAGATATCGTCAAGGAGTTTCCAGGGGTCAAAGCCTTGGACGGTGCACGACTTAAAGTTCGCCCTGGTACCATTCACGCCCTCATGGGTGAGAACGGTGCTGGTAAATCAACTATGATGAAATGTCTCTTCGGTATCTATATCGAGGACTCCGGTAGTATCAAACTCAATGGCCAACCCGTACGCTTTAACAACCCAAAACAAGCATTGGAACAAGGCGTCTCCATGGTCCATCAGGAACTGAATCAGGTTCTTAAACGTAGCGTCATGGAAAATATCTGGTTGGGCCGCTTCCCCAAAACCAAACTTGGCCTGATTGACGAGCACAAGATGTACCAAGATACCAAGGCCATCTTCCAGCAACTCAACTTGGATATTGATCCACGGACTATCATTGGTAAACTCTCCGTCTCCCAACGTCAGATGATTGAGATTGCTAAGGCAGTCAGCTACGATGCTAAGGTAATTATCCTAGACGAGCCAACTTCCTCTCTAACGGAGCAAGAAGTTCAGCATCTCTTCCGCATTATGAACCAACTCAAGGATCAAGGTTGTGGCTTGGTTTATATCTCCCATAAGATGGAAGAAATTTTAGCCATTTCGGATGAAGTAACTATTATGCGAGACGGCCAATGGATTGCGACAGAAGCAGCTAAAGACTTAACCATGGAACGCATCATTCAACTCATGGTAGGGCGGGATATCGGCCATCGCTTCCCACCTCGCAACAATCATCCTGGCCAGGTAACCTTAGAGGTGCGCAATTTGACCGCTAAATATCAACCAAGCATTCAAGACGTATCCTTAACTGTTCACGAAGGCGAAGTTTTGGGGATTGCCGGTTTAGTGGGTTCTCGTCGGACTGAACTAATTGAATGTATCTTCGGGATTGCAACCCTAGCCAGTGGCGAGATTTACAAGAATGGTAAGTTAATTCATAATAACAACTCCCGCGACGCTATCAAAAATGGCTTTGCCTTAGTGACAGAAGAACGCCGGGCAACTGGGATTTTCCCAATCGCGGACATTCGTTTTAATACGGTTATCTCTAACATGCGCCACTATCGCGGTAAGTTAGGTCTGATTCGCAATGCTTCCATGGGTAGCGATACCCAACGCATGATTGATGCCATGGCCATCAAGACACCAAGTCAACGAACACAAATCCGATCCTTATCAGGTGGTAACCAGCAGAAGGTAATTATTGGCCGTTGGCTACTAACCGATGCGGATATCTATCTCTTCGACGAACCAACGCGGGGGATTGACGTCGGAGCCAAGTACGAAATCTACCAAATCATTTTAGACTTGGCTAAGAAGGGCAAGACCGTTATCGTTGTCTCCAGTGAAATGACCGAATTGCTCGGTATCACTGACCGCATTGCAGTCATGTCTAATGGTCGCTTGGCTGGCGTCGAAAAGACCGAATCACTCACCCAAGAAGAAATTCTTCGCTTGAGTGCACTCTATCTCTAAGGAGGATGTCTCTATGGAACTAAGTAAAAAACTACGCTTCACCAATAAAACACCACGCGAGCTATTATTAGACTTTTCTCTTTATATTGTGCTTGCTGCTTTAATCGCCATCATTATTTCGATGGATACTTCTTTCGTTTCACCAAAAAACTTCATTAACATCTTGGCTCAAGCTTCCACGCGGATTATTATGGCCTGCGGGGCTGCCGGGCTTATCATCTTAGGCGGGACAGACTTGTCTGCCGGCCGCGTCTTGGGTTTAACTTCCTTGATCGCTGCCTCCCTCCTTCAATCAACTACCTACGCTTCGCGTATGTATCCCGATTTACCTCAATTACCACTCTGGTTGCCACTCATTATCGTTATTGTAGTCGGCGGGATCTTCGGTTTGATTAACGGTTTTGGGGTAGCCGTTCTTAAAGTCCACGCCTTCATTATTACCTTAGGGACTCAATTAGTAGCTTACGGGATTGCCTTGATTTATCAACAACAACAAGCAGGGGGCGCACAACCGATTGCTAACTTTGACGACCGCTACCGTAATTTAGTTAACGGCACTGTCAACTTTACCAAAGATATTCAAATCCCTTATGTAGTCTTCTACGCTATTGTCGTCTGCGTCATTATGTGGATTATTTGGAATAAGACCCAACTTGGTAAGAACATGTATGCTATCGGGGGCAACATCGAAGCGGCCGAAGTTTCCGGGGTTAATATCGTTAAGAACATCCTCATCATTTTCCTGATTTCAGGGATTCTCTATGGCTTAGCTGGCTATCTGGAAGCTGCTCGGGTAGGGTCTACTACCTCTAACACTGGTCTTAACTACGACCTCGATGCCATCTCTGCTTCCGTTATCGGGGGTGTTTCCTTCTCTGGTGGGATTGGGACTATTCCTGGGGTTATTATTGGGGCCATCATTCTCCAATTTATTAACTATGGTTTGGCTTATGTAGGTGTCAACCCTAACTACCAATACATCATCAAGGGCTTGATCATTATCTTGGCGGTAGCAATCGACGTACGTAAATACATCAAGCGCAAATAAGACCGTAAATTTTCTAACCTGGAGTGTAAAAAAATCAATGTAATCGTTTTACATGCCGTGTTATACTCAATTCAACAAAATAAAATCCTTAAAGGAGTCGATCTTTATGAAAAAAGTCATTACATGGTGCGCCATCTTCTGCCTATTCTGCTTAGCGCTAGTTCCTAGTCTCAGCCCTAAAGTTCAAGCCGAAGATAAGAACATCAAAATTGGGGTAGCTTTCTACAAATACGATGACGCTTATATGTCTTCCGTACGTGTAGCGCTTGAAAAAATTGCCAAAGAGCATTCTAACGTTGAACTCATCGTCAATGACTCTCAAAACGACCAAGCTAAACAAAACGACCAAATCGATGTCATGATTCAAAAGGGCGTTGATGTCCTCTTGATTAACGTGGTGGACACCGGGGCAGCAGAAGCAGTCGTTCAAAAAGCTAAAGACGCGAATATTCCGCTTGTGCTCTTCAACCGTGAACCAGCGACTGACGTTGTTAAAGCTTACGACAAGGCTCGTTTCGTTGGGACAACCGCTAAAGAAGCTGGGATTATCCAAGGTAAGATGATTGCGGAACTCTGGAAATCTGACAAGAAATATGACCGCAATGGCAACGGCAAATTAGATTACGTTATGTTAATCGGTGACCCAGAAAACCCAGAAGCAATCGCTCGTACAAAATACGCTGTTGATACTTTAACCGAAGCTAAGATTGAAGTGAACAAATTAGGTGACCAAGTTGCTAACTGGGACCCAGACAAAGCAAAAACTGCAACTGACGCTTGGTTAGCTAAAGACGCTGACAATATCGACGTCATCATCTCTAATAACGACTCAATGGCTTCTGGTGCTATTGCTGCTCTCCAAGGCGCCGGCTTCAACACCGATGCTAAAGCTGACAAGAAGATTCCTGTATTTGGGGTAGATGCGACAGAGGAAGCAGTAGACCTCATTGCTCGTGGCATTATGACTGGTACTGTAAAACAAGATGCTGAAGGGATGGCAAAAGCTGTCTTCGCACTCTCTTACAATGCAGGTCAAGGCAAAGACTTCTTAGATGGCACTGACTACAAGTACGACGACACTCAAGTTGCTGTACGTATTCCTTACCAAGCCTTCAACGGCCAATAGGCTATTATCGAAGGGTATCTCCTTTAGGCAAGTTCCTTTGGAACTTGCCTTGCTTTATCAAAACTAGGAGGCACATGATGACCACCCAAGAATCCACCGAAAACAAATCTGAGGTAAGTAAAACTTCACCTAGACGAAGCAATCTATACGAGGGCATTCATCTATCAGAGCGCACCCTCAACATCATCATCGGCATGATTATCGGGTTGTTGGCTCTAACCCTCTACTTCGCCTTACCGCGTTAAGGCAGACAAAAATAGGCTGAGACAAAAGTCTCAGCCTATTTTTTTATCTGCTTACAAGAACTAAGCTTCCACTACAGACTCTTGGCTAGCCTTGCGCGCTAATTCCTTAGCTTCACGTTCTTCCACCTGATCTACAAAATCACGCAGAAGCTGCTTCACAACAGTTGGATCTTCAGTCTCATTGGCCGCCACCTTAACCTTAGAAGAACGCGGAATACCTTTAAGATAGTAATGGGCTTGGGTCCGAAATTCTCGCGTTGCAGTCCGATCACCCTTGAGGTCTACCAAGCGTTCTAGATGGTCGATGGCTGTGTCAATTTTCTGTCTCGCCGTCATTGCCGGCAAGAGTTCACCGGTCTCAACATAGTGGACCATCTGCTGAATAACCCATGGATTGCCCAGGGCTGCACGCCCCACCATGACACCATCTACGCCCGTCGTATCAAGCAAGTATTTGAGTTCTTCAGGCGTTCTAACATCCCCATTGCCAACAAAAGGAATGGTTTTGAGTTCTTTCTTAACTTGCGCCAAAATATCCCAGTTGGCCTTGCCTTCATACATCTGTACCCGGGTCCGGCCGTGCATGGCCACCATTGAAGCACCTGCGCGTTCAGCTGCTAAGGCATTTTCGATGGCGTAAAGATGTTCATCATCCCAACCAGTCCGCATTTTTACTGTGACCGGCTTCTGAACGGCATCAACTACTGCGGCCACCATTTCATAAACCTTGTTCGGATCTAAGAGCCAACGTGCCCCTGCTTCTGCCTTAATGACCTTGTTAACAGGACAACCCATATTAATATCAATAATGGCACATTCAGTGTTTTCAGCAACATATTTAGCCGCCTCTACCAAAGTTTCTTTGTTGCCTCCCATAATTTGAATGCTGAGAGGATACTCATTTGGTTCAATGTGTAGCATGCTTAGGGTCTTGTCATTACGGAACTGAATCCCCTTGTCACTAATCATCTCACAAACAACTAGGCCCGCACCAAATTGTTTTACAATAGTCCGAAAGGCCGCATTTGATACTCCCGCCATGGGTGCTACCACGACCGGGTTTGGAATCTCAATTTCTCTAATTTTGAACAAGCTATACCTCCTCTGCGTCTGCTTCTTGACCTGCCGCTTCACCTGCTGCGATGATGGCTTCTAAATCTTGAACACTATAGTCATAGTGGTTCTCACAATAATGGCAGACTACTTCAGCGCCCCCATCTTCATCAATCATGGCTTGGATTTCCTTACGACCTAAGGACTGAATACCGTGTCCATAGGCTTCCTTAGAGCAACCGCAATAGAAAGAAACATCTTTTTTAGACAGGACTTCAGAATTACCATGCCCAACCAAGAGATCCAATAGAGCCTCTAAGCTTGGTTGTGTCTCCAAGAGATCGGAGAAACGGCCTAAATCCGCAATGCGTTTTTCAATGAAGTCAATGGTTTCATCGGTGGCTCCAGGCATGACTTGAATCATAAAACCACCAGATTTAGCCACTGACTCATCCGGATTAACCAAAACAGAGAGCCCGATGCAAGAAGCCGTTTGTTCAGACACAGCCATATAATAGGTGAAATCTTCTGCCAATTCCCCACTCACCAATGGCACTTGGCCAGAGAAGAGTTCCTTATTGCCTAAGAGTTTACGTACAGCCATATTGCCCGGCATGCCCACTGCCCCAGCAACGTCTAACTTGCCAATTGCATTGAGTTCTAAGGCCACCTGCGGATTAGATACAAAGCCACGTACATGACCGTAGGCATCTCCTTCCGCAATAATCCGGCCTACCGGTCCGGTTCCGAGAATTTCTACTCGCACACGTTCGTCTCCCTTAGAATTAGCTGCTAATAAAAGGGTCCCTACCAGGGTCCGCCCCAAGACAGCCGTTGCGGTATGCCAGGTTTTGTGGCGATTGACTGCTTCCTGGACAACACCAGTAGCATCCAAAACCAAAACTCGTAATTGTCCATCGAATGCCAAGGCTGTTAATAATTGATCTGACATGATTGCTTCCTCCATCTCCCAATGGGAGTCATTATATTCCGTTTCTAAGTATAGCAGACCCCACCAGTTTAGCAAGTCTTTGGCCTAGCACTAGTAGGCAAAAAAATCAGACCTCAAGGGTCTGATTTCTCTTTTTAGGCTTGATGATGGTCAGACGACACTTGGTCATCTGCAATGACACGGTCGCCAGCTTCTAACGCTTCTTCCACACGTGAAGGAGCCACTTCTTGGTCTTGGCTTTCTGCCGGAGCAGGAGCATCTGTTTCTTCAGGTTTCGCTACTTGCTCAGGCATCTTCCCTGTCTTGAAGAGAGACTCGATTTGCGCTGCTTCTAAGGTCTCAACTTCAAGCAGTTTCTCTGCAATCAGGTTGAGTTGCTCACGGTGCTCATTGATAATGCGGTGTGCCTCTTCGTGAGCTTGGTTCAATAATTGACGCACTTCGTTGTCAATCTCATAAGCTACCTGATCAGAATAAGCAGGTTTCTGGCCATAGTCACGGCCTACGAAGACGGTATGGTTGCCTTCGTATTGAACTGGCCCTAAGCGGTCTGACATCCCATATTCAGTGACCATGCTACGCGCAATCTTAGTCGCTTGCTGGAAGTCATTGCTGGCCCCAGTAGATTGCGTGTTGAAGACAATCTCTTCGGCAGCACGACCACCCAGGAGCCCTACCATTTGATCATAGAGTTCCTTACGGGTCACAATATAAGCATCTTCACGAGGTAACATGACCGCATAACCACCTGCGCGTCCGCGTGGCACGATGGTCACCTTATGAACGACACGTGCGTCACTTAAGACCATACCAATGATGGTATGCCCCGCCTCGTGGTAAGCCACGGTACGGCGTTGTTGTTCAGAAATCACACGATCCTTCTTAGCTGGCCCCGCAATCACCCGGTCATGGGCTTCTGCGATGTCCGCTTGAGTAATAGCCTTATGATTAAAACGTGCTGCTACTAAAGCCGCTTCGTTCAGTAAGTTTTCCAACTCAGCACCTGAGAAGCCAGGCGTTTGTTGTGCCACAACCTTGAGGTCAACTTCTGTTTCTAATTTCTTGTTACGGGCATGGACTTGAAGGATCTGTTCCCGCCCCTTAACATCTGGGTTACCCACTAGAATCTGACGGTCAAAACGACCTGGACGCAAGAGGGCTGGGTCTAGGACATCCGAGCGGTTAGTCGCCGCAATGACGATGACCCCTTCGTTCCCTTCGAAACCATCCATCTCAACCAGCAATTGGTTAAGGGTTTGTTCACGTTCATCATGCCCGCCCCCGAGGCCTGCACCCCGTTGACGACCTACGGCATCAATTTCGTCGATAAAGATAATAGCTGGGGCATTCTTCTTGGCATTCTCGAAGAGATCCCGTACCCGGCTAGCCCCGACCCCGACGAACATCTCGACGAATTCAGAACCTGACATGGTGAAGAATGGCACACCCGCTTCGCCGGCCACTGCCTTGGCTAAGAGGGTTTTACCCGTCCCTGGAGGCCCCTCCAGTAAGACACCAGCTGGGATACGCGCCCCCAACTTGGTGAAACGTTTAGGATCCTTAAGGAATTCCACTACTTCTACCAGTTCTTGCTTTTCTTCTTCAGCACCCGCTACATCACTGAAGCGGACTTTGACTTTCTGCTTGGAAATATCCTTGGAGCGTGACTTACCAAAGTTCATGGCCCCTCGCATACCGCCACCACCAGCGCCACTTTGGAACATGTTGTAGAGGAAGAAGCCCATCATACCCATTAAGAGTAGCATTGGCAGGATATTGGCCCACAGCACCATATTGGATTCGGCCAAGGTCTTCATCTTGACCCCTTGTTGGGTCGCTGTTTCCGTCAATAACTTTAGCGTGCTGTCGTTGCCTAGCACTCGGCTGGTGAATTGAGTGGCAGTCTCACTTCCGCCTTGGAAGAGGGCCACAAAGTTGGTTTGTTCTGAGCGTGTTGTCCCAGTCTTGTATTTACCTTTGACATTATAAACACCGGAACCAATCTGGACATCCATCTCGGCAATCTTGCCGTCAGCAATCTCTGTCATCAACTCACTCTGGGTGAGTTCCTTGACTTGGCCACCCCCTAGAGCCCCTGATAGGGCATGGAAGAGCATAAAGAGCATGGCTAATGCCATCATAGATGTCAGAATGTTCCGCGTCGAATTACGATTTGGGTTTTGCATAGATGCTGTTCGACTCCTTTGTCTTGATCATTCTGTTCATTCTTGTATTTTATCATATTTTGCCATTAGGTCCTAATGGAAGGCCCCTGTAAGGCTGGGCTTTACCAATATTTAAGGTTTATTTTCGACAAAAGACCCTAGATCACAGTCTAGGGTCTGGCACATGGCCTATTTGCTTTCGTAAACAGCAGGTGATAAGACACCGATATAAGGAAGGTTACGGTACTCTTGTTTATAGTCTAAACCATATCCCACCACAAACTCATTGGGGATATCTAAGCCCACATAGTCTGCCTCCATATTGTTTACACGGCGCTCTTTCTTATCCAAGAGGGTACATACTTTAACGGAATTAGCCTTACGGTAGTGGAGTAAGTCTACAAGATACTTAAGGGTTTGGCCGGTATCGATAATATCTTCCACAATCAGGATATCCTTACCTTCAACGCGAGTGTCTAAGTCCTTGACAATCTTGACTTCACCCGATGATTGGAAGGCTTCGCCATAACTCGATACATCCATGAAATCAATCGTTAAGTAGCAGTCCATAGCACGAATAATGTCGGCCATAAAGATTGCTGCCCCTCGCAGAATCCCAACGACAACTACTTCTTTATCTTTGTAGTCCTCCGTTAAGGTTTTGCCCAGACGTGCCACTGCTTCTGCAATTTCTTCTTGCGTTACCAATACTTTTAAAATATCTTTCTCTAACATTGCACTTTTTCTCCTTTTTGACTAGTGTCTTACTGCCGTGTCTTCCGATAAAGGAATATATGAGTTATTTTATCAGTTTGTGGCCCGCGAGACAATGGGGAATTACCAACTGGTCCCAACCAAACAATCTCGCCTGTATCGTCTACTAGAACTTTGATTTGATCCCGCTCATCGCTAGGCAACTTCAAATCCATCAAAATCCGCCCCACCTTCTTGTGGTAGACTTGCCCTAATTCATCGGTCAGAGCTACTTGATCGCCGTCTTGACGCTGCCTTAGCTGGAAATTCAGGGGCGTCGTCTCTTGGGCTTGGCTCAGGTGCAGACCTGTCCAACCAGCAGCCGCTTCACGCATTTCCGGCGATACCTGATGAGCTGCAAAAATCCCAGCTTCTGCGCCACCATCTAGAGCATACCAGTGATTAAGTCGACTTAAAACTAAACGTTGGCCAAAATAGGCTTTAGGGTCCGCCTCTTCTGGTAGTATTTGGACATAATCATAACGTTTGACCGCCACCCAACCATGTCCTAACTGCAAACGTTGATTGGGGTCACGACGGTTACGCATCATCTGCTGCAATTGACCTACTAAATCACGATTATAAGCGGGTACATCTTCGATTAGGCGTTCCTCAAAGAAAATTCGCAGGTACATATTGAATTTTGCCTCGGGCAAAGCCAGAAAGGCTGGAATATAGAGCAACCAGTAATGATTAGTTGAATACATGAGCAGCTGAGGCTCAAGATTCAGATAATCCGCATATTGAACGGTGTAGGAATCTTGAATCTGTTGCTGAATGGTCAAGAGATTTTGTAGTAACTGAGGATTCTCCTGCATCAGTTGTGGGATATAGGTATGACGGAATCGATTGCGTACAAAGTGATCCATGTAGTTAGAAGCATCTTCAAAATAAGTCACATTAAACTTCTCAGCATAAGCCTCTAGTTCCGCCTTGGTCACCCCAATAAAGGGCCTCATTATGGTTGGCATGACAGTATGACCACTTGGGTCACTCATCAGGCGCTGATAACATCCCCGAATCCCTTGTAAGCCCCGAATGGAAGTGCCTCGTGTCATCCGCATCAAGAAGGTCTCGGCCACATCATTAAGATGGTGTGCGGTCATCAAAATATCCGCTTCAGTTGTTCGAATGACCTCTGCGAAAAACTGATAACGGGCCTCGCGCGCCTGAGCTTCCACATTAGTGGTAGCCGGTTGGCCCCACTCTGTCGCAAAATAAACACAGCCATACTCTGCCACAATTTCCTTGATAGCGACAGCCTCATTGTCTGATTCTGGTCGTAGTTTGTGATTAAAGTGGGCAACTACCAACTGCAGATGAGCATATTGACGTAACTGATTCAATTCATGCATCAATCTAAGCATGACCATGGAATCAACCCCGCCGGATACAGCTAAGACCACTGTCTTAGCCTCTAGCCAAGCTGGCCATGACTCTAGTTGAGCCTTGACTTCCCGCATTAATTTTTCCATCTAGATTCTCCTTTAGATACAAAAAGCAGCCTAAAAGGCTGCTCTTATATCCTGTATTAGCGCACTACAAGAAAGCCATCGCGCGTAAGCAAGACATCCCTAGCTACGTCGGCCGCCACGACCGCCGCGTTTGCCTTCGGTGTTACGTCTTAATGAGGACAGACGATCTTCACTGTCCTTTAGGAAGTTACTCATTAATTGGTCAAAATCATCCAACTTACGGCTGTTATTATTTCCCGCATTGTTGAAGTTAGGGCGATTCCCACCCTCATCTTGACGACTCTTGAAGCGTGGGGCACGTTGATTATGTGGTGCAGCGCCTTCTTGACGTTCACGTTTAGGTCGTGCAGGTGCCTCTGCAGGTCGATCACTGGCTTGACGAATAGACAGGCTAATCTTACCGTCGTCAGCGATGGACAAGACCTTCACTGCAACTTCTTGGCCGACTGTTAAGACGGAGCTAATCTCCTTGACATAACCGTCTGAAACCTCACTAATGTGAACTAAACCTGTTTTATTATCTGGCAAGCTAATAAAAGCCCCAAAGTGTGTAATCCCTGTGACTTTCCCTGTGATTTTTTGCCCTACTTCGATTGACATATGATGTCTTATCCTCCCTTAAGTTCTTTCATCCTTATATTCTATTCAGTAACTCTCATCCCTTAAGGATGCTTGGTGTCTTCCTGATGCGAAGATCCTAACTCGAAAATAATCTCACCTGGCTTGGTGTAGTAATAATCACGTCGCGCCACATCCTCTAGATAGGCTGGATCCTTCATTTGCTGAGTTGCTTGGAAAACTTCACGGTTCTCTTTAACGGCTTGCTCCTGGTCCGCCTTGGCCTCTTGATGGGCTTGCTCGGCTGCCACTTGGTCTTGATAGGCCCGCCATAATGGAATCCCTGCGAAAGCAAGGGCTCCAATCAGAATGACATGAAATATCAGGCGTCGTCCGTGAGAGTGCGGTTGCTTTGTCTGTCGGGGTGAGGAAGTCTGAACAGATTCCTGTGGATCTAATCTATAATTCATTCTTTTCACCTCCATGATAAACCTAGTTTGAGTATATCAATATTCGCGCCTAATTTCCATTCAAACTTGTCGTTTTTCCAAGTTTTTTTGCGAGCTTGGCTTGAGTCAGCATAGCTGAGGCCCTAGCCAAGCCCTATTTTAAGCTAGAAACTCGTCTACTTGACGAACTTCATTATTAAGACGTTCTTCGCCCAAAATTTCGTAGAGATTACTTGCTTCTTCTTTCTTGGTGTTTTCTTTGAGGTCGGTCACTCGTACAGTTAATAGTCGGTTACCAAAGCGAATCACCAACTCATCGCCTACCTTCACAGCAGAGCTAGATTTAGCTACTTGGCCATTGAGCGTAATACGACCTTGGTCCGCCACTTCTTTGGCAATGGTCCGACGCTTAATCAAACGGGAAACCTTTAAATACTTATCTAATCTCATCTTACTTCTCCTTATTCTTACTAGTGTCGTCTGACAAGAGGCTGGCTACCTGACGAGCTAATTGCTTAAGGGCTCCTAACCAAACATAGGATGGCTGTTCTAGGATATCCAAGCTAATCACCTGCCGCGAACCCTCTTGAGACACGGTGGATTTCTGGGAAATACCAGCCAAGGCTTCAAAAAGCTTAGCGCCTCGTAATTGTTCTGAGGCCACCTGATTGAAGCTGATCTTGACATGACGTGGAGTCTGCTGAATTTTAACAATGCCAGCTTCGAGCCCATAATGTTTAATCAAGGCAATTTCCAATAAATCCGCCACTTCATCCGGAAATTCACCATAGCGGTCAATCAACTGATCTTGCAGATTGCGATAGGCCTCTTCTGAATCAATTTGTTGAATTTGCTTATAGACCGAAATTTTTTGCCGTTCATCGGCAATATAGCTGGCTGGAATATAGGCGTCGATTAAGAGATGCCATTCAATCTGGTTGCTAGCTTGACTTGCTATCTGTCCAACCTTCTTGCCCCGCTTAATGTCAACAGCTTCTTTGAGCATTTGGGAATAAAGGTCGAAACCGACAGAATCAATAAAGCCAGATTGTTGCTTACCTAGCAGATTACCTGCTCCTCGAATCGATAGGTCGCGCATGGCAATCTTAAAGCCTGATCCCAACTCTGTAAATTCACGGACGGCCTGCAATCGTTTCTCACTGACCTCACTGAGTGACTTAAATGGCTCATACATCAAATAAGCATAGGCCACGCGATTGGTTCGCCCTACCCGACCACGTAATTGGTAGAGCGTGGATAAGCCCATATGGTCGGCATCTTCGACAAAAAGGGTATTAACATTAGGAATGTCGACCCCCGTCTCAATAATGGTGGTAGTCACCAAGACATCATAAGCCCCTTGGATAAAGTCCACCAGCACCGTCTCTAGTTCCACCTCCGACATCTGACCGTGGGCATAAGCTACCCTAGCCTCTGGTACCAAAGCCTGGATCTCCATGGCCCGGCGCTCAATAGTCGCCACCCGATTATAGAGATAGAAGACCTGACCTTCTCGCGCTAGTTCGCGCTCAATACCTGACTTAATCGCTCCATCATTGCGCTCCATGACATAGGTCTGAACAGGGAACCGGTTGTTGGGTGGCGTCTCAATCAAGGACAAGTCGCGAACACCAATCATCGACATATGCAAGGTACGGGGAATTGGAGTCGCCGTCAAAGTCAAGACATCAACCTGTGACTTGAGTTGCTTGAGCCGCTCCTTGTGTTTGACCCCAAAACGTTGCTCCTCATCGACAATCAATAGGCCTAGGTCTTGGAACTGGACATCTTTTGAGACTAAGCGATGAGTTCCTACCACAATATTCACGGCCCCCGTAAGCAAGTCATCAATGGTCTGGTCTTGTTGCTTTTTAGATACAAAGCGACTCATCAGCCGAATTTCAAAAGGATAATCAGCAAAACGCTGAACCAAAGAATTATAGTGTTGCTGAGCTAAAATCGTAGTAGGGACCAGGAAGGCCACTTGCTTGCCGTCCATGACTGCCTTGAAAATGGCCCGCATGGCTACTTCGGTCTTGCCGTAACCTACGTCACCGACTAGCAAGCGGTCCATTGGCTTGCTTTTTTCCATATCTGCCTTGATTTCCATTGCGGACCGGAGTTGGTCTTCTGTTTCTACATAAGCAAAAGCCGACTCGAACTCACTCTGCTCTGGTGTATCAGGCCCAAAAGCATACCCAACTTCTCGCTCTCGCTTAGCGTAGAGGGCGATTAATTCATCCGCAATGTCTTCTATTTTAGCCGCTACCTTGCGCTTAGTCTTAGCCCACTCAGTGCCCCCTAGCTTGTTAAGCTTAGGGGTCTTGGCTTCTGAGGCGACGTACTTTTGTAACAGATGAATTTGGTCGACTGGAATCAGAATGCGTGAGTCATCTTGATATACAACCGACAAGAGATCCTTGTGGATGCCATTCATTTCGATGGTGTCCATACCACGGAATTGCCCTATCCCATGGTGAACATGAACCACATAGTCACCGACTTCTAATTCTGAGTAACTCTTAATCCGTTCAGCATTGGTTAGCTTAGTGCGAGATTGGCGTGCCTGACGCTTTTTCAATTTATTGAAGAGTTCTTTTTCAGTTACCACTACCCACTTTAAGACAGGTAGTTCAAAACCATTTGATAGAGCTCCTACTCCGATATTGATAACCTTGGCTTGGGCTTGGTCTTCTGTCACTACGCTAGGACCGATTTGAAATTCCTCGAAAAGCGCTTCAACCTTCCGCGCTTGTTCCAAACTCCCTACAGCTACTTGAATGGTATAGCCTTGTTTCAGCCAGTGATCCATCTCCGTTTTGACGAGAGGCATTTGGTTAAAGAAAGGGTTGAGGGTGCGATACTGGAAGGAATGCACAGCTCCTAAAGACTGATGTCCCAACCCTCGATGCATGACCGACAGATAGAGCAAGGCACCTGAGTAAGCTCGCACACAGGATTGAAAATCTGCTTTAACTGCCAATCCAGGTAGCAGCAGACCTTTCTGAGTCTCCTGTTCAATCCAAAACTGATCTTCCTCAACTAGGTGGAGGGCCTGTTGTTGTAGCTTATCAAATTCAGTCAGAACTAAAAGCCCTTGCTCTCCTAAATAATCAAGGAGCGTCACCACTTGGTCATCCTGAGCCAAGCTCAGATAGGCATGCGGATACTTGAGAGGCTCGCCATGGCGCAACTGATCAAACTGATTGCTGAGACCCGCTTCCATGGCCTCTCTTAATTCTTGATCCTTCACTTTCTTCAGGGCGCGCGCCTTCATATCCTCTAAACGTGGCAAGAGAGCTTGTTGTGCTTCTAGACCAAATAAGACATCTTGAGCTGGCAGGATTTGGACAGAGTCTAGATTTTCAATCGAGGACTGGGTCTCAGCATTAAAGGCCCGAATAGAATCCAGCTCGGTATCAAAGAAATCCAAACGAATCGGATATTCGGCAGATACTGGGAAGAAGTCAATGATACTCCCGCGTACGCTAAACTCACCCGGTTGTTCTACCAAGCTAGCCCGATGATAACCCCAAGCGGTCAAGACACTTTCTAGCTGGCGTCGTTCCCAGTTATCTCCAAGTTCAAGAGTATGTTGAGCTTGACGCCATTGATTAGGGTGAGTCAATTGTTTTCGTAAACCGGCTACATTAGTAACTACAATACAGGGCTCGCCGTGAGCTAGTTGGTTAAGGATCTGAATCCGGTCCCGCATCTGATCCTCCGAAGCAAAGGCAAATTCAATGGCCAGAGCCTCCTCCACTACAAAAGCCTGTACGGACACCTGGGGCAGAAGCTGTGTTAAATCATCTACTAACTGTCCCAACTTGCTAGCAATGGGCTCCACAATCAAGAGTGGCCGAGGGCGAGCTTGGAAAAGCTGAGCCAGCATGACGGCACGAGCACTATCATCAATTCCAGTTACCAACTGGGGTAAGCTACCCGGCCCTGTCTGATTAATGGCCTTTATTGCCGACTGAAAAGCTTCTTGCGCAAATTCCATATTTTTCCTACTTTCTCTCTAGTAAAACTGGCTCAGAGATTTGAGTCAGCTAACGCCACAAGAGGCTGCAACGTCTACCCACCCCTGGGAGAGTCGCAACCTATCTTAAGGTTTATCGTGTCTTTTAGTTATATTGGTTCATTAATTGAACGAAAGTTTCGCCCTTAGCCCAGGCCCTCAACAAGTCGGTTGTCTGGTCAATTTTCTGTTCTATTAAGGGACGGTCATCTGTATCGAAACGTTGTAGAACATGGTCCACAACCTTGCGTCCATATTGAGGGCGGCCAATGCCAATCTTGACCCGCTTAAAATCTTGGGTCCCTAGCATTTCGATAATGCTCTTCACCCCATTGTGGCCACCCGCACTACCTGACTGGCGTAGACGCAACTTGCCAGGCTCCAAATCCAAGTCATCATAAACCACCACAAGCTCGTCAGGGCTAATATTATAATAGGACATAAGAGGCAAGACAGCTTCACCCGATAGGTTCATAAAGGTATAGGGCTTGACCAAGAGCACCTTTTCGTCTCCCACTCGCCAAATAGTATAATCGGCACGAAATTTTTGGTCGGTCAATTTCAAACCTTCTTGACGCGCCAAAGCATCAATGACATCAAAACCCACATTATGGCGCGTCCCTTGATACTTATCGCCAGGGTTCCCTAATCCAACGATTAACTTCATCCTGCTCCCTCCTCTGCATTTTCTATTATAACACATGTTTGGAGCATGTCACTAACAGAAAGATTCACGAAGCAGTCTGTATTACTTTTAACAATAAACTGTACTACTCAAAAAATTTCCTCTTCACATTTTTAAAAAGAGTGGTATAATATAGCCAAGTGATAGAAAGGAGATATTCACTATGAAACAACCAAAGAACAAGATTATTTTAGTCGGTGATGGCGCAGTCGGATCTAGCTTTGCTTTCTCTCTCGTTAACCAAAACATCGGCCGTGAACTCGGCATCATTGATATCAACAAGGACAAAACAGTCGGGGACGCCTTAGACCTCTCTCACGCCTTGGCCTTCACTTCACCTAAGAAGATTTACTCTGCTGAATACAGCGACTGCGGTGACGCAGATATCGTCGTATTAACAGCTGGCGCAGCACAAAAACCAGGTGAAACCCGCTTGGATCTCGTTCACAAAAACTTAAGCATCTACAAATCAGTTATTAAACAAATCGTAGACTCTGGTTTTAACGGTATTTTCTTGGTTGCTGCCAACCCAGTGGATATCTTAACTTATGCAACTTGGAAGTTCTCTGGCTTCCCTAAAGAACGCGTTATTGGTTCTGGGACTACCTTAGACACCGCTCGTTTCCGTCAAGAAATCGCACAACTTATTGGTGTCGATGCGCGTAACGTTCACGGTTATATCTTAGGTGAACACGGGGATACTGAGTTCCCTGTTTGGTCTCACGCTAACGTGGGTGGCTTGACTATCTATGAATGGGTCAAAAATCACCCAGACACTGACGAACAAGCCTTAGTTGAAATGTTCTTCAAAGTTCGTGACGCAGCTTACGAAATCATCTCTAAAAAAGGCGCAACCTACTACGGGATTGCAGTTACCTTAGCTCGTATCTGTCGTGCTATCTTAGACGATGAAAAGGCAATCTTCCCTCTCTCTGTTTACTTAGACGGTGAGTATGGTCAATCAGACCTCTACATCGGGGCTCCAGCTATCTTGGGTCGCGAAGGGGTTGTTTCTGTCATTGAAATCCCACTTAACGACTCTGAGTTGGACAAGATGAATGCTTCTGCAAGCACCCTTAAAGCAGTTACTGCCGATGGTTTTGCTCGCTTAGAAGAAAACTAATCTCCTTATCAAATCGATTATCCGCACCTGGCTCCTTGCCAGGTGCTTTTTTAGGCTTAATGAAACCATAAAAAAGAAGCCAAGACCGCAGTCTTGGCTTCTTTTGGTTTATTTTTTATTATTGTTGCGTAAGGTCAAGCTTAAGAGGAAGGCCCCTAAGAAGCTGGCACCCACCCAAATCGCTAAATAGAGCAATGGATTCGTTACACCACCCGCTAACATAGCGAAGACCCCGCCGTGTGGCACCTTGCTGACGATACCAAAGAGCATGCTTAAGGCACCCGCTACACCGGCAGAAACTGCCAATGGTGGAATAACCTTCAATGGGTTGGCTGCAGCAAATGGAATAGCCCCTTCCGTGATGAAGGCTGCACCCATGACATAGTTAACTAGGGCTGAGTTACGTTCTTCTTCTGGCCAGAGGTTTTTGTTGAGGGTTGCTGCCAAGGCAATCGCCAATGGCGGCACCATCCCACCAACCATAACGGCTGCCATAACGTTTGAACCTGCGCCTGCTGATTGTGTCACTAAGGCAGTCCCTGTAACGTAAGCGGCCTTGTTAATTGGACCACCCATATCAATTGACATCATGGCACCGACTAAGAAACCTAAGACTAAGGCTGAACCTGTGCTCATACCGTTGAGGTAGTCTTTCAAGCCTTGCATGACAGCCCCCATTGGGCCATTCACAACGAAGAGCATGAGGAAGGACATAATCAGAACCCCAAAAACTGGGAAGAGGAAGATTGGTTTCAACCCTTCAAGTGATTTTGGTAACCAAGCAAAGGCTAGGCGGAGGACATAGATAATCCCACCAGCCAAGAAGCCGGCTACTAAGGCGCCTAAGAAACCTGACGGAATGCTTTTCTCAAAGAGACCTACCGCTCCAAAGTCAGACAAGACAGATGGATTAGCTAAAATCCCACCCATAAAACCAACAACTAAACCAGGACGGTCAGCAATAGAATGACCAATAAAACCAGCCAACATTGGTAACATCATGGCGAAGGCTAATTTACCTGTTACAAAAAGGAATTGTGCTACTTGGTTATAGCTAGCATCTTCAGGGTTGAAGGAATTAATCCCCCAGAAGAAGGACAAGGCGATTAAAATCCCACCAGATACCACAAACGGTAACATATGAGAAACCCCGTTCATTAAGTGCTTGTAGAATTGACGACCAATGGATTCTTTACCGACTTCAAGATCTGCTGCACCAGCGCCTTCTGCTGCGTGGTAGATTGGCGCCTCTGCTTTTGCCGCTTTAGCTACTAATTCATCAGCCTTGTGGATACCATCTGCTACTTTAGTGACAATTACTGGTTTGCCATCAAAGCGGGCCATCTCCACTTGCTTATCCGCTGCCACGATAATGGCTGTCGCCTTTTTGATGTCGTCAGCAGTCAAACGGTTGCCAACACCGGCCTGCCCGTTAGTTTCGACTTTAATCTTGATACCTGCGGCTTTCCCAGCTTGTTTGAGCTTTTCTTCTGCCATAAAAGTATGGGCAATCCCAGTTGGGCAAGCTGTTACGGCCAAGACATAGACATCTTCTTGGACAGGACTTGCTGGCTCAGTCGCAGTAGCTTGGGCTGTTTCTTCTGCTTCAGCTGCGGTAAAAACTGCCACTACTTCTTCAGGGGTTTTTGCTGCTGCTAAAGCTGCTTTAGTTGCTGGTTGCATGAGGACAGAAGATAATTTAGCTAAGGCTTGCAAGTGCTCGCCACCACCACCTGCAGGGGCTGCAATCATGAAGACAAATTTGGCAGCTTGGCCATCAAAGCTCTCCCAGTCAATCCCTGCGTCACTACGCCCAAAGACGATAGCTGCTGATTTGATTGATTCATGTTGGGCATGAGGAATGGCAATCTCATCGCCGACACCTGTTGTTGATTGGGCTTCGCGGGCTTCTAAAGCAGCTACGTAAGCCTCAACGTCGGAGACACCGCCTGCTTGGTGGAAGCGCTCTGCCAAATACTTAAGCGTTGACGGCTTATCTGTTGTACTCAATTGGAGGTCCATAGCCTCTTTAACAAATAATTCTGATAATTTCACTTTCTATTTCTCCTTTGAATTTCCTAGGCTAATGCGCAACAACGTGAATCTGGTCTACTAGCTCATCAATTAACTGACGTTCAGCTATCCAGACAGAATAGGCCGTCGCACTCCCGGTTGCAGCACCGCGTTTTAAGGACCATGCAAAATCGCCTGTCTCCAAGTAAGTGGCCACAAAACCTGCCAACATAGAATCGCCTGCCCCGACTGAGTTAACCACTGTCCCCTTAGGGATATCTGAGCTAAAGACTTGGCCATCCTCCGTTAGAAGTATGGCTCCCTCACCACCGCGAGATACAATAATATGACGTGCTCCTAATTCCTGAAGTTTCTTGGCATAATGGATTATTTCTGCCTCATCCTTCAAGCTAACCCCAAAAATCTCACCTAATTCATGATGATTAGGCTTGATAACAAAAGGCCGATAAGGCAAACACTCAGTTAAGAGTTGCTTGTTGGTATCCAGCACAAATTTTGCGCCCCGCTCTTGGCAGAGTTTGGCGATCGCAATATAGGCCTTGACGTCAAGCCCAGGGGCCGCATTCCCTGCTAAGAAGACCACATCCTCTGCGCTTAAGTCTCGCTCAAAAATTGCCAATAATTCTGCAAATTTTTCTGGACTCACTTGGGGGCCTGCAGCATTGATTTCTGTCTCTTCTTGAGACTTGACTTTGACATTAACCCGCGTAATGCCATCCACTTCAACAAAAAGTGGTTTGACACCTTCTTGAATGAGGGTGTCTTTGATATATTGACCGGTAAATCCACCTACGAATCCGGCCGCGTAGTTGACATGCCCTAAGCGCTGTAAGACAAGGGACACGTTGATTCCCTTACCTCCGGCAACATAGGCCTCTCCCTTGGATCGATTCAACTCTCCTAGCTGACATTGGTCAACCTGAATGACGAGATCGACGGCAGGGTTAAAGGTAATCGTATAAATCACGAAATTTAACACTCCTTCACTGTCGTGACTTGCACAAGAGGTGCCCGTTGCCCCTCTGTTAAGGCATGAGTGATAAGAACCGCCTCTTCCATATTGGCCACGTGACAGAAACTAACCCGTCCCATCTTGGAAGTATCCGCCAAAACATAGACTTGGTTAGCCTGCTGCATGGCTTGTTGCTTAAGGGCCGCCTCCTCCTGGTCTGGCGTCGTATAGCCCCATTCAGCATCCACCCCGTTCATACCCATAAAAACATGGTCAAAACGATAACGTGCTAATTGAGCCTGAGCTTGCGCTCCAATAATGGCCCGCGTCTTGGGCTTAACTTGGCCACCTAACAAGATGACGGACTCGCCATAGTCACACAGCAAGTCGGCTTGACTTAGACCATTGGTAACCACCGTCACGCCCTGGCCCACCAAATGCGGTATCATAGCCAAGGTCGTGGTTCCTGCATCCAGATAAATCACCTGTCCTGCCGACACCTGTGTGGCTGCCGCCTCAGCAATAAGGGCCTTGTCACCACTGTTCCGCCCCAGCTTTTCCTTGTAGCTAGATTCGCGATCCAAATGATAGACGCGTTTGGCACCGCCGCGAACTCGCACTAGGCGACCTGCTTCTTCTAGCTGAGATAAATCCCGCCGTATAGTGGACTCTGACACTGACAGCTTGGCCATCAAATCTTGTAGGCTGACAACATGCGCTTGCTCTAGTTCTGATAAAATTAGTTGATGTCGCGTTTGAGTTAACACTCTTATCACCTCACACCCAGATTATACACCGCTTTCGGTCATCTTTCAATCGTTTTCGGTCATTTTCATTCATAAATCGGTCATTTTCATTCAAACTTTAATTTGTCGGGACTTTAATAATGTATAAATTTACGCTTTCAGAAAACGAGCTCGTTCCCAACAAAAACTTTAGAAAGATTTGAGATTTGCTTGAGAGATATTTGAAATTCACTTGATAAGCTATAGATAAGAAATAAGCAAAGGAGTAAGACCATGGAAGATATCTTAGTCATTCAAAATCTTAGTAAGCATTATGGCGACCAAGTTGCTTTAGACTCGCTCAGCCTCAAGCTAAAGAAAGGAGAAATCTATGGCCTAATCGGTCAAAACGGAGCGGGTAAAAGCACCTTAATCAAGTTGATTACCCAAATAATCGCACCAAGTCAAGGCACCATCTCCATTTTGGGCTCCCGCACCCCTAAAGAGTGGACCAGTTCCCTCCACCACGTGGGTTCTGTCATTGAAACACCTGTGGCCCACCAACATCTATCAGCCTACGACAATCTCCGTTTTTACTGCCTGGATCGTGGTATCAAAAAACCAGATAATCTGATTAGGGAAACCTTGGACTATGTCGGCTTAAGCCAAACTGGCGCCAAAAAATTTCGGGACTTCTCTCTGGGAATGAAACAACGTCTGGGTATTGCCATCGCTATCCTGTCTCGTCCTGATTTACTCATCTTAGACGAACCAATAAATGGTCTGGACCCTGTCGGTATTCAAGAATTTCGTGACATGGTCCTCCGACTGAACCGTGAACTAGGCATGACCCTGATTATTTCTAGCCATATCTTGTCAGAATTATATTTGGTGGCTAGCCGCTTTGGCTTCATTCATCAAGGTCGGCTAATCCAAGAGCTTTCCAAGGAGGACTTCGACCGCGAAAGTGGCGATTATATTATCCTCCAGTCCCAAAAGGCTCAAATAGCTAAGGACTTTGTCCAAAAACGACTAGGTTTTAGACTTAAACCGAGCCATCAGACCGACCAATTACAGTTAATCGGCAAAGCTGAGGAGATACCAGAACTTGCTAAGGCCTTGGTTTTAGCAGACATTCCAATCAGTGCAATTTACTACGCTCATAAAGATTTGGAGCGATACTTTACCGATTTAATTCAAGTTCAAGGAGGAAATCCCCGTGTTTAACAGTATCAAAGCCGATTATTACCGTCTAGTCCGCTCCGTCGGATTTTGGGGCATTCAAGCCTTCTGTGTCCTGGGCATTCTGCTAGCCATTTTTACTTCGCGAGTTACTACTTCTAATTCCGGCTTCTTCTTCGCCATGGATGCCGTGTCTTATAACATAGGCCTACTTTTTATCGCCTGTAATGTGGTGACAACTCTACTCTTAGGAGTCGACCTTAACAACAAACTCTATCATAATAATCTGACTACCGGCAAAACCCGTGGCCAGTATTACCTAGCTAAATCCCTGACGATCGCTAGTCTTATTCTCTTACAATTTTTCCTTCTCTACGCAGCAGGTTACGTCATTGAATTCTTACGGTCAGGGGGCCAGATGGGGACTCTACCAGCAGATTTTTGGCCTAAGTTTCTGATTACCTTCTTTATTCAGTGTCTTTGTACCTATGCTTGGTTCTGCATTACCAGCTTTGTCCTCTTCCTGACCCGCAACTACAGTATGGTCTTTATTATCTACTTTACCGTTTTTATCTTCTTGAAAATTCCTGGCGAATTGATTGACCCAAACAATGACTGGTTTAAGGCCATTGTCATGGAATTTGTCTATGAGAGTACAGCCAACTTTAGTATGACTAGCAAGACTGCTATTTTCGCTTTGGCTCTAAGTCTCATCTTTACTGTCGCCGGAATCTATACCTTCAAGCGTCGCGACCTCTAAATCTTATCTCCATATAAAAATCCCCCTATGTCATCAGACATAGGGGGATTATTTTGGATATAAAAAAAGGGCCTCCGAAGAGACCCTTTTGGAAAGGCATATTAAGCTTAGAATTAAGCTAAGACTTTAGATACCACACCGGCACCTACAGTACGGCCACCTTCACGAATAGAGAACTTAGTCCCTTCTTCGATCGCGATTGGGTGGATCAATTCAACAACCATTTGTACGTTGTCGCCTGGCATAACCATTTCAGTACCTTCTGGTAAAGTAACAACACCAGTTACGTCAGTTGTACGGAAGTAGAATTGTGGACGGTAGTTAGAGAAGAATGGAGTGTGACGACCACCTTCTTCTTTAGACAATACGTACACTTCAGCTTCGAACTTAGTGTGTGGAGTGATTGAACCTGGTTTAGATAATACTTGACCACGTTGGATTTGGTCACGAGTTACACCACGTAACAAGGTACCAACGTTGTCCCCAGCTTCAGCGTAATCCAATAACTTACGGAACATTTCAACACCGGTAACGGTAGTCTTAGAAGTTTCTTCTTCGATACCAACGATTTCAACTTCGTCACCAACGCGAACTTGACCACGTTCAACACGACCAGTTGCAACGGTACCACGACCAGTGATAGAGAATACGTCTTCGACTGGCATCATGAATGGTTTGTCAGTGTCACGTTCTGGTTCTGGAATGTAAGCATCAACTTGTTCCATCAATTCTAAAACTTTAGCTTCGTAGTTAGCGTCGCCTTCTAAAGCTTTCAAAGCTGAACCAGCGATAACTGGAGTGTCATCACCTGGGAAGTCATATTCAGACAAGAGGTCACGAACTTCCATTTCAACTAATTCGAGCAATTCTTCGTCGTCAACCATGTCAACTTTGTTCAAGAATACTACGATGTAAGGAACACCAACTTGACGAGACAAGAGGATGTGTTCACGAGTTTGTGGCATTGGGCCGTCAGCAGCAGATACAACGAGGATCGCGCCGTCCATTTGAGCAGCACCAGTGATCATGTTTTTAACGTAGTCCGCGTGACCTGGGCAGTCAACGTGAGCGTAGTGACGGTTAGCTGTTTCGTACTCGATGTGAGAAGTGTTGATTGTGATCCCACGTTCTTTTTCTTCTGGAGCGTTATCGATTTGGTCGTATGAACGAGCTTCACCGAAACCTTGTTTAGCTAATACAGTTGCGATTGCAGCTGATAAGGTAGTTTTACCATGGTCAACGTGACCAATTGTACCAATGTTTACGTGTGGTTTAGAACGGTCAAATTTTTGTTTTGCCATTTTAATTTCTGCCTCCTAAAAATAGTTGAGTTTGTTTTATAGATTTCAATTAAATCTATCAGTAGTATTATACCTAGAAATGGGGCAAAATTCAAGATTTTGCACCATTTTCTAGGCTTTGGGAATAACGCTTATTCGTTACTCCAAGCAAGTCCTGTCAGATTACTCTTCTGACTTGCCGCCGTATTTCTTGATGATTTCTTCTGCGATTGACTTCGGCACATCTTCATAGTGGTCGAAGGTCATAGAGAAGGTACCACGCCCTTGAGTTGCAGAACGCAAGGTAGTTGCGTAACCGAACATTTCAGACAATGGAATCATACCTTTAACGATTTGAGCGTTACCGCGCACTTCAGAACCTTCAACGCGACCGCGACGAGAGTTCACGTGACCCATAACGTCCCCGAAGTATTCTTCAGGTACAGTAATTTCAACTGCCATCATAGGTTCCAAGATGCTTGGGTTAGCTTTCTTAGCAGCTGCACGGAGTGCTAAGGACGCCGCTACCTTAAAGGCAGTTTCAGAAGAGTCGACATCGTGGTAAGAACCATCGTAAAGCTTAGCTTTGATGTCTACCATTGGGAAGCCTGCGAGAACACCATTTTCCATAGCGTCTTTCAAACCAGCTTCAACCGCTGGGATGTATTCACGAGGAACCACACCACCGACGATTGCGTTTTCGAATTCGAAACCAGCACCTTCTTCGTTTGGTGTGAATTCGATCCATACGTGACCGTATTGACCTTTACCACCAGACTGACGAACGAACTTACCTTCTGCTTGAGTTGCAGAACGGAAGGTTTCGCGGTAAGAAACTTGTGGTGCACCCACGTTAGCTTCTACCTTGAATTCACGACGCATACGGTCAACGATGATATCCAAGTGTAACTCACCCATACCTGCGATAACTGTTTCGCCAGTTTCTTGGTTAGTGTAAGCACGGAAGGTTGGGTCTTCTTCAGCCAATTTTTGTAAGGCTACACCCATCTTATCTTGGTCAGCTTTTGATTTAGGCTCAATCGCTACTTCGATAACTGGTTCTGGGAATTCCATTGACTCGAGGATTACTTCGTGCTTCTCGTCACAGAGAGTGTCCCCAGTAGTAGTGTCTTTCAAACCAACAGCTGCAGCGATATCCCCAGAGAATACTTCAGGAATTTCTTGACGGTGGTTGGCGTGCATTTGTAAGATACGACCGACACGTTCACGTTTGCCTTTAGTAGCGTTTTGAACGTAAGAACCGGATTGTAAAGTACCAGAGTAGACACGGAAGAAGGTCAAACGACCTACGAATGGGTCAGTCATAACTTTGAAGGCCAAAGCAGAGAATGGCTCTTCATCGCTTGCGTGACGTTCTACTTCAGCTTCAGTATCAGGGTCAATCCCTTTAATAGCTGGGACATCTAATGGAGATGGAAGGTAGTCGATAACCCCATCCAACATTAATTGAACCCCTTTGTTCTTGAAGGCAGAACCACAGAATACTGGGTAGAAGTCCGCTGCAACTGTAGCTTTACGGATTGCTGCTTTCAAGGTAGGTACGTCGATTTCTTCGCCTTCCAAGTAAGCCATCATGAGTTCTTCGTCAGTTTCAGCAACTGCTTCAACTAACTTAGTACGCCATTCTTCAGCTAAATCTTGTAAGTCACCTGGGATTTCGATTTCTTCAATGTCAGTCCCTAAGTCGTTAGTGTAGTTGTAGGCTTTCATTTCCACTAAGTCAATGATACCTGAGAACTCATCTTCAGCACCAATTGGTAATTGAACTGGATGAGCGTTTGCTTGTAAGCGTTCGTGCAAGGTTCTTACAGAGTATAAGAAGTCCGCACCGATTTTGTCCATCTTGTTGATGAAGACCAAACGAGGAACACCGTAAGTGGTAGCTTGACGCCATACGGTTTCAGTTTGAGGTTCTACCCCAGACTGAGCATCCAATAAGGCAACGGCACCATCAAGAACCCGGAGAGAACGTTCTACTTCGACAGTGAAGTCCACGTGTCCTGGTGTGTCGATGATGTTGATCCGGTGGTTAGCCCATTGCGCAGTAGTTGCGGCAGAGGTGATGGTAATCCCACGTTCTTGTTCTTGCTCCATCCAGTCCATTTGGGAAGCCCCTTCGTGGGTTTCACCAATTTTGTGGATACGGCCGGTATAGTACAAGACACGTTCAGTCGTGGTGGTTTTACCAGCATCGATGTGGGCCATGATACCAATATTACGAGTTTTCTCTAGCGAAAATTCTCTTTTTGCCATCTTTTTGTTTTACCCCTTTTCAGTTGTTTTGAGAGTGTGCATAGTAGTCAAAAACCACTAGCTTATAACAGCTAGTGATATGACTGGAAATCTTACCAACGGTAATGAGCGAATGCTTTGTTGGCTTCTGCCATTTTATGCATGTCTTCGCGTTTCTTAACTGATGCACCAGTGTTGTTAGCTGCATCCATGATTTCACGCGCTAAACGTAATTCCATGGTCTTTTCACCACGTAAGCGAGAGTAGCTTACTAACCAACGGATGGCTAAGGTGTAACGACGTTCTGGACGTACTTCAACTGGTACTTGGTAGTTAGAACCCCCCACACGGCGAGCTTTAACTTCTAATAATGGCATGATGTTTTCGATTGCTTGTTCGAAAACTTCCATTGGGTCTTGACCGGTTTGTTCGCGCACGATATCGAAAGCAGCATATAAGATAGTAGCAGCTTTACCGCGTTTACCATCGAGCATTAAACGGTTAATTGTGCGAGTAACTAATTTTGAATTGTAGAGTGGATCTGGCAAAACTTCGCGTTTTGCGATTGCACCTTTACGAGGCATTCAAAATCCTCCTTTCTGAATGTTTAATGATGAGGCTCTTAGCCTTTAGGACGTTTGGTACCGTATTTAGAACGGCCTTGTTTACGATTGTTAACACCAGCAGTGTCAAGCGCACCACGAACGATGTGGTAACGTACCCCTGGTAAGTCTTTTACACGACCACCACGGATTAAAACAACGCTGTGTTCTTGTAAGTTGTGACCAATCCCTGGGATGTAAGCTGTCACTTCCATCAGGTTAGACAAACGTACACGGGCATATTTACGTAAAGCTGAGTTAGGTTTCTTCGGTGTCATGGTACCCACACGAGTACATACCCCACGTTTTTGTGGAGAGTTGTTGTCCGTTTGGGTCTTCTTGAAACTGTTGTACCCTTTGTTTAATGCAGGTGAGTTTGACTTAACGACTTTGGTTTTACGAGGTTTATTAACTAATTGGTTAATAGTTGGCATCCAAGCTCCTCCTCCCTTTGCTTTAATCTAGTCCACACATCCAAGTGTGCCATTTTTATGGAAAAATAATAATGTTGCTTCTATACCAGTCAGCACGACTGAATTTCAGGAATCTCGTATAAAAACACCTCTACTAATGTACCAATAAAATCCTCTTTCGTCAAGGGGTTATGGCGACTTTTTTTTGCGTCTTGCTCGATTTTTTTGAGTAGTCCTGTTAAAAGCAAAAGGCCCTACTAGCATGCAGGGCCTTCTTATGTCCTTATTTCTTAACTAAGCGATAGCTTTCTGCTAGCAAACTGGTCAGTTGATCCCAATCAGTCTGTGCATCCAGAAGTAGGCTAAACCAGTGTTTCTTGTTCATATGATAGGCAGGGAAAAAACGGTCATTATCGATGCGCTCTACAATATGCTCGGGCTTGCCCTTGAGATTGAGAACCAGCACCTGGTCAGTTCGCGAACTCGACTTATCTATTTGGCAATAGTCGACCGGCAAAATGATACCGAATAGCTTATCGACCTCCGGCACCTTAAAGCCTATTATCTCCGGGTGGCGCTTAAAGGGATGAGCTGGTGCCACCTCATAAGTCGTCGCCACATACTCCACCAAAGCTTCTACCAGAGGATTGTCTTGAATCTGCTGGCCTAAAATCCGATTGAGAATATCATCCACCTGCTGGCGTAGGGCTGTTACCAGCGCACCACTGGCACTAGCTACCTCAAACAAGGTGTAGGGTTCCTCCATGGCCAAATCATAGACCACCAGTTCTAGCTCCTGGTCTGACATAGTCATTCGAAGCTCAAATTCCCCTTCGGCCAAGACATGGCGTGCCTGGCCATTTTCAAAACCCCATTCTGCTAGCGTAGCCTGGCTCAAAGGCTGACCTAGTTTAATCTTCATTTGTCAGTCTCCTCTCTTAGTTCTAGCAGTTTGCTAGCAACCGCCTGCCAACGTTCCCAGTCGCCCGGCACAAGTTTGGCCTGCCATTGATCCAATTGGTCCGGCGCTAGCCAAAGCCAGTCCTGATTTTCCTCTGGGTCCAAAACAAGAGCGGGCGCCAAATCCGCTAAAACAATTCCGTAGATATCTAGCCACCAATTGTCATAGCGATAGTCCTCCAACCAGACTAAGTCGTGAGGTGACACCTTAATCCCTGTCTCCTCCCACAACTCGCGACAAGCAGCAAGTTCCGAGCTTTCGCCTGCCAAAACTGAGCCATTGGCACCAAATTCCCAATCATTAGGATAATGGGTCTTACCATGACTACGCTGGGTCAGTAGGATCTGGCCCTTTGCATCCATTACCAAAACGCGCGCCACCAGGTGATAATGACCTGGTGGGATGAGGGCTTCTTGCCCCCTCAAATGTCTGATGCCAGTCAATTGCTTATTGACATCGACTAGTTCCCATACTTCTGGCATCCGACTAGTCCTTATCAGCATTGACCGCATCATACTGCGAGTCACGTTGGAACTTAGCTACTACATAAGAGCATTCTGCCTTAATCTTCTTGCCTTCAGCCTTCATAGCTGCAACTAAGGTGTCCAAGAGTTCTTGGGCAACACCCTGGCCACGCAAACTATCGTCCACAAATGTATGGTCGGCAATGACCACCTTGGGATCCTCTGTCGGCCGATAAGTAATCTCAGCTACGACTTCTCCTGCTGCATTATAGCCTTCAAAGCCTCTTTCTGTTCTTGTAAATTCCATTCTGACATCCTCCTTATTTTTCCCAATATATCATATATGATATATTGGTCTTTTTTTGTCTTGATTTTTGAGCCAACAAAATTAGCCTAAAATCTCCTCTGGCAAGCGATAGACTACCTGGAACTCTTCGAAAACCAATTCCTGTTCAGGGGTAAAAACTTGACCGACCAAGCGAAACTCTGCTTCAAAGAAAGACCAGTGAGCCTGGCGCCAATATTCTAGACTAAGGTCGCCCTCTCCTTCTTTTCTAGCCCAGGCTTCGGTCACTTCTTCATAGGGCATGGTGACCACCCCCGTGGTCTGAATGACACATTGAGCCTGGTTACGGCTATCCAGAATGACGCTATAGCTTCCAACTTCCGGCAGAGGCTCATCCTCTACCTCATAGAGCAATTTGGCTGAGCAGGTGGCCGTCTTCTTGCCCGCCAAGACCAGCTGAGCCAAAGGGTCCGCAATGGCACTGCCCGGTCCACCGAAACTAAAAGCCTCATAGGAAGTACCCTTCGCCAGCCCCTGACGCCTACAAAAATCCTGCCACATGACTTCACTGCGCATCTCGCTCGCCTCCTGATTCTTTTCTCTTATTATAGCATGTTTTACCTGATTCGCCTCTCACAAAAACTGAAGTCTCTCCATTTAGTGCTGATTTCTACACTCTTTGCCCTCACATAAAAAAGACTGGAAGGTCAATTCCAGTCTCCTTGATTCTTATGAATGGTGGCGCATAGTTGGGAAGAGGAGGACGTCACGGATAGCAGTAGCGCCCGTGAAGAGCATTACCAGACGGTCAATCCCTAAGCCCCAACCACCGGTTGGTGGCATCCCATATTCCAGAGCTTCAATGAACTCATCATCCATTGGTTGAGCTTCATCGTTCCCTTTGTTCTTTTCTTCCATTTGCGCTTCAAAACGCTGACGTTGATCAATTGGATCGCTGAGCTCGGTGAAGGCATTGGCGTATTCCTTACCTACAATGAAGAGCTCAAAACGATCAGTGAAGCGTGGGTCTTCTTCGTTCTTACGTGCCAATGGCGATACTTCCACTGGGTGACCGTAAACAAAGGTAGGTTGGATACACTTGTCTTCACAGTGCTCTTCGAAGAAGGCGTTGATGACGTGACCCACAGTGGTATCGTGGTCGTTGAGTTCCACGCCATGTTCTTTGGCCAAAGCCTTAGCTTGGTCGAAGTCCATAGCCTGCCAGAAGTCCACACCCGTAACTTCTTTAATCAAGTCTACCATGTGGCGACGAGCCCAAGGTTGACCTAACTCAATGGTGTGGCCGTGATACTCCAAGCTAGTCTTGTTGAGGACACGCTCAGCCACTTTCTTCAACATGTCTTCAATTAAGTCCATGACATCCGTGTAAACTTGGTAAGCCGTATAACATTCGATGGTAGTAAATTCTGGGTTGTGGGTAGTGTCAATCCCTTCATTACGGAAGATTCGGCCTAACTCATAAACCTTCTCAATCCCACCGACTACCAAGCGTTTGAGGTGCAACTCAGTCGCAATGCGGAGATAGAGCTCCATATCCAAGGCATTGTGGTGGGTTACGAATGGACGAGCGGTTGCCCCACCCGCGATGGTGTGCAGAACTGGCGTTTCAACTTCCAAGTAACCTTGGTCGTCTAAGAAACGGCGGATTTCGCGCACAATCTTAGAACGCAAGATAAAGCGTTCGCGGCTTTCTTCGTTACTAATAAGGTCCAAGTAGCGTTGGCGGTAACGTTGCTCTACATTGGTTAAGCCATGATATTTGTCTGGTAGGGGGCGTAAAGCCTTGGTTAGGGGATGGAATTCTTGGGCGAAGACCGAAAGCTCACCTGTATTGGTCTTGAAGACATAGCCGACAACGCCGACAATGTCGCCCAAGTCTGCTGCCTTAAACCATTGGTAGCTATCTTCACCTACTGAATCTTGGCGGACGTAGATTTGAATCTTGCCATCCATGTCTAAGAGATGGGCAAAACCAGCCTTACCCTTACCACGTTTGGAGACCATACGGCCTGCCACACGAACAGGGATTTTCTTTTCTTCTAAGGCTTCTTTATCAATCTCACTGTAGTCGTGCAAGATTTGGGCAGATAAATGGTCCCGGCTAAAGCCCGCCGCAAAAGGGTTTACGCCCGCTTCTGCCATTTGGGCCATTTTCTCACGACGAACCAAAAGCTGGTCGTTAAGTTCAGCCTGGACATCTTGATGTTGTTCAGTCATTTAATTTCCTCCTAATGCTGTCTTGACGGCTCTTATCAAAAAAGCCCATACGTCTTTATTGTACCTGAAAAAAGCCTAAATGTCATGACTTTTTCACCTAAGCAGACAAAAATAGCGGGAGACAAGTAAACCACCTAGCTGGCGGACCAATACGGGGGCATCCGATTGGCCTAGCAAGCTAGGTGGGCGTAAGAGAATAAGCCAATTAGTGAGTCTCTTCCAAGACATGGAGGGTCAGCCGGTCAAACTGGTGGGTATCATAACCAAATCGTACCAAGACCTGCTTGATTTGTTGATTAGCATCCAGGCAGAAATGACGGACCGACTGCTTGTCTAGCGAAATCACCTTCTGCATCCATTGCTGTTGGGATTGGCTGAGAACTGAGCGGGCGCCTTCATAGCGAGACCAGTCGCCAATATCGTTGGGCAAGTGGCCTTTTTCTAGGCACCAGAGGGCCGACAAAATATTGCGCATCATCAAGATGCATTGCATGCAGTAGTTAATCTCGCCTCGCATCATACCTCTGCATAAGGTATGGAGGTGGGCGTAGTACTTGGTCAAATAGTGGTCAATCATGGCCTGATTGACGGACAACTCTAGTGCTAAGGAAGATTGTCGCATAGGTTCAATCATGCCTTCCGGGTCCCAAATGACTTGAATTTGTTTGAACCAGATACTTGGCTCAAGTTCTGAAGCATAATAAGCCAGCACTTCCAACTTGATAAAATGTTCAAAGTAAAAGGAGGCATTGACATCATTTAGCTCTTCAATAAAGAGCAAATCAGGTGACCAGGTCGCCAACCATTCATAGACCTGGCGCTTTGCTTTTTTGTCGATGACAATTAAGCGAAGATCAATATCCGAGTAGGGATCATCCTGACCTTGAAGCGCATGGCCAGCCAGAAAAACACCTCTCACCCAGGACTCCTGCTCCAAATCTCGACAAAGGGCACTTAGGAAAACGGCGCGTTGTTGAATCAGCTCTTTTGTTACCATATGAGCACCTCCCTTTGCCTCTATTATAGCATATCACCAGCAAAATATCACTGACACAATCGAAAATTAGGCGGTTTTTACGTCAGATTATTCGCATTATATTGGGTATTTTTGGAACTTTTAGAGAATCGGTTCCACTATCTTTCGGACAATATCCTGTCTCTAAAACTCGATCTCCTAGGGAAAATTCATGCCCTTTCCAATACAAAAATAGGCTGGGAATCTTCCCAGCCTATTGGCTTAGCGCTTGAAGGTCTAGGCCTTAGCAGGTGCTTGATTTTCTAATTCAATGTCTTCGTCTTCCGCTTCGACAACAGGTGGTTGAATGTTGGTTTCCAACTTACGGTAACGGGTCATCCCGGTCCCGGCTGGAATCAACTTACCAATTGTAACGTTCTCCTTAAGACCAAGGAGCGCATCTTTCTTACCGCGGATAGCAGCATCCGTCAAGACACGAGTTGTCTCTTGGAAGGATGCGGCAGAGATGAAGGACTTAGTTTCCAAGGCAGCCTTGGTAATTCCCATGAGGACTGGACGAGCTGTCGCTGGCACTTCACCGGCTTGAATAGCGTTGGTGTTGGCCTTGGCGAAGTCTGAGATATCCAGTAAGGCACCTGGCAAGATGTCAGTTGAAGCAGGGTCCATAACGCGAACCTTACGCAACATTTGACGAACCATTACTTCGACGTGTTTGTCGCCGATTTCTACCCCTTGACCACGGTAAACTGCTTGAACCTCGCGGAGCAAGTAGTTTTCTACGGTCAAGACATCGGTTACGCGGAGTAATTCCTTAGGGTCGATTGAACCTTCAGTTAAGGCTTGACCACGTTCTACGCTGTCGCCTTCCGCAACCTTGAGACGGGAAGTGTAAGGTACATTGTAAGTACGGGTATCCGTCACGCCCTTAACCGTGATGTCACGGCTACGGTCGGATTCTTTCTCAACAATTGATTCAATAATCCCGGCCACTTCAGTAATCGTTGCTTGCCCTTTTGGATGACGAGCTTCGAAGATTTCTTGGATACGTGGCAAACCTTGGGTGATATCGCCACCACCCGCAACCCCACCGGTGTGGAAGGTACGCATGGTCAGCTGGGTACCAGGTTCCCCGATGGATTGAGCGGCAATGGTACCCACTGCTTCGCCGACTTCCACTTCAGAACCAGTCGCTAAGTTGCGACCATAACACTTCTTACATACCCCGTGGTTGGTATCACAGGTGAAGACTGAACGAATGGTTACTTCTTCAATCCCTGCTGCCACGATGGCATCTGCCATGTCTTCCGTAATAATGTGGTTAGCTTCTACTAATACTTGGCCTGTCTCTGGGTGACGAACTGTTTTACGTGCGTAACGCCCAATCAAACGTTCCTCCAGAGATTCAATGACGGAGTTACCATCCATAATGGCACGAACGGTCATACCACGGTCAGTCCCACAGTCATCTTCACGGATAATGACATCTTGCGCCACGTCAACCAAACGACGAGTTAAGTAACCAGAGTCGGCGGTCTTCAAGGCCGTATCGGTCATCCCTTTACGGGCCCCGTGGGTCGAGATAAACATTTCCAAGACAGACAAACCTTCACGGAAGTTAGAAGTGATAGGCAATTCAATGATTCGACCTGATGGCGCCGCCATGTTACCCCGCATCCCAGCCAACTGGGTAAAGTTAGAGATGTTACCACGGGCCCCGGAGTCCGACATCATCGCGATTGGGTTCAAGCGTGGCAAGGACTTACGCAATTCTTCTTGAATTTGGTCCTTAGCTTGTTCCCAAGTCCGAATAACGGATTCGTAACGTTCGTCGTCTGTAATCAAACCACGACGGTATTGCTTGGTGATGTTATCAACACGGCTGTGGGCTTTTTCTAAGATCTCACCCTTAGATTCCAGACGTAATACGTCGGCCGCCCCTACAGTAATCCCGGCACGAGTTGAGAACTTGTAACCCAAGTTCTTCATGCGGTCCAACATAACAGAGGTTTCGGTAATCTTGAAACGTTTGAAGACTTGCGCGATAATGCGACCTAAGTCTTTCTTCTTAAATGGTGGAACTAAGTCCATGGCCGCAATCGCTTCTGGTACATTTACCCCAGCTTCTAAGAAGTACTTATCTGGTGTCTTCTCAGTTAAGTTCTCGTGTGAAGGCTCATTGAGGTAAGGGAACTCTGGTGGCATGATTTCGTTGAAGAGCAATTTCCCAACGGTCGTTACCATAAGACGTTCCTTTTGCCAATCAGTGAATGGCTTACCAACTAAAGCCTTAGCAGGAATCGCAATCCGGGTGTGAAGGTGAACGTAGCCGTTCTGGTAAGCAATCTCTGCTTCAGAGACATCACTTACAACCATTCCTTCACCAATACGACCAGCCTCTTCCAAGGTCAAGTAGTAGTTCCCCAAGACCATGTCCTGAGATGGGGTAACAACTGGCTTACCATCTTTAGGGTTCAAGATGTTTTGTGCCGCTAACATGAGCAAGCGCGCTTCAGCTTGAGCTTCTTCAGACAATGGGACGTGAACGGCCATTTGGTCACCGTCAAAGTCGGCGTTGTAGGCTTCACAGACCAGTGGGTGCAAGCGAATTGCCCGACCTTCAACCAAAGTTGGTTCGAAGGCCTGGATCCCCAAACGGTGGAGCGTAGGTGCCCGGTTGAGGAGAACTGGGTGTTCCTTGATGACTTCTTCAATTACTGGCCAGATGGCAGTGTCTTGAGTTTCAATCATGCGCTTAGCATTCTTAATGTTGCCAGCAATGCCACGTTCCACCAATTCTTTCATCACGAAAGGCTTGAAGAGTTCGATGGCCATTTCTTTTGGCAAACCACATTGGTACATCTTAAGGTTTGGCCCCACGACAATTACCGAACGACCAGAGTAGTCGACACGTTTCCCTAAGAGGTTTTGACGGAAACGACCTTGCTTCCCTTTCAACATGTGAGAGAGGGACTTGAGGGCGCGGTTACCTGGACCTGTTACGGCACGGCCACGACGACCGTTATCGATTAAGGCATCGACCGCTTCTTGCAACATACGTTTTTCGTTTTGAACGATAATGTTTGGTGCGCCCAAGTCCAAGAGACGTTTGAGACGGTTGTTACGGTTGATTACTCGACGATAGAGATCGTTCAAGTCACTTGTCGCAAACCGGCCACCTTCTAATTGGACCATAGGGCGAATATCTGGTGGAATAACTGGTAGGACATCCAAGACCATCCAAGATGGCTTGTTACCTGATAAACGGAAGGCATCTAAGATGTCCAAGCGACGAATCGCCCGCATCCGTTTTTGACCTGTAGCGGTCTTGAGCACTTCCTTCAATTCCGCACATTCTGCTTCTAAATCAACGGCATCCAACAATTCCTTGATGGCTTCTGCCCCCATTTTGGCATAGAAACGATCACCGTATTCACGTTTTTTCTCACGGTATTCCATTTCAGTCAGGAGAGACTTGCGTTCTAATGGGGTGTCGCCGCTGTCGATTACAACATATGAAGCGAAGTAGATAACTTCTTCCAAGAGTCGTGGACTCATGTCCAAGACCAAGCCCATCCGGCTTGGGATTCCTTTGAAGTACCATACGTGAGTGACAGGCGCTGCCAACTCAATATGCCCCATCCGTTCACGACGGACTTTGGCACGCGTTACTTCGACGCCACAACGGTCGCAGACCCGACCCTTATAGCGAATTCGTTTGAGCTTCCCACAGCTACATTCCCAGTCCTTAGTTGGACCAAAGATGCGCTCGCAGAATAAGCCGTCTTTTTCTGGTTTTAGCGTCCGGTAGTTGATAGTTTCTGGTTTTTTAACCTCACCATAGGACCAACTCCGAATTTTTTCTGGAGACGCTAGGCCAATTTGCATCGCTTCAAAATTATTTACATCGATCAAAGGGCTGACCTCCTCTTTCTTTTGTATTGTTCTGTTAGGATTGCCTGCCTAGCCTACCTAAAGAGCTAGGCTAGGGGCTCCTAAAACTTAGTCTAATGAATCGAGTTCGTCTTCAACCGCTGAATCGATGAAGTCTTCCGCGATTGCCTGTTCGTCAAGGTTAATCTCAGTCTTTGGTTCTTCACCTTCATCTTCGGCTTCTGCTGCATGATGGTGGGCCATTTGATCAGCCTTATAGCGGTCGAGGGCATTGAAGTTGATTACTTCATCCTCATCATCGTCATCGCGTAATTCGATTTCTTGATCATGTTCATCTAAAACTTTTAGATCTAAACCTAAGGCTTGCAATTCCTTAACAAGGACGCGGAAGGATTCCGGTACACCAGGACGTGGAATTGGTTGACCTTTGACGATGGCTTCGTAGGTTTTCACCCGACCGACTACGTCGTCAGACTTGTAGGTTAAGATTTCTTGCAGGGTATAAGCGGCACCATAAGCTTCCAAGGCCCAAACTTCCATCTCCCCGAAACGTTGCCCACCAAATTGAGCTTTACCACCCAATGGTTGTTGGGTAACCAGAGAGTATGGACCTGTTGAACGAGCATGCAACTTGTCGTCGACCATGTGGGCCAACTTAATCATGTACATAACCCCAACAGAGACTTTACGGTCAAATGGTTCACCGGTTCGACCATCATATAAGATAGTCTTAGCGTCAGCTTCTAAACCAGCTTCCTTAACAGTTTCCCAGACATCTTCTTCGCTAGCACCATCAAAGACAGGTGTTGCAATCTTGATGCCCATTTCGCGAGCAGCCATCCCCAAGTGTAACTCTAGGACTTGCCCGATGTTCATACGGGATGGAACCCCTAATGGGTTCAACATGATATCAACCGGGGTACCATCTGGTAAGAATGGCATATCTTCTTCCGGCATGATAAGGGAGACAACCCCTTTGTTACCGTGACGACCGGCCATCTTATCCCCTTCATTGATTTTACGTTTTTGTACGATGTAGACGCGGACTAGCTTGTTGACACCTGGTGCCAATTCGTCGCCAGCTTCGCGGGTAAAGATTTTAACGTCATGGACAATCCCGCCCCCGCCGTGTGGCACACGCAAGGAAGTATCACGTACTTCACGCGCCTTCTCACCGAAGATAGCGTGGAGCAAGCGTTCTTCTGCAGACAACTCGGTCACACCTTTTGGTGTTACCTTACCAACTAAGATATCGCCGTCTTTTACTTCCGCACCGATACAGATAATCCCATCTTTGTCTAAGTACTTGAGGGCATCTTCGGACACGTTTGGAATTTCGCGAGTAATTTCTTCAGGCCCTAACTTGGTGTCACGGGACTCTGATTCGTATTCTTCAATGTGGATAGAGGTATATACATCGTCTTTGACTAGACGCTCAGACATGATAACCGCGTCCTCATAGTTATACCCTTCCCAAGTCATGAAGGCTACCAATGGGTTCTGACCGAGGGCCATTTCCCCATTTTGCATTGATGGACCATCTGCTAAGATTTCCAAAGCATCAACTTGGTCGCCTAATTCTACGATTGGACGTTGGTTGTAACAGGTCCCAGCGTTAGAACGTGCAAACTTGGTTAAACGGTATTCGTCAACTTCACCTTCTGGAGTGCGTACGCGCACCTTATTAGCATCGACATAAACCACTTCACCGGCGCGTTTACATAAGAGCGCAGCCCCTGAGTCGTGCGCTGCCTTATATTCCATCCCAGTCCCAATCAGTGGGGATTGCGGATTAATAAGTGGCACAGCTTGACGTTGCATGTTGGCACCCATCAAGGCCCGGTTGGAGTCGTCGTTTTCCAAGAACGGAATGCTAGCAGTCGCGACAGCGACAACTTGTTTTGGTGATACGTCCATGTAGTCTACTTGGTCAACGTTAACCTCAATGTTTTGAGAACGGAAACGCGCCATAACTAGGTCATTGGCAAAGGTCCCGTCTTCGTTGAGTTTAGAGTTGGCTTGGGCTACTACGTACAAGTCTTCCTCGTCCGCTGCTAGGTAGTCAATTTCAGTCGTGACACGGTGCGGCGTAACTGATTTGTCCACTTTACGGTAAGGCGTCTCAATAAAACCATACTTGTTAATCTTAGCATAAGAAGACAAGCTGTTAATCAACCCAATGTTAGGACCTTCTGGCGTCTCGATTGGACACATACGGCCGTAGTGAGAGTAGTGAACGTCCCGCACTTCATAGCCGGCACGGTCCCGCGTCAAACCACCAGGCCCTAAGGCTGACAGACGACGTTTGTGGGTCAATTCCCCGAGTGGGTTAACTTGGTCCATGAATTGTGACAACTGGGAGGAACCGAAGAATTCCTTAATAGCCGCTACTACTGGACGAATGTTAATCAATTGTTGTGGCGTGATGGTCGCAACGTCTTGGAGCGACATACGCTCACGCACTACCCGTTCCATCCGGGATAGCCCGATACGGAATTGGTTTTGCAATAATTCACCGACTGAACGGATACGACGGTTAGCCAAGTGGTCGATATCGTCTGTAACACCAATTCCTTGGTCTAAGTAGAGATAGTAGTTCATTGACGCAATAATGTCAGCTGGCGTCAAGCACTTAATCTTCTCAATATTCCCGTTGCCGATTAAGTTAATCACTTGCTCTGGGTTCTTAGGTGAATAAACTTTGATGATTTGTAAATCGATTGGTTGAGCGACCACACTATCTTCAGAAGGATAGAGAGTTACCTTATTCAAACCAGCCTCTAAATGAGGAATCAAAGCTTGAACGCGTTCTTGATCCAAGAGCGTTCCTTCTTCAAAGAGCACTTCGCCTGTTTCTGGGTTAACCAAGGTTTCAGCCAAGGTCAAACCAACCAAACGGTTCTTGAGGTGGAGCTTTTTATTGATTTTGTAGCGACCTACAGGTGCTAAATCATAGCGACGTGGGTCGAAGAAGCGCGCAACCAAGAGGTTACGTGAGCTTTCCGCGGTCTTAGGTTCACCTGGACGGAGACGCTCGTAAATGTCCTTCAAGGCTTCTTCAGTACGAGAGTCTTGAATATTTTTGTGAACATCCTTCTCGATAGTTAAGTCTAAGAGCTCAGATTGGCCGAAGATATCATAAATCTCGTCATCTGAACCAAAACCTAAGGCACGCATCAAGACAGTCAATGGAATCTTCCGGGTCCGGTCAATGCGGACGTAGGCAATCCCCTTAGCATCTGATTCAAATTCCAACCAAGCCCCACGGTTAGGAATAACCGTAGAAGTATAGCTGTGGCGGCCTTTCTTGTCCATACGGTCGTGGAAATAGACACCTGGAGAACGTACCAACTGAGAAACGATAACCCGTTCCGCCCCGTTGATAATGAAGGTCCCCATTTCGGTCATGATTGGGAAGTCCCCGAAGAAGACTTCTTGTTCTTTGACTTCACCTGTCTCTTTGTTGAACAGACGCAAGGTTACATAGATTGGTTTTGAGTAGTTAGCGTCATGGCTACGAGCTTCTTCTAAGCTATACTTAGCTTCCTTGAACTCATAGTCTACAAAATGAAGTTCCAAGTTCTCCGAATGATCGACAATCGGCGAAATGTCCTCGAACATCACTTTTAGCCCTTCATCCAAGAACCATTTGTAGGAATCCGTTTGGATTTCAATCAAGTTCGGCAACTCTAAGACTTCGTCGATACGCGCATAGCTTCGACGCTCAGCTTTTTTACCGTATTTCACGATATGACTCAAGCGATTCACCCCTATAATATAATCTAAGAACACCACTTTACATTAAGGTTACAATTATTAATAATTGTTAACAAATGACATTTTTCGGTCTTTAAAGCGCAAAAAAAAGACAACAGAACCAACTCATCGGAGTGACGTTACATGTTGTTTAGGCCTCAAACACCGGCTTGGACAAGATTTCAAGCCGCATTTACTTTCTAAAGTGCATACTCTTGCATCTGAATATTATACGGATTTCAGAGGGTTTTGTCAAGCTCTTCTCCCCCCTCTACCCACATAACTTAAGGATCAAAGATGAACTTCACTCTAAATCATTACCTGCTAAATACTAAAAAACCCTTTACGAGCTACTTAAACTCGTAAAGGGTAAATTTTAGCAATCAGTTTTTGGACGTTTTCTAATTAACCAAGCAGCCAAAGCCAAGCTACCCGTCCCTAACAAGGTCAGAGGAAAGGCAGATTCACCCGTTTCTGGCAATTTGCTTTGCGGATCCTCAGGAGTCTTAGGTGGCAACTCCGATGACGGAGGTGTAACCGGCTGACTCACAGGCTGTGGTGCAATTGGTGGTTCTGGTTTTTCAGGTGCCAGAGGCGCGTTTGGAGCAAGAGGCTCAGTTGGCGCTACTGGTGCAGTTGGCGCTTGTGGCGCTACCGGCGCAACTGGAGCAGTTGGTTGAGTAGGCGCAATCGGTTGAGTAGGTGCAACTGGCGCTACTGGTTTAGTAGGGACCCCTTTGGCTGCAATCTTAGAATTGAATGCGAACCAAATCGAGCCCGAATTGTAAGCACCGATATCAAAAGTGATGTCACTCGCCTGCGCTTGTCCTACAATGGCCCCGTACCAAGACAATGGGCCATCGGCCTTATCCCAAACACCGTAATCCCAACGTGACCCTTCACTCGCAAAATTGATAGAACGATCTGCTTTAGCCGTTGTATCAGCGTGAGGGACAATTGCTGATCCAGTAATCGGGATATAACGTCCGTTAAATCCACGTACATATTCAGCGGAATTATTAGAAGCATTCAGAGAGGAGAAACTAACAAGAGCCCCATTCATATCGAGTTTTTGATCATCTTCTCCGTAAAAATCAACTTGAACTCCAATTCGAGTTTCTCCATGGAAATCCAAATACCAGACTGTTTCAGTTGGATCTTTAATAAGGAAGAGCGGCATCAAATTACCTGACTTAGTCGATTCCTTCAAAGTATAGGTGTAAACAACTTTCTTAATTGCTTTTCCATTGATGCTCGAATTTTGAAGATTGCTATAAGTTGCTGTCACAGGCTTGCCTTTTTCCAGAACAATCTTTGTTAGATTGCTCTTCCAGTACATTAAATTGGCCCAGTCAGACATCGCTGTACCATCTAAATTCCAAGAGGCAACTAAAGCATTAATCTCATCCTTGTCATAGACCTTCACACCATCTTGAACGGTCAGTACCGCATTAGGTTCTGATTGAAAATTTAGACTTTGACTCATTGGTTGAGAGAGATAACCCTCTTCATTTTTTTTAGCTTCTGCTTCAGCTAGCCCAGCTTCATACGCAGCCTGATCCTTATCAAACTGCGCTTTAGCTTGATCATAGGCTGCTTTATCGGTGACATACTTGCTTTGAGCTTGGTCATAGTTAGCCTTGGCTTCTTGATAGGCCTTCAAGTCCTTCTGGTATTGAGCCTCTTGCTCGCGATACTTACTTAAATCTTGGTCATATTGTGTCTTGGCCTTAAGATAAGCCGCTTGATCCATGTCATACTGTGCTTTAGCTTGCCGATAGCGTACTGAGTCCTGCTTGTACTGCTCTAAGGCTTGATCATAGGCTGCTTTGGCCACTTGATAAGCCGCCATGGCTTCCTCATAAACAGAAACTTTACTGTCGTATTCCGACTTAGCCAACTCATAGGCGGCCTGAACACTTTGGAAGGCACGCTCTACTGACTGAAAATCACTAGGATTTTGATCGTATGCCTCCTTTTGTACATCATAGTTTGCTTTGAGGGCTTTATAGTCTGCTAGGGCATCAACTGACTGAGCTGAGTTAGTCGATTCTGCCGTCTTTTCCTCAACGCTCTCAGTTTCTGCTTCCCCGCTAGCTTGGCTAGTGCTTGACTCACTACTTACTGGCTCAGCCGGCATTGCCTGTGATGATGCTACCTCATTGGAAGCTGCTTCACTCGCAACTACCGGTGCTTCCTCCGCAGTCACTACCTGACTAGTCCACGCAGTTAAGGCAAAAGCGCTCCCCATAAGCCCCAGTGCCATTACTTTGGATTTATTCATTTCTTTCTCTCCTTTTCCCCTCTGAGGATAAAATTACCTCTGATATAATATAAAAAATACCGCTGACTGTCAATATGTTTTTTGGCCAGGCAACGATATTTTTTCTGCTCAATAACTCTTGTTAATAAGTGATAATATTATATCCTGAACAAAAATATAACATCTCATAATCTCTATCGAATTATAAAATCGTTTTTTAATATATCCTTAATCGATTTCACGCAATTTGCCTTGGAAATCCTCTAAACAAGTATAGCCTTTAGCTTCCATAATAGCTTCCAATTCAGCGACTAGGCGCTCAAAGATGCCTACCCCTTCCTGGTGGAGGGCCGTCCCCACTTGAACTAAGCTAGCACCACAAAGAATATGTTCGAAGACATCCTGTCCGGTCCTAACACCCCCTGTGCCAATAATCTTAATAGATGGCTTGAGCCGTTGATGGAAGGCCCGCACGTTAGCCAAGGCGGTTGGTTTGATATAGTCTCCACCTAGACCGCCAAATCCTCCCTTAGGTTTGATGACCACTTGCTCCTTGTCTACATCAATATAGAGACCATTCCCAATTGAGTTGACGCAGTTAACATAGGTCAGCGGGAAACGATTAAGAATCGCTGCCATCTGGTCAAAATGGGCAATGTCGAAGTAAGGCGGCAACTTAAGCCCTAGCGGTTTAGTGAAGAAAGAAAAGACTTCTGTTAAGAGTCGCTCTGTCAATTCAAAGTCATAGGCGATTTGAGGCTTACCCGGGACATTAGGACATGACAAGTTGAATTCTGTCACCCCTTGATAAGCACTAGCCTCTATGGTACGCAGATTCTCAACAATTTCGCCGTAACTTAGGCCCACCACTGACAAGAATTGTAGAGGTTGTTGATCTTGTCGCGCCAAGCAATAGTCTAGGTAATAAGCTAACCCTTCATTAGGCAAACCCATGGAGTTGATACTACCTAGTGGCACATCCACATATCGAGGTTGGGGATTGCCCGCTCGATAATCCCGAGTGGCTGTCTTGGTTACGAAGGCTCCAGCCGCACTCTGAGCTAACTCGTCCATCTCTTCTACCGTCATACAGTGGACCCCTGATGCATTCATGAGGGGATTTGCTAATGTTTTCCCTAAGAAGCTTGTCTTGACAGTCATTTGGTCACCATCTCTTTCTAAAATTTTACCTATTATAGCATAAGTCCAAGGCTAACAGAATGCCTAAGACGAAAATTGTTTACTTTTCTCAACAGAACGTTCGCATCTCTTGTCGCTACGAAAAAACAGGCAGTCAAAGCCGCCTGTTCGCTATTCAGAACGCTCCTCAGACAAATGCATCAGAGAATCGTTAATAATGTGTTTAACATGATGGTCATCTAGACTATAGTAGACATACTTGCCCTGTTTACTGGACTTAACCAGCTTCATTAACTTCAATAGTTTAAGCTGGTGAGAGACTCCCGAAAGAGTTAAGCCAGTCGCTTCGGCCAATTCATTCACATTGGCTTCTTGCTTCATTAAATGTAGCAAGAGTTTAAGCCTAGAAGCATCTGCTACCGCCTTAAAAAATTGTGCTAGCTCTTCTATTACTTGTTCGTCATACATTATGATTCACCTCGTGATGATAAGGGGACTAGAAGTCGTAACCCATTCAATATCACTAGAAGGGTTGATCCTTCGTGTCCCACTACACTCAGGGCGATATTGGAAATTTGGCTGACATTCATTATTACTAAGGCTAACACAACTAACATGGAAAAGCCAATATTCTGCCAGATAATCCGGTCATGCTTTTTGGCCAGGCGATGTAAATAAGACAGAGACTGAAGTTGATCTCGAACGAGAATCACATCCGCCGTTTCCATGGCTACATCCGTCCCTTGCCCCATCGCAATCCCCAGACTAGCACTAGCTAAGGCAGGCGCATCATTGACGCCATCCCCCACCATAGCTACCATCTCGTGTTTATCCATTAACTTACGGATTTCTTCTGCCTTCTGGTCAGGCATAACTTGGGCCTGAACAGATTGGATCCCTAGTTGCTGGCCAATAGCCTGCCCCGTTAACTCGGAGTCCCCTGTTAACATGACGGTTTTAACACCGACTTGCTTGAAGTAGTCCAAGGTTTGGCGGGCGTCATCTTTGGCAGTGTCCATTAGGGCCATCGCCCCTATGACTTCTTTGTTTTGAGCCAAATAGACCACCGTCTTGCCCTGTCCTTCCCATTCACGTCTTTGCTTGTCATAGGAATCCTCTACTCTTCCAAAGACTGAAGGCTTAGCCACCTGGTAGCTATTACCTTGATAGTCGGCATAGAGGCCCTGACCCATCTTATTGATAACCTCTAAATCCAGAAGAGGCTGGCTAGCAAAATGGGCTACAATCGCCTGCGCCAGAGGATGATTAGCTTGACGCTCCATGGACACCCAGACAGCCAATAGTTTCTCAGCTTCAGCCGATAAGATGGTGTCCGTCACCTGAGGCCGCCCCTGAGTTAATGTCCCCGTCTTATCAAAAGCAATAGTACTAAGGCCTGACACTTGATGTAGATGGCTCCCGCCCTTGACTAGTACCCCTTGCTTAGCCAGATTCGATAAAGCTGATAAGGTAGCCGGAATGGCACTGGCTGCTAAGGCACAAGGCGAAAGGGCAATGAGCATAATCAATGTTCGATAGGCTACTTCATGTAATGAAAGCGAAGTCTCTAACGCCATCACAAGCGCATATAAAGCCGTGAAGAGGAGTGCCCCCTTAACATAGAGCGGCTCCAAACGCTGAATTCGGGTCGCAACCGGACTTTGTTTGGCCTGCGCCTCCCTGACTAAACCAAGGATTTTGGCAAAAGTAGTTTGATCTGCCGACCTTGTTACTTGCATGACAAAGCTACTGTTACCATTGAGGGTAGCCGCATAGACTGCGTCCCCTACGCTTTTTTCTTGCGGCATACTCTCACCATTAATCATGGCTTCATTAACGACCGCCTGACCACTCACAATTTTGCCATCAATGGGGATTTGGTCGCCATTCAATACTTGCACTCGATTACCAACCATTAAGTCTTGCACTGCCACAATCGTCACGCTTCCATCTTGCGCCAAAAGGCGCGCTTCTTGCGGCTGCATAGCCAAGAGACTGGTCATTTCCTTCTTAGATTTAGCTTCTGCATAGTCCTCCAGAAAATGAGCACCAGCAAATATCAAAATTAGCAAGGCTGCTTCTTGGAATTGCCCAATTAGCATAGCACCTATAGCCGCCAGCCCCATTAGCAAGTGAGTATTAGGACTGAAACGGTGATGCTTGTAGCTAGCCTGCCAAGTCTCTAACAAGCCTTCACTTAGGACATGATAGCCAGACAGGATTACCGTCAAGCTATAGAGCACATTCACTAGTAAAGATGCTTGCCCTGGAATAAGCCCTAGAAGAAAAGCAAGAAGCCCAATTACATAAGCAAAGATAGCTGATGTAACTGTATGTCCGTGGTCGTGGTGCTGATGAGAATTGTGGTTATGAGAACACATCTCATCCACCCTCCTTTCTTTCGATTGAACAATTATTCAAGCGTATATACTTTTATTATATGATGTCTAGTAGAAAAGTCAAGCCCTTCTGGCTAACCGTCGACCCATCAACATAAAATAATGCAGACTGTCACCAGCTTCCCACTAACGAGACATACAAAAAGCCGGGACATTTAGTCCCGGCCACTATAAACAAACTTAACGTTCTTGATAGGCTTTAGCGATTTTTGCCCCTAACTTGGCGTTATTATAAACCAATTGAATATTAGTATTTAAGCTAGCCCCATCTGTTAATTCGACAATCTTAGCTAATAGGAATGGCGTGCTATCTTTGCCTCGAATCCCCTTTTCATCTGCTTCTTTAACCGCCGCATCGATAATAGCATCAATTTTTTCATGTGGAATTTCATGTTCAGCAGGAATTGGATTCGTCACCAAAATCCCACCCTTAAGGCCAAGCGCTTCAGAGTAGTCCATCATGGCTGCAATCTCCTCTGGCTTGTCTGCACGACTATTGAGCTTGTATTCTGAAGTTCGTGTGTAAAAAGCAGGTAGGTAATCCGTTTGGTAGCCAACAACAGGCACCCCTTTGGTTTCCAAATATTCCAAAGTTCTTGGCAAATCCAAAATAGCTTTGGCGCCCGCGCAAACAACCGTCACTGGTGTTTGACCTAATTCGTCTAAGTCCGCAGAAATATCCATAGTTTCTTCTACGCCACGGTGTACACCACCAATTCCGCCAGTAACGAAGACCTTGATACCCGCTAAATGTGCTCCAATCATGGTCGTTGCCACTGTCGTCGCCCCTAAGATACCTTCGGCGAAGACTTCTGCCAAGTCACGACGAGATACCTTAGCAACTGGCTTCTCGCTAGCCAAACGTTCTAAATCAGCTTCTTCTAAACCAATCTTAAACTGACCATCCATGATGGCGATTGTTGCTGGTACAGCCCCATTATCACGGATAATCTGCTCTACTGTTTTAGCCATTTCAACGTTTTGTGGATAGGGCATCCCGTGAGAAATGATGGTAGATTCTAAAGCGACAACAGGTAAGTTATGATCTAAAGCGTGTTGTACTTCTTTACTAATAGATAATAAGTTTTTCATCTTAGGCTAAACCTCTTTCTTTTAATGTCTGATAGTCACTCTCCAACTGGCTAGCAGAGAGATTGAGTCGAACGGTTTGCTTGACTTGAACCGTATGATAGGAATTGGCCATCCCATAATAAATAGATGTCTTAGCATCATGCCCTGTCAACTGTCCATAGAGAAGGCCAGCAGAGAAGGCATCACCTGCCCCTGTTACATCTACTACATTTTGCGCTAGGAGAGGCTGGACTTCCTGGCGGCTGCCATCCTGATGCCCATAAAAACTACTTCGAGTCCCTCTGGTCATGACCACTTGCAAGACACCAGTCGACAACCAGGCATCTACTAAGTCTGAAGCAAGCAAATTGCCAAAGCGGCTGATGGATTCATCCTCATTGACAACAATCCAACTAACACCACTCAAATCTTCTGGCAAATGGCTCATCTTGGGCCCACTGACCGGGATAATGGCAAGCGGAATTGATTCGGCTTTTGCAAGTTGAATCAAATAAGTCACGGTTTCTAATGGCAAGTTCAAATCCAGAATCAGGTAATCTGCTAGTTTAAGCCGTGGAGCAAATTGACTAATCCAATCTAAATCCATCTGGTCGGCAATCGCCATATCGGCTAGCGCCAATTGCATATCCCCGGACTCATCCAAAATAGCACTGTAGGTTGACGTTGCTGCCTCTGGAATCTGAGTTATTTGGCTCATATCCACATAGGCCTGAGTTTGCTGCTTAATCCAGTCGTAATCCTGATCCACTCCCGCCACTGACAGCAATTGAACTGATTGACCTAATCGTCCTAAATTCTCAGCTACGTTGCGGACTACGCCGCCCACACTGAGAGTTGAGGTGACAGGGTTACTAGTACCGAGCTGCATTGCGCCGGTTAGACGAAATTTACGGTCGATATTCATCCCACCGATGCAATAAATTCGCCGCGCCTCATTCAAAATATAAGCTCGTCCGCGTAGCTGATGTTTCTGCATCAGAGAGGAAATTAAACTAGCCACCGTTGACCGACTAATTCCCATCAATGTCGCCAATTCTTGCTGGGTGCGGAAAGGGTCTTCCTCAATCAAGGCAAGCACCTTGGCTTCATTAGGCGTTAACATAGGAACCGCCTTTCTAGACTATTGTCCTTGAAATAACTTTTGTCTATATGATACTCCTTTTATTCTATCGATGCAAGGATATTAGCGACTGATACTATCCTGTTTCGCCAAATAATCCTGCCATCCCGCTAAGAGTAGGTCCAAACCAAACTGAGCACTCGATTCCAAGGCTTGAGGTCGCCGAAAGCCCTGTTGTCGTCCTATATCGGCATAACCATGCAAATAACTGCGTAGACTCCGATAAAAATGCGTCTCAACTTCCGGAGCTAATCTCCAATCCCCAGTAAGTTGACGCACTAACTCGAAGATTGACTCAAAGACTGGTTCTGCCGAACTCTTGCACCAAAAGATAGGCGCCTGCATCAATTCATACTCTCCCGGGTAGTCCCAAGCAAAGTTCAAATATGCCTCGGCTACCTGACGTATCTTTTCGGTGCCATCTCCTTCTTGGGATGCTGTTGACAATAGCTGATAAAAACGCTTTGCCGTATCTTCTGCGATAAGCATCAGCAAGTGTTCCCGACTCTCGATATAGTTATACAGAGAAGGCAGACGCATTCCTACCTCGTGTGCAACGTCTTTGAGGGCAAATTCCGTAAGTCCCTTTCGATTTAGTAAAGAAGAACCTATTTTGACGAGCTGTTCTAGGCTTATAGAGGGTCTACGCATGCTCCAAACGCTCCTTCATTCGCTTAATTACGGGTGGCAACTCTAAGGCCGGATTTAAAACTAGCGGCCCGTGACCTAAAGCCAGACAGCTTGGGTTTGATTTTAAGACTGCCTCAGCACTAGCCAAAGCCTGTTTGCGGCTCCACGTTGCCCAGGCAGGAAATGGAAAGGCAACACGCAGATCGCCTGCTACCGCCAAGCCCCCGCGTGTTTGGAAGGCATCGCCCGCAATCATAGTCCCATCAGGAGCTAAGTAGGCAACCGAACCTGGTGTATGTCCTGGAACCCCCACTACTTGAAAACCAGCCACTTGATCCCCAGGGATTACTTCTCGATGAATGTCAAAATCTAGCTCTGGCCATCCCCCCGAGATAGGACTTTGATCTTCTGTATCATCTAAGCTTAGGTCCCCGCGCAAGATTCTAGCTTCTCGAGCAGATACTACAATCTCCGCATCGGGATAAGCCTTTGCAAAGACCGAGATTCCGCTAACATGGTCACTATGTCCGTGAGTTATTAACAAATGGGTCACTGGCTTAGCCGTCTTAGCTTCAAGGGCCTTAACGCCTTTAACAAAGTTCCTCTGTCCCATATCCAGAACGATTAGAGCATCAGCCGTCTCATACACATAAGTATTAATGGGGAAAAGCCAAGGCAAAAAGGTTAATTGATAAAGATTTCCGTGATGCTTGATTCTCATCGAGATCATCCTTTCTTTTTAAACTAATCGGATTAGTTTATATTCTACTCCATCTACTCCCTACTTGCAAGTACGACCAAAAACAGCAGCCTTAGCTGCTGTTTTCTGCTTTCTATTCGTTGGCAAAAATAGATTGACGGAAATCATCAGAGGCCTTGAAGAGTTGAAGGTAAATTTCACGCTTCAAGTTATAGACATCATTCCGCATATTACCTGTTTGACGAGCTGATAGCACTCTGTCAACTGCTTCCTTCATCAGCGCTTCAATATCCGCTAAGGTGCTTACTTGGCGGTCACGGACTGTAATTGGACGCAATGTGGCCCCATTGGCAACCTTATCCAGACGTTCCTTGAACATAGCCTTCTTAAAGGCATTAAGATCTTGGAATTCACCGTTAGAAATCTTCTGGATAATATAGTTATCATTTAGGGTCTGTCCATCCGTTCTAGCTTGACGTTCTAATTGGTTGGAAGCATAAGGGATGAAGCCATCTTTATAACCCTTATAACCCATCAATTCCCAAGCCATTCGTTTGAACCACCAACCGCCTGGTGAGCCCTTATCATTTTGACCTGTCCCGTACATAGGATGGAACATATTGATTCGCTCATAAGAGTTACGATCCGTCTCAAAACCATTACGGAAGTAGCGTTTTGGCGCTAAGCTACGATCAATGAAGTCATCAATCGACTGGATATTAAAGTTTGTCCACTCTTCATCACTAATCTCCACTACCTTATTATTGACATGGTTAGGCCCATTCGGCACATTAATGAAGCGGTTGAACCATTGCTTCATAGCATCTGGCCCCTTTTCTAGGACTGCTTTGGCTTCAGCATAGTCTAGCAAGTAGAGAATATCGAAGAGTCGGTGGACATATTGACCCCAGTCATCTGCAGACTGGAAGCGTGATGGTGTCGCGTTATAGAGACGGTTTGCCTTATCACTCCAGTCAAAGGAGGTATTAAGCCCAATATGATCAAACTCAGGTCCCTCAGGTGACTGCAAGAGCCCTTGCGCATACTCTTCCCAGACTTCTTCCGGACGCCAGCCGTTCCCACCAAGATAGACTGAACGTTCCATATTGTGGACCACTTCATGAGTATAGTGAGAGGTCCCAATATAGTCTTCCAGAATGTCCGTGAAGACAAAGTAAATACCATTGTTAGTATCGGCATAAGCACCGGCTCCGTTATTGCCGTAAACTCGGCCGATTCGCCCAAAGAATTCCTTAATCCCCATTGAAGGGTATTTAACCGGCTTATTGGATGTATCGTTACCTAGTCCATCATACCAACCGCCATTCTTGCCGTTAGCATAGCCATCCCAAATCAGCATAGCATTCTTGCGGGCCATGCGGTCTTTAACTGCCGGCAAGGCTACACGATACCAGGTATCGACGTGCATTTGTTGGCGATCTGCTAAGGCCTTAACGCGTCTATCGAACTCTTCTGGCGTTAGGTTAGGACGGCGGTCAGTAGACCCCAAGGTTAGCGATAGAACGTTGGATACAAGGAAAATCCGACTCTTCTTCAGGTTGAGTAAAGGCAAGATGTAATCACGATAATCCGGCACAGATAGACGATCGTAGACCTTATAAGGAGATTTGTTAAGTCCTTCTTCAAGAGATGGACGCTCCTCCATGGTGACATTAGCCTTAGTCGCATCACGGAACCATTCGTATTGATCAAACTTGGTCCACAGCTCACGGAAATAAGAGAGGTAATCGAGGACTGTCGGCAGTTTAGAGTCCGCACTTAATACTCGATTGTAAGTTTTAGCGCTATTGACTGAGCGAAGAGGTTGAATCCCCTGACTCCCAATGTGGATCAATTTATCAATAATACTCTTCTGATTACCGAAGAAGTCTGTCTGATAGGTCGCGATTTCTCCTAAATTAAGGTCCCCAAAGTTTACACGGTAGTGGTCTTGGAGATAAGCCAGACCTAAAAGCAGGGCACCACGATTATCCTTGAGTTTCTGGATCAAAGCAGCACGCGCCTGTTTATTATCTCCTAGGTAGTTGGCCTCCTGGCGAATAATCTTCACCAAGTCATTGGCTAACGTATCTTGGAAGGCACCAAAGGTCGCATTGAAGAAGAGCGTCTCAATCTGATATGCACGTTGTTCACGACGATAGACTTCTAAATCTTCTGCAATTTCGTCCTCAGTCGCTTGTCGGCCAAGTTTGTTCTCTAAGGCCGTGCGACGATCATTCTTGACTCTGTCACTTACATCTGTGTAGAGATTATTGACACCTGCGGCTTGCCAAACAGCATCAGATGATAAACCTGTCTCTTTCATGATATCTAGAACTGCATTCATGACATCATCCACTGATTTCAGCACTTGGTTAGGTGTATAGATAAGACCGGAATCCTCTAATTGATACTCAACTACGCCTGTTTGTTTGAACTCAGATTTAGCACCTAAGGCCAAGTATTGCACTGATTTATCAGCAAAGTGCAACATAATCCGGTCCATTGCTTGGTTGTAGTCCGTCACAAAAGTATTTCCTTGCATTGGCGTAACAGCCAAGAGCACTTGGGTCGCCAACTTGCTGTCTGGCGCAACCAAATTCCCATACTTAACGATTTGCTCCTTATTGTAAAATGGAAGGAGTTTCTCCATGTTGGCATAGGCCTGAGCACGACTAGCTTGATAATTAGCCAAACGACTATAATCGCTTGCTTGTTGGTTGATCAGATCGACATAGGAGCTCGCAGGAGTATCTGTCAGGACTCCACCGGACGCTTCTAGTTGACTAGCTAATTTGTCCACATCGGCTGGACTAGCCTTAGCAGGTTTAAAGCTTGGTTCTTCCACACCCGTTACGCGTTCGGTCATCTTCCAGGCCACTTGATCATTACGGATATAGCCCTCTGAAATAGCGCCATTATCCCCATAGACACGGTAGCCGTTCGTGACTGCCACGTCTGAGATGATGTTTTCTAAACGTCCATTCATCCAGGTAGAGCCAACAACCCCACCTACTTGGCCACCACTTCGACCTTGAACGGTAGAACCTGTATTATTAAGACTTCCTTTGACAAGAACATTCTTGACTACTGCCTTACCTTGGCTGGACACAACTCGACCAAAGGCTACACCTGCGCGAGCACTTTGAGCGTTTAGATTCACGTTCAGTTTGGCATCGACGTAAGCGTTGGTAACGCTGGATTGTTCGAGCAAACCTACTAACCCGCCCACTTCTTGGGCCTGGTTGGGCTGGCCACTCTGGCTAATCTCACCTTGGAATCGAACATTCTCAAGCCTGCTGCCACCCACTACGGTATGAACGATACCTGCTACATTGGTCGTCCCTGACACGCGCCCAGAAACTGCCACATCACTGATTGTCGAATTAGTCGCCCGCTTGGCTAGCGCAGCCATAGAATTACCTGATTCAATGGCTACTTGTTTGAGGTCTAAATGCTTGATGGTCGCGTTGTTTAACTGATCAAAGAGTGGTGCCACCAAATTATAGATGGCATGTTGCGTGCCGTCTGCAGTCTGGCCGGACAAGGTCCCGGTGAAGGTTCCCACAAAATAGGCGGTCGCGTTGGCTGCTAAGCTGACCTCGGACGCTGATAGGTTGGCACCCAGGATGTAGTCTCCAGCTGGGTTTTGGCGAATTGCCTCTAACAAGCTCTTAAAGCTATAATGCACGTTCCCATCCGCTGGACGTTCTTGACCAACTAGGAATTGATAGCCTTGGTGATAGTCACTTGAGCCACCTTGATTTTGTACTAGCTCAGGCGCCTGGGTAGTCACTTGATAATAAGACTGACCCTCGTGACTAACTGTCTCAATAGAAGCAACTGGCAGATAGACATCCTTGAAGCGGTCAGACTGTACTTTAACATAATAATTATTTAAATCAGATGGAACCTGACTCAAACTAGCCACCAACTGATGACTACCGTCAGCTTGTCGATGGAAGAGCTGCACACCCTTGATTTGTTTGAGCTCAATCTTCTTCAAATCTAACTCTATTGCTTGGTCCTCTAACTGATCTTTCGACTGAGCACCTTGCTGGTTCTCATAATCCATAACTGTATGGAGACGATAAGGCACATGATAATCCAACCCATCAATATTTGCGGTCAAATCTTGGATTGGGACTGTCTTAACTAGGCGATCCCCCTGGAAAACTTGCACCTTACCTCCTCGGTAAAGTTGGTTAGGGTCTTCTAATTGATATCGCAGGGTGACGCCCCGAGATAAATCAGATGTAGGTGCTTCAACGTTAACAACTGTATATTCAGGTTCTACCTGCTCCAATTGTGCTAAGGCCTCTCGAAGGGCTTGAGTCGCTTGGTCAACCGCCTCTTGGTTGCTATCGCCATCTTCTAAAACGGCCTGAGCAGCTTTGAGCTGGTCAGCAACTTTCTGGAAGCTAGCTGGCGTATAACGATTCGCGACAACTTCTTGTGCCGCCTCAACCTGTTGGCCAAGTGCCTCTTTATTTGCACGATCCATCAAGAGAGCTTGCGCTTGATCTTTCAGCACTTGAGCGGCTTTCACCGCCTCGATTGCGGAGGCCACTTCTTCAGGTGTGGCATCTTGATTAGCTATCAAAGCTTGTGCATTAGCTTTTGCTTCATCAATAGTAGCTTGATGCCCTGCAAGCGCCTGGCTAAAATCATTCATACTGCGCGGTGTTTTACCTGTCGTGTCAACTGGTAGATTCAACTGAGTCAGAGCTCGTTGTAAGTCTGCCTTGTCCACAATATCCAAAATACCCGCTTCCGCTAATTCTAACTGTTGGAAAGCCTTGTTGAGTTTTTCCGTACTTGCCAAAACCGCTTCCGGACTCGCGTTAAGATCTTTTAATAGTTGAGCGGCTTCTTGGCTCAATTGCAAGGCTAGGTCTTTCGCTGCTTGGTATGTTTGAACGGTCTTTGGTCGTTTCTGATCTGTCGCAACTGGTTTTTGAATCGCTTGGTCCAGATTATTTTTGGCTTTCTCTAAGGCGGACTTATCCGCTTGTTGTCGTAGCAAAGCTTTAGCTTGATCAAGTTTAGCCTGCACTTCATTTACTGCTACCAAAGCCTTATCCACTTGTTCCTGCTTAGCCTCTGGATCAGCTAAGATAGCTTGCGCTTGAGCACGAGCAGCTTCTAGACTGTCTCTCAATAAATCTAGTGCTTGTTGGTAATCCGCAATACTTTGCGGTGTCTTCTGGTCTGTATCAACAGGCGCATCTAGTAAAGCCAAAGCTGCTGCTAGCGCCTGTGTATCCGCCTTAGCTTGGAGAGCTTTGACGACAGCTTCCAAGGATTTGGCTTGGTTCTCTACTGACCGAGTCATCGCTTCTACATCAGCATCTGTTGCTTCAGGATCCTTCACTACTGACTGAGCATTCTGGAGTGTTGCTTGTATTTTGCGAATTTCATCAGCCAAGGCCTGCTGGCTACTTGGCGTCTTATCACTTAAGTCAAGAGCTTTGGCTGTTTTTACTTGCTCTGCTAAAGCTGCCATAGCAGTTTCTAATGGCGACTTGTCTGCTTGGTCTACTAAGATATCGACCAAATTAGTCGAAAGATTGACTAAGTCTTGCACTTGCTGAGCCAAAGCATCGATTGTTGCTTGTTCTGTCGTATCAGGTTGCTCTTTTAGTTCTTGCGCCTGACTATTTAGAGTTTTTAGATTTTCCTTGGCTTGAGCAACTCTCTCTTCAAATAATTTGATTGTGCTAGGTTTCTTGCCTACCAAGGCCATCCCTGATAAAGCACCCAATTGATTATTCGCCGTCTTTAGAGCCATCTCAAGCTTTGTATAATCTAATTTTTTAGGGGGCTCTGGAGTCGGTTCAGGTTGCGGGCTTGGAGTTGGCCCTGCGTTCGAACTCGATTCTTCCGGTTGGGGGGTCGGAGTCGGCGCTGCACTTGAGCTTGTCTCTTCTGGTTGTGGGCTTGGAGTTGGCCCTGCGCTCGAACTCGATTCCTCTGGTTGTGGAGTCGGGGTCGGCGCTACACTTGAACTTGTCTCTTCTGGTTGTGGGCTTGGAGTTGACCCTGCGCCCGAACTCGATTCCTCTGGTTGCGGAGCCGGAGTCGGCGCTGCGTTCGAACTCGATTCTTCTGATTGTGGGGCTGGAGTCACCACTGTACTTGATTCCGATGGTTGCTGGCTTGATTCTGCTGAATTTCTTGACTCAGATTCTTGAGATTGCACTGATGACAAAGCTGAACTGCTTTCACTCGACTCTTCAACAGATGAGCTCACTTCTGAGGAAACTGAAGATTCACTGCTTCCCGACTCACTCGACATGCTAGCTACTGAACTACTAGCCACTGATTGATTCAACTCATGCGTGGTCAGATAACCAAGATATTCATAACCTTCTATCTCTATCTTCGGATTTGGAAGTGTCTGTCCTACTGGTAGCTGAAAGCTCTGGTTGAATTCTTGCAGTAAACGAGCCTCAATTGCCTGTATACTTGGAGAGAGTAGAACTTGCCCTGCCATGGTCACTACCATGAGGCTAGTCATCGCCTTCTTCTTGTCGCGAACTAAGCCAACAGCAAAGATAATTAGTGTTGCACTTGCTGCTAGGCCTAACAAGGCTGATGATTCACCTGTAACCGGCAACTGACGCGTGCCTGGACTTGGTTGATAAACAAAATAGTAAACTTGATCTGCTTGTGCGATTTGACTAGGAGTGCCTGACTTAATGGCCTGACGTTGCGCCCAAGTTAATTCTTCGATGGACACATATCGATATTCTGTTGTAACAGATTTTGGGGTTGATGGAGCATTCGTGACAGGCGTGGGGGCCTGGGCATTAACGGTAGGACCGGTCAATGCCGATACAAAAAAACTCCCAATGACAACAGAAGCAATCCCAACAGAAAATTTCCGGACAGAAAAACGTTGGACTGTATTAAGGCTACTAGAGCTCTTAGATTTCTTCATTGAGTTTTTCCCTTTCTTGGTAAATTATTATTCGCTAGTGTATTTTACCACAAAAAAATTAATAAATATATGGTTAAACTAGATTTTCTCATATTTTATTGATAAATCAATGTATTCCATCGTTTCCAAGAATAACTAAACAGTTTAATTAAAGCCCCACATGGCATAATCAACTAATAACATCGAGGTTTCATCATTTTATAATTTCTTAATATCTCGATTCATAGCTTCATCAAACAACCTGATTGCGCAAAAAGAGTGTTGATAGCCAGAACTATCAACACTCTTTTTTATGCTACTATCTCAAACAATTAGCTTATCTATCGAGATTATGGCTGTGCTTCTTTAGACTCTAAGTTATCCAAAATATACTGTAAGCCTTGAGAACGGGTTTCAACTGACTGAGTCATTGCTTCAACATCTTTCTCGGTTGCTTCCGAGTCCTGAATCACTGATTGCGCATTTTGTAAAGTTGCTTGAGTCTTAATCACTTCATCTATTAAGCCCAAATTTCTCGCTATGTTAAGTTTTGCGGTTAAGGACGACATCGCTGCTTGTAAAGCCGATTTGTCCACTTGAGCTACTAAAAGACTAGCCAGATTCTCAGAATTGTTGATTAATTCCTGAACTTGTTGGTTGAGAGCATCAATATCTGCTTGCTCTGCCGCATCAGCTTTCCCCTTGAGGACTTGAGCTTTATTAGTGAGTGCTGTCAAACTTTCCTTAGTTTTAGCAAGTTCACTCTCAAAAGTTGCAATAGAACTAGAGGTCTTACCATTCTTAGGTGTTGCTTCTATGTTAGCAACCTTAGCCTGAGCAGCCTGCAATGAGGCATCTAAAGCTTTATAATCTAGCGTTTTTGATGGAGCTGGGGCTGGTTGCTGAGCCTTTAACTTATACGTTAAATCTTCTATTAGGGCTTCAACTGATTTCACCATTGCCGCTACATCTTTCTCGGTAGCATCTTGATCTTTAACCACTGAACGCGCATTTTGCAAAGCCGCTTGGGACTTGATTACTTCATCAATTAAACCTACGTTTTTAGCTTCTTTAACCAATTCTGCTAAAGCCGTCATCACCGTTTGTAATGGCGTCTTGTCTGCTTGAACAATTAGGTTTTCGGATAATTTATATGCCTTATCAGCTAAGTTCTGAACTTGCTTAGTTAAATCGTTAATCGCCACTTGCTCAGTATTTTTAGGATTACCTTTGAGCTCTTGCGCTCTGCTAACCAGTGTGTCTAAATCCTTCTTAGCATTTGCTAATTCTTCCTCAAAAACTTTCACGGACTTCGGAGTCTTATCGCTAAGTTTAACAGCCTCTAGATTAGCCACTTGCTTATTCACTGCCTGTAAAGCAGCGTCTAAGTCTTTGAAATCTAACGTTTTAGGTGGCTCTGGTGTTGGTGTTACACTTGAATTAGATTCTTCAGTAGATGCTTTTGATTCAGAGGTTTCGCTTGCACTTGATTCTTTTGAAGACTCTTTTGATTCAGAGGTTTCGCTTGCGCTTGATTCCTTTGAAGACTCTTTTGATTCAGAGGTTTCGCTTGCGCTTGATTCCTTTGAAGACTCTTTTGATTCAGAGGTTTCGCTTGCGCTTGATTCCTCTGAAGAGGACTTGGATTCAACCAATCCGCTAATCGCACCATCTACAGAAGGATTAGCTGCTACTTGCGCCAGTTCCTGACTGGCAAAGTACCCTACATATTCATACCCTTCTATCTGAACTTGAGGGTTTGGTAATGTTTGTCCCACTGGCGTTTGGAAACTTTGATTGAACTGTTCTAGCAATCGCGCTTGAGCTGCTTGCGAATTTGGCACCAATACTACCTGTCCTGCTAAGGTCACAAGCATTAAACTGGTTAGTGCTTTCTTCTTATCACGAACCAAGCCAACTGCAAATACAATCAATGTCGCACCTGCTGCAAGTCCTGACAAGGCGGATCCTTCGCCAGTAACTGGTAATTGACGAGCACCTTGTTTTGCTTGATAGACAAAATAATAAACTTGATCCGTTTGGGCAATTTGACTAGGAGTGCCTGCTTTAATAGCTTGTCGTTGCGCCCAAGTTAACTCTTCAATCGCAAGGTATTGATATTGTGTTGTTACTTGTTTTGTCTGTGAATGAGTGTTAGATGCTGGTGTAGTGGCCTGTGCATTCACAGCGGGACTAATCAATGCTGATGCAAAGAAACTCCCCACTACAACAGATGCAATACCCGCCGAAAATTTCCGGATGGAAAAGCGTTGAATTTGTTTAAGGCTGCTGGAATCCTTAAGTTTTTTCATTGTGTATTCCCTCTCTTTGATTATAATTTGTCGGTCATTTATGTATTTTACCACACTATTTAGCAGAAAGATATACTAAAATTTGTTTTCCCTATTATTCTCAAATCAGAAAGTAAAAGACTAGTTATAAAGAGCGTTCGACTAATCTTTAAGGCTCTAACTATAGTGTCATGCTCCATTAAGAATTAACACTATACCTATGTCATTATTTTGTAATAATAGTGGTTTTGATGCTCGATTTTTATTCATAGATACAAATCACAAAAAAGCCATTTTGATGAATTTATCAAAATGACTTCTGTATAATTTACTACTATGCTTTTTGACTTTTCAAAATCCAATAACCCTTATCTCGGGTCACTAACTCAACATTCCCAAAGACTTCTTCCATAAAAGTTTCCATAGAAGGAGCGCCTTGTTTTTTCTGAATTACGAGCCATAATTCACCGCTAGGTCTTAAATTAGCCTGAGCTGAGCGTACAAATTGTTGGATGACCTGCTTACCGGCCCGAATAGGTGGGTTGGTCACCACAAAATCCGGTGCTTGACTAGCTTGCCATTGGCCTGCGTCAGCCAGTTGGTAGGCTGTATTCTCTACTCGATTGAGCTGGCTGTTGGCCTGCGCCAACTGGTAGGCACGTTCATTAATCTCGACACCTGTCACTTGAGCTTGAGGATATAATTTTGCTAAAGCAATTGTGACCGGACCGTAGCCACTCCCCAGTTCTACTATTTGATAAGTCCCTGCAGGAACTGAATCTGCGAAAGCTTCCACTAACACCTTGGAACCATAGTCCATGCGCTGTTTAGAAAAGACGCCATTATCGGTCTGAAAGCTCAAAGTTAGACCTGCCACACCATCTTGAATCTGGTGCAAAGAATGCTGACTGGTGGGACTAGATTTAAAGTATTGTTCACTCATTATCTGCTGACACACTCCCCTATTTAAGCTGGATGGGAACTAATTAAGGTCAGGTTCCCTTCCAGACGAATTTCAGAAACGCCATGAGGTAAAATAAAGGAACTTGCTAAATCCAAGTCGTAAGATACACCATCCAGCCATAGTCGGCCTTGCCCTGCAATAACGGTTGCCAAGGTATAAGCATTATCCAGACTTAAAGTAAGGCTATCCACGACTTCCCACTTGGTCACCGTGAAGAATTCATTTTCTAGGTACTGGATAACTTGGCTATGACCAACTTGCTGGGTCTGAACCTGCAACTGACGCTCTGGATCGGGATAGAAAGTGACATCCGCAGCCTGCTTAAGATGTAAATCTCGTGGATTGCCTTGGGCATCACGACGATCATAGTCGTAGACACGATAAGTGGTATCTGAGCTCTGTTGTGTTTCCAGAATGACTACCCCGGCACCAATCGCATGGATAGTCCCCGCCGGCACATCAAAGAAGTCGCCCGCCTTAACCGGCACCTCCACCAAGAGATCTGACCAACGGCCGGCCGCTACCAATTCTTCGAATTCTTGCCGTGATTGAGCCTTATGCCCATAAACAATCTTAGCCCCTGGCTCTGCAGAAATCACATACCAACACTCAGTCTTTCCTAGTTCTCCTTCGTGTTCAAGACCATAGGCATCATCAGGGTGGACCTGGACAGAGAGTTCGGCCGCTGCATCTAGGATTTTAATCAAGAGAGGAAACACTTCTTGATCAGGATTGCCAAATAACTCTGGATGTTCTTGATAGAGCTGATCTAGGCCCAGGCCTGCATATTCAGCAGGACTAGTGACGGTCGACACCCCATTAGGGTGGGCACTAATACACCAAGCTTCCCCTACCGTGTCGCTAGGACCTTTGAGGCCAAATTCTAGTTCAAGTTTACGGCCACCCCATATCTTATCTTGTAACACAGGCTTTAAGAAAATCGGTTGTGTCATCTCTATCATCCTTTCTAAGCTAAATTTTCTCACTTCTATCATACCATTTTTTAACGATTTCGTGGTACACTATTTATACGAGAATTATGACGAATTATGGAGGTTGCCGATGATTAAACTTTTTGCATCCGATATGGATGGGACTCTATTAAACCCAAACCATGTCATTAGCGACACCACTGCCCAAGCCATTCGAGACTTACAATCGCAATCTGATATCGAGTTTATGATTGCTACTGGACGAGATTATCGATCTGCTAAGTGGCTTTTAGATCAACACCAACTAACCGCTCGCATTATTGCCGTCAATGGCGCTGCAACTTATGACGTTAAAGGAAATTTGGAGGATGTCTTTGCCCTGGATTTAGCTGATACCCAGACCATTATCGAACGGTTTGCGGTGCCCGGAACTCAGACTTTGGTGTCACTCAAGTCTCTGAACGGTTATTATGTTAATGACCTTGCCCTCTATCGGCAGCGCATGGAAGCTTTTATAGATCATGCCAAACAAGCTACTAGTGATGATAGTCTAGCCCAGCTTGAGCTCCACTTCAAAGAGCTTCTACCGCTTAAGGACTATCAACCGGATTTAGATCCTCCACTTAAGATTATGCTGATTGACCGTCGCCCTGAAATCTTAGAGTCTGCCCGCCATTTCCTCAAGGATTTTGCCATTGACCTGACTTCTTCTGGCCCAGATAATTTAGAAATTACCAGTCTCAAGGCCCAAAAAGGCTTAGCGATTGAAGCCTACTGCCAGCACCATGGGTTCACTAAGCATCAAGTCCTAACCATTGGCGATTCGGCCAATGATCGTTCCATGCTAGCCATGTTCCCTAATAGCTATGCCATGGCTAATGCCAGTCAAGCCATTAAAGACTTAGCAAGCTATGAGGCTCCAAGCAACGCAGAAGATGGGGTAGCCCATATCATCTATCAGCTTTTGAAGCAAATGAAGTAAATTCTTTGAAGACGGGATGGCGCCCCGTCTTTTTTTGTTGATCCAATCGCTAGCTACGCATAAAAAAGAGGCCAGGAAATCCTAGCCTCTTCTATATAATAATAATAAGCGGAAAACGGGATTCGAACCCGCGACCCCCACCTTGGCAAGGTGATGTTCTACCTCTGAACTATTTCCGCAAGTTGGCGATGCCGGCTAAAGGATTTGAACCCTCGACCCTCTGATTACGATTCAGATGCTCTACCAACTGAGCTAAGCCGGCTACAGCTTGCTAAAAGCAAGAATGAGTCATACAGGGCTCGAACCTGTGACCCTCTGATTAAAAGTCAGATGCTCTACCAACTGAGCTAATGACTCTTGTAACGACTCATATATCATAGCTTAGATTTACTTTTTAGTCAAGTCATAGCCTAAATTTTTTCAGAATTTTTGCTGAGTTTTAGTGTTTCATTCCATTTTCAGTCTATATAGTATATAAGGAGGTGCTCTATATGCGCTTTATCTTAGCCTTTTGTTTGGGGGCTTGCCTAGGTTCTTTTGTGCCTTGTTTGGCCCACCAACTGGTTTTTGACCATTTTAATTGGCGGGCTCGTTCCTCTTGCGATTATTGCCATCATCCTCTCTCCTGGAAAGAGCTCATTCCCCTGTTTTCCCAAGCCCGCCTCCATTCCCGTTGCCCTTACTGTCACCAAGTCATCTCATCGATTTACTGGCAAAGCGAGCTGGTGGGGGGCAGCTTAGCTATCGGCGTGTCCTTGATGGCATCTTATCAGGTCTGGTCTCCCACTCGAATCTGCTTATATAGTATCTTACTCGTCTTGCTTGCTGTGATGGCTGCTTGCGACCTCTGGGCTTACTGGGTGCCGGATATCTTACAACTTACTTGCCTGCCTTTTAGTTTCTTTCTTGCCTTTCATCAAAATTGGGATGTTTGGAAGATGCTAGTGATTGCTCTTGCCCTAAGCTTTCTCATCTTACTCCAAATTTTTCATCCCCATTGGCTTGGCGGAGCTGATATCAAATTACTGGGTCTGCTCTGGCTATCTCTTCCACTCAGGGCGCTGGCTTGGCTCTTGGGACTGGCAGCCGGGCTTGGTCTTTTGATGGTTGGCAGTCGGCCTAGGTGCTGGCACCAACCTATTCCCTTTGTGCCAGCCATTGCTCTCGCCTACTATCTAGTCTTAGCCCTCTTACCCTGGCTCACATAAAAAACCAAGCTGTACTGAAGACAGCTTGGTTAGATGAGTCTTAACGTTGTTGATAGAGACTACGAGCGATAAAGGCCACATAGTGCAGGGTGCCTACTTCGTTGTGGTGGACACCATCCGACACATACCATTCCGGATGTCCCACTTGATAGGCTTGCCAATCAATTACATGGGCATTTGGATAGCGACGGGCAGTGTCTTTAATATAGCTATTCACTTCCGTGTCCTCACCATCCGCATTATGGACGGTTACAAAGTAGACTTCTCTACCTTGTAAAATTGCCATAAGCTGATCCATGGAATCAGTATCTAAGCCACCATTGACACCCAGTTGGATGACCACTTTAGGTTTAACTAGACCCGACCAGACACGGTCCTGTAGAATTTCTTGCGCTCCGTTATAGACTGACAGGCTGACCTTACCGTAGGTATTGCCTTGCCAGAAGATATCAGAGAAAGTCGATGAGTTAAGCAAGGCCACCGAGTCACCAAATAGCGATACTTCTTGAGTGGTCGCATAGATGACTTCAACTGGTGACAGCATAGCCACAAGTTCTGGGTTAAGGGCAGCAGCTTGCTCTAAGACTTCCTTGTTCTCTTCGAAAAAGGCTTGCATTTCGGCATTGACCTGACTGGCTTTAATGGCCTTATCAAGGATGGTTTGGTGAGACTGTGGCGTTACATAGTCGGTTTTAAAGGTCGTGTCCACTGCCTTGAGATCGGTCTGTAGGGCATCCATAGCTTCAGTCCCAGGATAAATGGCTTTTTGAACATGGGTCTTGTTAGTAAAGGCCAAGTACTCCAATTCAAACAAGGCAAAGCGTTGATAGTCAGCTGCTAGCAAGAGGCCGACTACTAAAACAATGGCTCCCACTAGCCCTAGGCTAGCCTTACGCCAGTCTGGCCAACGCCACGCCCCTTGTCTTAAGCGCGTCCAGGCGGTCTTAAAACGATGACCCCAAGTCCAGACAGGATGAGGCGCGCGGCCTTCAACTAGCCAGTAAAAGATTTCGCTAGCCAGTAGGATGACCAATAAGACCAGGATAGCTGTCCAGGCGGTATGAGGTAGCGCCTTGAGCAGGCCGGTCAAGAGCGGATAGTACCAGAGGTAGAAGGAATAGGAGCGACGACCAAAATGGGTCAAAAAGCCCCAATCAAAGACTAAACGGCCTAGGGTTGCCCCTCCTACTAAGGCCAGCACTAGTAACATGGTCAGGATGTTGAAGGCTGGTAACCAGAGATAGTAGGTAATACCTGCCTGGTCTGATGCAGTAAAACTTAGGACTAGCATGAGCGCGACTGACACCAGGGCCAGAATGTTAAGCATGGCTTGCTTGTGCTGATAGCGATAGCAGGCGTTAAGGAAAATTGGCAATAAGTAAGCCAGGGCAATCCCGCCCGCTACACTAGCAAAGCGGGTCACCAAACCATAATAAACTAGAGAGGGGTCCCCTGATGGTTGGTAGAGATAGAAGGTCAATGTGTGACTGAGACTCATCAGAGCCAGCCAAAAGGCCGCCTTATAGTAGGCCGAAAAGTAGGCTTTCTGGGTCACCCAGATACCAGCCACTCCGACTAGGAAAGACTGGACATAAAGCGAATTATACCATAGGTGGGTAAATGGCGAGGTCCCAGCCATCTGAATAAAGTAGGACCGACCAGCGCTAATCTGGAAGTAATTATTGAAGAAGAAGAGACTAGATAGTATGTCGCTTCGGTCATAACTCAGCTCCCGCCGATCAAAGGCTAGGAGATAGGCCAACATAATTAAGATAAAGACTAAAAGTGGCCACCAAAGCCGTTGGACCGTTTTTAAGACATAGTTTCTTAAGGCATGTGGCCGATTGCCTTCTTGGATTTTCTCCATGCTTCGCGCAAGGAAGAAGCCCCCTAGGACAAAGAAACTATTGACCCAGAGAAAGCCACCGCTGGTCACGCTCGGAAAGAGGTGATAGCTAATGACCATCAGAATAGCCAAACCCTTTATGCCATTCAGGCCTCGTATATGTTGTCCTTTCATCTTGCCACCTACTTGTACTTGTTATTTTATTATTATAAGGGAAATCTTAGCCCTATACCGTAACAATCAGATTACGTTCTCAGGGCTTTCCGGCAACAAACGAACTCTTGTCTCCATGCCCTATCAGCAAAAAAGAGACTGGAATCGAAATCCCAGTCCCTGCATGATACTTACTGGTCTTAGGCTTTGCCTGTTGAACCAAACATGTCCATGATTTCTTTAGTTGTCTTCACAATGGCTTCTTTACCAGGTGCGATGACTTTACGTGGGTCATAGACTTCTGAGTCAGCTGCTAATTTAGCACGAACAGCTGCTGTCCATTGTTGTTGCAATTCAGTGTTCACGTTGATTTTAGCATGACCACGTTCGATTGCTTTCTTGATTTGGAATTCTGGAATCCCTGAACCACCATGAAGTACAAGTGGAGCACCAGTTGCTTCAGAGATTGCAAGCATTTCGTCAAAACCTAATACAGGTTCGCCAGCGTAAGTCCCGTGAACTGAACCTAAAGCAGCAGCTAAAGCGTCGATTTGACCTTCAGAAACCATGCGTTTGCATTCTTCTAAATCAGCGTATTTAATCCCGCCGGTTACGCCATCTTCAGTACCACCAACTGTACCAACTTCTGCTTCTACAGAAACATTCTTAGGATGAGCATAAGCTACTACTTCTTTGGTTAAAGCGATGTTTTCATCGATTGGGTAGTGAGAGTGGTCGAACATTACGGAAGAGAAACCTGCATCGATGTATTGTTTACATACATCAACAGATGAACCGTGGTCTAAGTGCAAAGCAACTGGTACTTTTACATCCATTGCTTCCAACAAACCATTTACCATGCCGACAACAGCAACAGGGCCACCCATGTACTTACCAGCACCTTCAGAAACCCCTAAGATAATTGGTGAATTGTTTTCTACAGCAGCTTGTAATACCGCTTGGGTCCATTCTAAGTTGTTGATGTTGAATTGACCAACAGCGTAATGACCTTCTTTTGCTTTCTTCAACATTTCCGTCATACTTACTAAACGACTCATGTTTATGCCTCCTTGAATTGGATTATTTTATGTTTTTATTATACTCCATTTTCACTGCCTTGGCTAGTCTTTCCCACTCGCCCTGACCAGAAACTGCGCCATAGCGTTTTATTCACAAGCTCGCCTCTTGTCTAGTCAGGCACCGCGCATCTTCAGACAAAAACCGCACAAGCTCTGAAAACTTATGCGGTCCTTGACTATGCTTGTTGCGCTTGGCAGGCTGCCACGAAACCATCAAAAATAGCTTGTGGCCGGTTAGGACGAGAAATAAATTCCGGATGGAATTGCGCCGCAATAAAGAATGGATGGTCTTTAATTTCGACAATTTCCACCAAACGACCATCTGGGCTCAGGCCTGAGAAGGTCAAGCCCGCTGCTGCTAAACGCTCACGGTAGGCATTATTAAACTCATAACGGTGACGGTGGCGTTCTTGAACCACCTCTTGGCCATAAAGTTGATGAGCCAAGGTCCCTTCTACTAAGCGGCAAGGGTAGAGTCCTAGACGCAAGGTGCCACCCAAGTCACCCTCTGCCTCTTGGTCAGGCAGGAGATCGATAATTTTGTGTGGGCAAGCTGGATTTTCTTCACCTGTATCCGCATCATGGATGCCTACCACATTACGGGCAAACTCGATGCAGGCCAATTGCATACCCAAGCAAATCCCAAAGAATGGCAATTTGTGTTCGCGAGCATAGCGAATGGCTGCGATTTTTCCGATTAGGCCTCGGCTACCGAAGCCACCTGGTACTAAGACACCATCGACATCAGCCAAGTAGTTAGCGACATTCTGATCATCCACTTCTTCGGCATCAATCCAACGAATGTCAATCTCAGTATCGTGTGCATAACCTGCATGCTTGAGTGCTTCAACAATGGATAGGTAAGCATCTGGCAAGGACACGTATTTACCGACTAAACCGACCCTTACCTTGCCCTTAAGATTAAGCACCTTGTTTTCTAGCGCCCGCCACTCGGTCATATCTGCTTCCGGACGTTGGATACCAAAGTGGTCCAGCACCAAATCATCCATGCCTTGAGCTTGGAGGTTGAGCGGAATCGTATAGAGGGTCTCGACGTCGCGAGACTCAATCACAGCATTAGGTTTAACGTCACAGAAGAGGGCTAGCTTGTCCTTAATACCACTTGGCAACTCTTCTTCGGTACGGACTACCAAGATATTAGGCTGAATCCCCAAGCTCCGCAGTTCCTTGACGCTGTGTTGAGTTGGCTTGGTCTTGAGCTCGCCCGCTGCCTTGAGGTAAGGAATGAGGGTGGTGTGAATATAGAGCACATTGTTGGTACCCATGTCGGCCTTCATTTGACGTAAGGCTTCAAGGAATGGGAGGGACTCAATATCCCCTACTGTCCCCCCTACTTCAGTGATGACAATATCGGCATCGGTTAATTCACCTGCACGACGGATTTTATCTTTGATTTCGTTGGTGATGTGCGGAATCACCTGAACCGTTGCCCCGAGATAGTCACCCCGACGTTCTTTCTTGAGCACTTCGGAATAGACCTTACCGGTAGTGACATTGGAATATTGGTTCAAGTTAATGTCGATGAAACGCTCATAGTGACCTAAGTCCAAGTCTGTCTCAGTCCCGTCATCGGTGACAAAGACTTCCCCGTGTTGGTAAGGACTCATGGTGCCGGGGTCCACATTGATATAAGGATCGAATTTTTGGATGGCTACTTTGAGGCCACGATTCTTGAGCAGACGCCCTAAGGAAGCTGCTACAATCCCTTTACCAATAGAGGAAACTACCCCGCCTGTTACAAAAATATACTTTGTCATGTCACTACTCCTTTTCCTTGTCTATTTACTAAATGAAAATCGCTCCCCGTTCTAGGAACAGGGAGCGCTCACTCGGTCAGTTGCCCTAAAAAGCTTTAGGGGGCCCACATAAAATATTACGCTAAAGCTCTGACCGCGTCAAGTTTATTCTTCTTCGTCTTGTAACTCTTCTTCGTATTCTTCGTCTTCTGATTCGAAGTCATCGGCTTCATCATCTTCAGCCTCGAAGGAAGCATCACCGTCTAAATCTAAGTCATCGTCGCCGAAATCAGAGAGGTCAGAAGCGTATTCGCCCAACTCTTGACTTTCGTCGTCGTCTAAGTCAACGGCATCGTCTTCAATGAGGGTTAGACCACGAGTATCGTCGTCATCTTCATCTTCCTCATCTACATCGCCGTAATCGTCTAAATCGGTGTCGTAGATATCATCTGCATCTTCTGGATCATCATCGTTGTAGTCGATCATGTCGTCTCCTTCAGAGAAGGCATTGTATTTACGTTTCTTACGACGGCTAACTGGACGATCATCTTCAGCTTCAGCGCTAGAGATAATTTCTTCATCGATTGCATCGATTGGGTACCAGCCACGCAAGCCCCAACGATTCTCCCCTAAGGAGATAAAACGACCGTCGATATTCAAATCTGTATAGAAGCGGACCATACGGCTTTCCAACTCTAACTCTGATAACTCCAAGTAGTTTTGGATTTCAATCAGTAATTCCGTAAAGTCTACCACATCACCTTTTTGTTCTAAAATTGCGTGAGCAACTTCAATCATGGATAAATCTTTGCGGTCTTGTCCTTCAAATTGTTTCAAAATCATGGTTTGACACACCCTCCCTAGTATACTCTTATATATTACCTATTTAAGCGACATAAATCAATCGAAAACGATAGTTTCCTAGCAATTCTTGGTCATTTTTTAATTGATAGTCGACGGTCAAGGCATAGCGGATTTTTCCTGCTTGATCCGCCGGCTCAAAATGCCAGTGCAAGTGCTGGGTATGGACACTCAAAGGCCAGCTGCCCTGAGGAGTCTGGTAGCTGGTCATGGTTTCTTGGTCTGGCACAAAGAGCAGTACCCCCTGGGCCTGACTGACTTGAATCTGGGTGCTCCCATCAGCTTGGGGTAGCCATTTGACTTCAACAGGTTCTTGATTGAGATTTTGATAGGTCAGCTTAGTAAAAGATTCTAGCTCTAAGAGGACCGCCTGGGTCTTGTGGTCATAACGTTCTACCTGCTGGCTATCTGGATAAATAATTTGTTGTTCGACCTGAAGGTCAATGCTTACACGTCTCATGAAGTTCCTTTCTGGCCACTTGTTCACTTTCTGTCACAAGTTGGGCCTCTCGAATGGTTCTATATAGTTATTATACCGCAAATCGTGCTATAATAACACCATAGCAATCGCTCTCATCTGCATTTAGGAGGGCAACTTTGACGAGAAAGGGGGAGGTCAGAATGGCATTGCCGCAATTTCCGTATTTATCAAAGCATGAATGGCGTTACTTCGACGATGCTAGCCATGTTCCGGCGCTAGCGGCAAGCGATAGTTTGGCCTATCAAGACAGCTTCATTCGTTGGCTCCCTCATTTACAAGGGGACCAGCCTCAGGGCCTCGTTCACTTCTATTCCATTGATCGTCCCACTGTCCTCTTGGGCGCCAAAGATAGCCGTCTGCCTAACTTAGCAGCTGGCTTGGCTTACCTAGAAGACCAGGGTTTCGACTATGCCCTCCGGCCCCATGGTGGTTTGGGCGTGGTCTGTGATCCAGGCATCCTGAATATTGGTCTGGCCAGTGATCTGACCCACTTCCCTCTATCCATTGATGCCGCCTATGAACAGATGGTGGCCCTGATTGGACTGTCCCTGATGTCTTATGGCCTTGAGCTTGAAGCCTATGAAATCGCCCAATCCTACTGCCCTGGTACCTATGACTTGGTCGTGGGGGGCCAGAAAATCGGGGGCATTGCCCAACGTCGCTTTAAGACCGGTCTGACAACTGCAGCTTATATCAGCGTAGCGGGCGACCAAGCTGCTCGCGCCCAACTCATGGCGGACTTTTACCAGGCAGCTGGAGCGGACGACAGCTATCCCAAGGTAGACCCAGCGGTCATGACGACCCTGGCTCATGCTTGTGGCCGACCACTTGACCGCCAGACCTACCAAGAAGAGCTGATCCAGCTGATTAGCCACTATCAAAAACTAGTCCCAGGCGACTATCAAGACCCTGACCTAGTTCCTATCTTTACCAAAATGCGCCAAGTATCCTTGGCCCGCACCCAATCACTAAAACCAGAAGTCAATAGCAAGCGAGATAGCTAAGGAGGTTATGCCATGTTTAACTTTGATGGGGCCGTTGCGGCCCAAAAACTCAGCCGTGAGAAGGTCTTCCGCGACCCGGTACATGGCTATATCCATATCCAAGATCAGATTATCTTAGATCTGATCAACACGCGAGAGTTTCAACGCCTGCGCCGTATTAAGCAATTGGGCGGTTCTGTCTACACCTTCCATGGGGCAGAACATTCGCGCTTCGGTCATTCTCTAGGTGTCTATGAAATCACACGTCTCATTGTCGACAAATTCGAACGTCAATATCTGTCCCAAATGCCGGGGGACGGCCTCTGGCAGGCCTCTGAGCGCCTGGTCGCCCTCTGCGCCGCCTTACTCCATGACATCGGGCATGGTCCCTTCTCCCATGCCTTTGAAGGGATCTTCCATACCAACCACGAAGAAATTACTCAACGCATTATCACCTCGCCTGAAACTGAAATCCATCAGGTCCTGCTACAACTTGGCCCAGAATTTCCGGCTAAGGTTGCCAGTGTCATCAATAAGACCTACCCTAACCAACAGGTGGTCCAACTGATTAGTAGTCAGATTGATGCCGACCGCATGGATTATCTGCTTCGCGATGCCTATTATGCTGGCGTCTCCTACGGCACTTTCGATTTGACACGGATTTTGCGGGTGATTCGCCCCTTCAAAAACGGCATTGTTTTCGACTTTTCGGGTATGCACGCCATTGAAGACTATATCGTCAGTCGCTATCAAATGTATATGCAGGTCTACTTCCACTCCGTCTCCCGTGGCATGGAAATGGTCCTCCACAGCCTACTGACCCGCGCTAAGACCTGTTATCTGGAAAAAGCGGACCAGATGAAGACCCAAATCAGCTTCCTAGAGCCCTTCCTGCGAGGGGATTGGCTCCTATCTGATTACTTACGCTTGGACGACCACATCCTCAGTAGCTACTTCAACCACTGGCTAGACGAAGAGGATGTCTTGCTGGCAGACCTAGCTAATCGCTTCCTGACCCGCAAACCATTCAAATCCGTTCTGACCAGTCCTGAAGAGAAGACCGAGCTGACTATTGCCATCGACCAAGAACTGGTCCGACTGGGCTATGACCCTTACTATTATTTCGCGGAGAATTCTAGTTTTGACCTGCCTTATGACTATTATCGTGTAGGTCAGATTAGCAAACGCACCCAGATTGAGCTGATTACTAAGATGGGACAGATTGTTGAGCTATCTCAAGTTAGTCCCCTAGTCAATTCCCTAGCCGGCAAACAGCGCGGCGATTTGCGTCTCTACTTCCCTAAAGAAATTTTGACCACTGCTGAGGATACGGCGGCCGACCAGGTCAATGAGAATCAAACCACCTTGCTGGCGGCTTATTACAATGAGCGCAACGACGTTACCCAGAATATTCAACAACGACTGTTCTAAGGATTAGAAACAGATACTAGCACTTCAAATGGTGAATAACTTCAAGGATAAAAGCTATCCTCTCACCGTACAAAAAATAATCCATACACAAAAATCCCATTATATCATATATGATATAATGGGATTTTTCTTTTAAGTAAGAAAAAGGCGGAGACAAAGTCTCCGCCTTTGGCATTCGATAACCGAAATCAATTACTTCAAGGTTACAGTTGCGCCAACTTCTTCCAAGGCAGCTTTCAAAGCTTCTGCGTCTTCTTTAGAAGCGCCTTCCTTGACTACAGATGGTGCGCCGTCAACTAATTCTTTAGCTTCTTTCAAGCCTAAGCCAGTTGCTTCACGGACAACCTTAATAACTTTGATCTTACCTGCACCTGCGTTAGTTAATTCAACGTCAAATTCAGTTTTCTCTTCAGCTGCTGCTGCTGGACCTGCTGCTACTGCTACAGGAGCTGCTGCAGTTACGCCAAATTCTTCTTCGATTGCTTTTACTAAATCGTTTAATTCGATGATTGTTGCTTCTTTGATTTCAGCAATAATGTTTTCAATGTTTAATGCCATGATTAATTTCCTCCATTAAGTTTAGTATTGTGTAATTAAGCTGCACTTTCTTTTGCTTCTGCAACAGCTTTAATAGCCAATGCAGTGTTGCGTACTGGGGCTTGCAGTACAGAAAGGAGCATAGAGAGCATGCCGTCGCGGTCTGGAAGAGCTGCGAGAGCCTTCACGTCTTCTGCTGAAGCTGCTTTCCCTTCGATTAAGCCACCTTTGATTTCAAGCTTTTCAGCTTTTTTCGCGAATTCTGCGATAACTTTCGCTGGCGCTACAACTTCTGATTCGCTGAACACGATAGCAGTTGGGCCTACAAAGTGGGCATCCAAACCTTCGATTTCAGCTTGAGCAGCAGCACGACGTAAGATGGTGTTTTTCACAACCTTCATTTGCACGCCGTTATCACGTAACTCTTTACGTAAGTTAGTCACTTCTTCAACGGTTAAGCCTAAGTAGTCAACAACGACTACAGATGCTGCAGATTTGAGTTCTTCAGCAACTTTTGAAACTTCTTCTTGCTTTTTCAAGAGAATTGCTTTTGTCATAATTTCACCTCCGCTAGTTTGATATAGAGATTTTTATGTTGCCATAAAAAATCTCTATGTCACCTTAGACATAGAGATAGCTTCCATTCGTGGAACTTCCTCGGTAAGAAATTAAGGCCTGCGCCACTTACTGTCTTCGGTCGTTATATTAACGTATGTTATTGTAGCGAAGAAGGGCCATCATGTCAAGCCTCTTCGCGGATTTCTCGCTAAAAATTAGAGAGAAGTAACATCCAACTTGATCCCAGGACCAAAAGTAGTGCTCAAAGTCAAGTTGTTGATGTAAGTACCTTTAGCAGCGGCTGGTTTCACACGCAAGATTTGCTCGTGAAGCGCCTTGAGGTTTTCAACCAATTTGTTGTCTTCAAAAGATACTTTACCGATTGGCACGTTCACGATACCCGCTTTGTCAGCACGGTAAGTTACTTGACCAGCTTTGATGTCGTTAACTGCTTTGGTTACATCCATAGTAACAGTCCCGGTTTTAGGGTTTGGCATCAAGCCTTTTGGCCCTAAGACACGACCAAGGCGACCCACTTGACCCATCATGTCAGGGGTAGCGACCATCACGTCGAATTCTAACCAACCGTCAGAAATCTTTTGGATTAAGTCTGCTTCACCAACGAAATCAGCACCTGCTGCTTCCGCTTCTTTAGCTTTTTCGCCACGCGCGATAACAACTACACGGCTGGTTTTACCAGTCCCGTGTGGCAATACCATTGCGCCACGGATTTGTTGGTCAGCTTTCTTAACGTCGATGTTTAAGTTGTAAGAAACTTCAACGGTAGCGTCGAACTTAGCGAAGTCGATTTCTTTTGCTAAGGTAACAGCTTCGTTAGCTTCATATTTTTTGTTGCGGTCTACTTTTGCAAGAGCCGCTTGTAAGTTTTTGCTCTTTTTAGCCATTTTTCTTCCTCCTATGTTGTGGTTATAACGGTTTGACCTCCCACACCCGATAGAATTCGGGTTGAGAAGCTACATTGTGCTTAGTCTTGGACTGTAATCCCCATTGAGCGAGCAGTACCTTCAACCATGCGCATTGCAGCTTCAACATTGGCTGCATTTAAGTCTGGCATTTTAGTTTCTGCGATTTCTCGTACTTGATCTTTGGTTACAGTGGCAACCTTAGTTTTGTTAGGTACACCTGAACCTTTGTCAACTTTAGCAGCTTTCAGTAACAATACTGGAGCTGGTGGAGTTTTGGTGATGAAAGTAAATGAACGGTCTTCGTATACAGAGATAACAACAGGAATAATCAAGCCTGCTTGATCTTGTGTACGAGCGTTGAACTCTTTACAGAACCCCATGATGTTTACTTGTGCTTGACCGAGCGCTGGACCTACTGGTGGAGCAGGGCTTGCTTTGCCGGCTGGGATTTGTAATTTAACTTGTTTTACGACTTTTTTAGCCACGAAACATTCCTCCTTAATTTTTGGTTCGTGATGTGGTTCATGGAAGCCTAAGCCTCCTCCCACTCAGTGTGCGTACTTTGCGCACCGTACTATTATAGCATACTCCAGCAAATATGCAATGCCTTAAGGCCTGATTTTCAGAGATTTTTTTGCTCTGCAAGATTCTGCCCATGCTTGACTTTTTCCATACAAGAAAAGCCCCCTGGAAAGGGCGCTCCTTATTTACGCTTCACCAAGTAATTCTTCAACCTTCTGGTCTTGGAATTTTTCTTCGTGTGGCAAGATTAAGTTGAGCAGGACGCCAGCCAAGGCGCAGAGGGCAGTCCCAGATAAGGTCACCGGCCCCAATTTGAGAACCGCGCCGCCCAAGCCTAGCACCAACATAGAACTGGCGATAATCAAGTTGCGGACTTGGTGGAAGTCGACTTGCTTCTCAATCAGAACCTTCAAACCGTTAGAAGCAATGACCCCGTAGAGTAGGATGGCCATACCGCCTAAGACGGGTTTCGGAATGGTGGAGATGATAGCAGTGAATTTGCCCATAAAGCTAAGCCCGATAGCAAAGAGAGCGGCATTGCGAATGACAGAAACGGAAGCGATACGGGTCATCCCTACCACCCCAGTATTCTCGCCATAAGTAGTATTGGCCGGGCCACCGATAAAGGCTGACACAGCAGTCGCCACCCCATCCCCAATCAAGGTCCGATGGAGGCCTGGTTTTTCCAAGAACTTACGGCCACAGATTTGCCCCAACACTGTATGGTCCCCAATATGTTCTGCAATGGTCACGACCGCTACCGGCAAAATCGCCCAAGTCTCTGGCCCGAAGTAGAGTTGATAGTGACTAAAGAAGCCACCGGTTTCGAATGGCAGATAGAGATGTGGCACTTCAAACCAAGCTGCCTCTAGGACTGGCTGAAAGTCTACCAAACCAAAGACAACGGCCACCAAGTAGCCCCCAATAATCCCGAAGAGGAAGGGAATGATTTTGAGAAAACCCTTGGCTTTGGTATTAATAAAGGCCGTAATTAAGAAGGTAACAATGGCGACCAGAATGTGCTTGATGTCGCCCCCCTCAATAAAACCGGCATTCTTAACCGCCGAGTTGGCTAAGCCCAAACCAATCACCATAATCATGGGCCCAATCACAATAGGCGGCAGCAAGCGATCAATCCAGGTGGTTCCAATTGCCCGAATCAAGAGTGCTATTCCAACATAGACCAGCCCAACTAGCACCACCCCGGTTTGGGCAGCAGAGACATCGCCATTCATCTGACTATTAGCGAAGGCCATGGCCTGGATAAAGGCGAAGGACGACCCTAGGTAGACCGGCACCTTGAACTGGGTCGAGACCATGTAGATGAGGGTCCCAATCCCCGAGGCAAAGAGCGCCACCGAAACCGGCATCCCCAGAATCAGGGGCACCAGAATGGTCGCCCCAAACATGGCAAAGACGTGCTGGGCACTCAACAAGAGCCCTTGTAGGAAAGGCGGCTTCTGCTCGACATCAAGCAGCATGCGGACTTTGGACGTTTGTAGTTCCATCATAACCTCTTTTCCGGGCTCCAAGACATGACAAAGAGCCCTCTGAATTTATTCCAAGGGCTCGGTAAAGTGATTTAGCCTTCTCCACCTCACGGGATGGAATTAAAAGCCCTTATTGGGAGATAGTATAGCACAAGTGAAGCCCTTTGACGAGTCTAAGCTGGACATGAGCCAATTTTGTTAAGACTTCATCACTCGCCCCACAAAAAAGAGACTAGGGAGCCTATGCCCTAGTCTCTATCTAGATTAAATATCTTCTTTTTTAACTTGCGTGAAGTCTAATTCCGCCACTGTCTCACGGCCAAACATCTCAATCACTACTTTGAGTTTGTCATGATCACGGTCGATTTCCTCGATTTGACCAGATAGGCCAGAGAAGGCCCCATCGATAATGGACACATAGTCGCCTTCTTCTACATTGAGTTCTACACGTTGACTTGGCATTGGCGCATCACCCAAGATAGCCGCAATTTCTTCTGGCAAGAGTGGGGATGGTTTTGAGCCGGCCCCATGAGAGCCAACAAAACCAGTCACACCTGGCGTATTCCGGACGATAAACCAAGCCTCATCAGACATTTCCATCTCTACTAGGACATAGCCAGGGAAGGTCTTTTCGACTTTTTTCTTCTCTACGCCATCTGTTTTCTCAACCACTTCTTCTTCAGGCACCGCAATGCGGAAGATGTGGTCTTGCATATTCATGCTTTCCGTCCGCATCTCGATATTTTCTTTGACCTTGTTTTCGTACCCTGAGTACGTGTGTAATACATACCATTCTTTACTCATCTGTCTACTCCTTTTATTTGAACCGGCAAAATAAAAAACCTACATTGGGTAGGTCGCTATCGTTAGCCTTAGTATAACATAAGGGCGGCCACTGAGACAAGACCCGGCCCAAGGAATTTCCCTGGGCATTTGGCCTAGTGGCTAGTCTTGATTTCTCTCTAAACCTGCATGGGCAATCCGGGCAGCTGCTGCCGCGGCAATGGCACCTACCAAGTCATCAATGAAAGTATTGACACGGCCAGGTGTCTTGGAATCCAACTCTTTGACGATGCCGGTCTTCATTTTGTCTACATAGCCAAAGTTGGTCAGGCCAATCGATCCGTAGACGTTGACAATGGACAGGGCAAGAATCTCATCAATGCCATAAAGCCCCGCATCGCGGGCAATAATGTCTCGCAAAATAGGCGAGAAGTGGCCCGCTTCAACTGCCATATCCAACTCAATGCCGGTGACCACCGCGTGTTGAACCTCACGTTTCTTGAGGACTTCTTGAACGTGAGACTGACACTGCTCAATCGTAATATGGGGCACATAATCCACTTGTAAGTCGTAGACAATGTGGGCAATATCCTTAACGGCCACGCCTCGTTGGCTTAAGAGATTATACATATGCTGTTCTAAGTGTTCATCGTGTGTCATGAAGCCACCATCCTTTTCCCTAAAGTAAATCAATCCGCCTAGAGAGATTCTCCAAGCGGATTGAGGTTTTCTATCTAAGTGCCTACCTCTCGCTCGCTTAGAGGGCGTAGAAGTAGTTGAGTAAGTTGGACAAGCCAAAGTCGATGCCACCGAAGTAGAGGCCTAATAAAACGACCATAATGATGACTGTCCATGTGTATTTGTTGACTTCGCCTAAGCTTGGCCAAGTCACGCGTTTCATTTCTTTTCCGACGTTCTTAATGTATCCCATGCTCTAATACCCTTCTATTTAGTTTCTTTATGCAAGGTATGCTTGTTGCAATACTTGCAGAATTTCTTGATTTCTAAGCGTTGCGACTGTCCCATCTGCGTGGGTGTCATGTGGTAATTACGTTGACCACATTCACTACAGGCTAAGGCACCTTTCTTTTGAGCCAAGGCAACTACCTCCTTTTGATGCTATATCATCTTTTAATGATAGGCAGTTCCCGGCTATTTGTCAAGCCTCTTGCAGAAATCTTCTAGTTTTTTACGACAGCGGCTTAGGGCACTTTGACAAGAACGTTGGGACTTGCCCTTGACTTGAGACATCTCCTCGACACTCATGCCATCTAGGCAAGCTAAGAGAACCTCTTTTTCCCAATCAGACAAACTTGAAAAATAACCATCGGAGGCTTCACGTGCCAGACACCAGTCTTCTGGTGCCATATCGTGACCTTGAGCTAGGGGACTCAGAGGATCGAAATGTGCCTCTAGTTGTTCTCTCACATAGTCATCCACATCCAGAGAAATACAATCGGATGCCTGAACGCGTTTATGCGCAGATTCATAACGATATAAATGGCTAAAATGTCGGATAAGGACAATTTTAAAGTAACTCTTGAAAGGAATTCCACCATTATAAGTGAAGATGGCCTTCCACAAAGTAACTCTAGCTTCTTGTTGGAAGTCTGCATAATCAAGATAGGCAGACTTACTCATCAAATAACAACTTCTAATCAAAGGACTGAACTGGCGCAACAATTGTTCAAATTGTTGACCATCAAAATCTGCCTTGAGTGCTGCAACTGCTTGATCGAGTGCTGGCATCTCTGTGTCTTCGTACTGATGAAAATCCATGGGGTTTCCTCCTCTATAAAGGTTAATATAGGGGAGAAGGAAAAGGTTTATCCCATATGTTTAAAGTGTTTTGCGCAATTGATCGAGTTTCGCCAATTGTCTTGCGCTCCACGGGCTGTGCCGGCGGAGCCGTCTACTATAGTAACGTTCGACATCTGCAGTCATTTCTTCCTTGGCTAACTTCAAATCATGCCATAATTCTTGAGCCGACATACGAAGGGCTCCCTGTTGAAAAATAGTCCATTGCTCAGCCATATCACTCGTTGCCACCGTCACGCGGTTCAACGGATGAATATAGGCTCCTACTCCCCTCTCAATATACGAGTCTGCCGTTTCGTTCTCCTCGGTAAAAACCACTTGCACTCCAGACTGCTCAAGCCTTGTCGCTCGTCCAGGCACTAATTGGGCATCAAAGACCACAATCACCTGAACCTGTCTCACCCTGGCATAACTGGCCAGTTCAGCTATTAGTCGATCCCGCGCTTCTTGGATATTAACCACTTGAAGACGCGACAGGTGTGGCCACGCACCAATCATATTGTAGCCATCCACCAAAAGGTAGGCCTGTCTTTTCATCAGTGATTCCCCTAATTCATCCGATGCCGGGCAACTTCATAAACCAATACGCCTGCTGCCACGCTAGCATTAAGACTTTGTACATGTCCCACCATTGGAATGGTAACAATGCCGTCTGCTTTTTGCTTCACAAGAGGAGAGACCCCTTGACCTTCATTCCCAATGACAATCGCTAAAGGCCCTTGACTATTCCACTGGCGCACATCTTCTCCCGCCATATCCGTGGCGAAGACCCAGATCCCTTGATTTTGTAGCAGTTCAATGGTCTGAGCGATATTCGCAACACGAACAACGGGCACATGTTCGATAGCCCCTGTGGATGTCTTGGCAACAATGCCTGTTAAACCGACTGCGCGACGCTTAGGAATGATGATTCCGTGGACACCAAAAGCATCCGCCGTGCGTAGAATGGACCCCAAATTATGAGGATCTTCAATCCCATCAAGAATCAGTAGGAAAGGAGGCTGACCTTTGCTTTCGGCCAAGGCAAGACAGTCTTCTATGGTCTGATAATCAAAAGGAGGCACGGTGAGAACCAACCCTTGGTGATTAGCACCTTGGGTCAATTCATCCAGTTTACTTTTCGGAACTTCTTGAAAAATTCCGCCGTGGTTTTTTACTAATTCTATTATACTACTTATTTTAGAATCTGCCAGCCCTTTTTGATAAAAAAGTTTGTTTATCCCCTTATTTTTTTTAAGGGTTTCCATTACCGCGTGTTTACCAAAGATAATTTCCTCTTGGGCAGATACTTCTGGGTTATTTTCTATTTTCTTGTCTGTTGTTTCATCATATTTCTTTTTATGAGTTTGTCGCTTGCTAGTTGATTTACGCGACCTACTTGTATCATATTTCATTCTATTGTCCTCTCTGATCGATTAGGGCGAGAGACTGGGCAATCAACTCCTCCAAACGCTGACTTTGTCCGGAGAGATGAAGCCAGCCAAGTAGGGCTTCAAAGCCTGTTGCCTGGCGGTAATCGCCAATGCTAGCATTCTTAGCCTTAGTATTAGCCTTATGATTACGCCCCCGTTTATAGATGGTTAATTCCTCTTCATTTAAGGTCTCTTGGTCCCGCAGACACTGCATGGCATAGGCCTGGCCCTTGGCCTCTACATAGCGGGTCGCTGCCCGATGCAGACGATTAGGCTGGGTCAAGCCAGAGGCAATGACATGCTGTCTGACATAAAGCTCATAGATTGCATCCCCAATATAGGCCAGGGCAGCCCCATTTAATTGATCTACTTGATTCATTGATTCACTCGCTTCCAAACCGTACCTTGAGGCGTGTCATCTAAGAGGATGCCTTGCTCTTTGAGTTGATCACGAATCGCGTCGCTACGGGCAAAATCCTTGTTGGCCCGAGCTTGACGCCGTTCTTCAATCAGCGCCTCAATTTCCTGATCAATACTATTGCTTTTATCTTCTAAATCCAAGCCAAATACTGCTAATAAATCATGTAGGACTTTGTCATAAAGTGACAGAACAGCTTGGCTGACTAATTCTAGGTCCAAGTAACGATTCAGGGACTTGACCAAATCAAAGAGAGCCGTAATCCCATTAGAAGCATTGAAGTCATCATCCATTGCAGTCACAAATTGCTCTTGAATGCCATTAATCTCTGTTAACCAAGTCTCATGATCTTCAAGGTCTGCGCTAGCCTGCTCCTGACGGTGCTTGAGTCGACGGAGCGCCTCCCGTAATTTGCTGACATTGGCTTGTGCTTCGGTAATCACTGCCTCATCATAGCGCAAAGGACGACGGTAGTGGGTTGTCGCCAACATGTAGCGAATGACCATAGGGTCGTAGGCTTCTAACAAGTCGCGCAGGAGGACGAAGTTCCCCAAGGACTTACTCATTTTCTCATCTTGCTTACCGATGGTCACAAACCCATTGTGGAGCCAGTAATGGGCAAAAGTATGACCAGTGCAGGCTTCAGACTGGGCAATCTCATTCTCATGGTGAGGGAAAGTAAGGTCTTGTCCGCCCCCATGAATATCAATCGTATCACCTAGGTACTTAGTGGCCATAACTGAACATTCAATATGCCAGCCAGGACGGCCCGCCCCCCACGGCGAATCCCAGGCGATCTCCCCAGGCTTGGCAGTCTTCCAGAGGGCAAAGTCCAGAGGATTGGCCTTGCGCTCTGCAACTACCTGATCCAAACGGTCGCTAGCACCTACCAATAGATCTTCTAGCGATTGGTCAGATAAATGGCCATAGTCCTTGAAGGATTCCGTCTTGAAGTAAACATCGCCTTCTGATTCATAGGCATGGCCCTTTTCAATCAAAGTCTGGACGAAAGCAATAATTTCCTCAATATTTTCCATAACTCGTGGATGAACGGTCGCCGGTTGAATATTGAGTTGCCCGGTATCTTCCTTGAAAGCCGCGATATATTTATCAGCAATGGCTTCGGGAGTTGAACCTTCGGCAATCGCTGCCTTGATAATTTTGTCATCGACGTCAGTAAAGTTGCTGACATAATTAACTTGATAACCTCGGTACTGGAAGTAACGCCGAATAGTGTCAAAGGCTACCGCGCTACGGGCGTTACCGATATGGATATAGTTATAGACGGTCGGACCGCAGACATAGAAAGCTACTTGCCCCTCTTTAATAGGACGGAAGACTTCCTTCTGCCGTGTCAAGGTATTATAGACTTGTATTACCATAGTATTGCTCCTTTGCATTAAAATAAGTAAATAGCTCTAAGCAAGCCAATCAATTGGGGTCTGCCCCTGAGCCTTTAAAAAGGCATTAGCTCGTGAAAAAGGCCGACTGCCAAAGAACCCACGATAGGCAGATAGGGGACTAGGGTGCGCCGATTCAATTACCAAGTGCTGGCTAGCGGTAATCAAAGCCTTCTTCTTGCGAGCATAGGCGCCCCACAGGATGAAGACAACCGGCTGCTCCTGTTGATTGACGACCCGAATAACCGCGTCCGTAAATGGCTCCCAAATCTGTCCCGCATGACCGTTAGCCATACCTGCTGGTACGGTCAGACAGGCATTGAGCAATAAGACGCCTTGCTGGGCCCAAGCTGTTAGGTCATGGTTGGGTTTGATACCAATGTCATCCGCTAATTCTTTGAGAATATTCTGGAGGGAAGGGGGGGCAGGCAAATCATTGGGCACAGAAAAACTGAGGCCTTGTGCCTGGCCTGGTCCGTGGTAGGGATCTTGCCCCAGAATAACCACCTTGACATCCTCTAAGGCGGTCGTTTGGATAGCATTAAAGACCCGATCACGCGGCGGATAGATTCTTCCTTGGCCGTAAACTTGGTCCATGAAATGATTAATTTGGCTGAAATAACCTAGGGGTAGTTCTTCCTTAATGGCTTGATGCCAGGCAGAATGTGACATATAGGGAGCCTCCTTAGATAGCAGATGCCTAAAAACAAAAGAGGTTGAGGCAAGTGCCCCAGCCTCTTATAGTCATCTTGAATTTTATGCCAAGAGCGCTGCTACTTGGTCAATGTGGGCTAAGGCTTTTTCTTTGCCTAAGACTTCGATTAATGCTGGTAATTCTGGTCCATGCATTTGGCCACTCACCGCAATCCGGATTGGCATGAAGAGGCCACGCCCTTTGGCGCCTGTTTCCTTCTGCACTTCCTTGATGCAAGCTTTAATATTTGCAGCCTCAAAGTCCTCTAAGTTCGCTAACTTCTCGCGAACCGCCGCCAAGACAGCCGGCACTTGCTCGCCTGCTAAAACCTCACGACTTTCTTCGTCAATCGTCAAACTATCGTTGAAGAAGAGGCTAGACAGAGAGACGATTTCTGCCCCGTAAGACATTTGCTCGTGGAAGAGTGAGACGACCTTAGTCACCCAAGCTAACTCTTCTTCCGATGGATTAGCTGATACACGGCCTGCCTCAATCAGATGTGGCAAGGCTAGCGCCGTCACTTCTTCAAGACTCGCTTGCTTCATATAGGTATTGTTAATCCATTCCAATTTCTTGGTGTCGAAGGAAGCAGGTGAAGTAGACAAACGTTCATAGTCGAAGAGTTCAATCAACTGGTCACGACCAAAAATTTCCTCTTCCCCGACTGGAGACCAACCCAAAAGGGCGATAAAGTTGAAGATAGCTTCTGGTAAATAGCCCAGGTTGCGGTATTGTTCGATAAATTGCAAGATAGCACCGTCACGCTTGCTGAGTTTCTTATGAGTCTCAGCATTAACGATTAAGGTCATATGACCAAAACGTGGGTAGTCCCAACCGAAAGCATCATAAATCATCATTTGCTTAGGTGTATTAGCGATGTGGTCATCCCCCCGCAGTACGTGGGTAATGCCCATAAGGTGGTCGTCGACCGTTACCGCAAAGTTATAAGTTGGCATGCCGTCACGTTTGCGAATAACCCAGTCACCAGAGACACTGCGTGATTCGAAGGTAATCGGACCCTTGACCAAATCTTCAAATTCATAGGTCACATCTTCTGGCACGCGGAAACGAATAACCGGTACACGACCTTCTGCTTCAAAGGCAGCTTCTTCTTCAGGCGTTAGATGAGCGTGTTGGCCACCATAGTGTGGCATTTCGCCACGGGCTTGTTGGGCTTCACGTTCTGCCTCTAATTCTTCTTCCGTCATGTAGCACTTGTAGGCCTTGCCTTCTGCCAATAGTTGGTCAATCAGTGGGTTGTAAATATGCAGACGCTCTGACTGACGGTATGGACCCACTTGGCCTGGTTTATTAGGCGCTTCATCCCAGTCCATCCCCAACCAAGTTAAGTTATCTAGCTGGCTCTTCTCGCCATGCTCAAGATTACGTTTTAAGTCGGTATCTTCAATCCGAATGACGAAGTCCCCGCCATAGTGGCGCGCGAAAAGATAGTTGAAGAGCGCTGTCCGCGCATTCCCGATGTGTAATTCTCCTGTTGGGCTTGGTGCATAACGCACACGTACTTTTGAAGTCATGTAGTTTCCTCTTTCCTTAGTAATGTGACTGCTTGGTTTCGATTTTATCTTGCGAGTGAGCGGGCTTAGCGAAAATCATACGTCCAGCGCTAGTTTGCAGGGCACTGGTGACAATGACTTTCAGTCGCTCATTCATATAATGTTGCCCGTCTTCGACCACAATCATGGTCCCGTCATCTAAATAGGCAACCCCTTGTTTGCGCTCGGTCCCGGACTTAACTACCGTGACTTCCATGATTTCGCCAGGAATCACGACCGGTTTGACCGCTAGGGCCAAGGCATTAATGTTAAAGACGGTGACATTTTGAAATTCACAGACCTTATTTAAATTATAATCGTTTGTGACGACGGCTGCATCAATTAATTTTGCCAAACGAATCAACTTGCTGTCAACCTCTGGCACATCGTCAAAATCCCCATCATAAAATTCGATTGGGATGAGCGATTCTTTTTGTAAACTGTTGAGAATGTCCAGCCCTCGCCGACCACGAGCACGCTTGAGCGAATCCGCTGAATCCGCGATGAATTGCAATTCCTTAAGCACAAAATTAGGAATCACGAGTACCCCTTCTAAGAAGTGAGTCTTGGCAATGTCGGCAATCCGACCATCAATGATAACGCTAGTATCTAAGAGTTTGTAGCGGTGGAAATTCTCGCCAGCCTTGCGCTCCAAGATACGGCTTTCCTGCTTTTCCCGCTTGCTAGCAGAGCGACTAAAAATCGTTCGCCATTCATCCTGCCGACTGGTTGCAGTTTGGTAGCCAACAATGGATAGGATGACCGACAAAACCAAGGGCAGGGCGTTAGAGATAAAGGGAATTTGCAAATTAGAGAAGGGAAGTGAGATGAGATAGCCGATAATCAAACCGACAACCCCACCAATAGTCCCGAAGAAGATGGTTGAGGTGGTTTGTTTGTTTAAGATTTCTTGTGTCTTGCGAATCCAACGAGCCAACAAAGGTGAGGCGAGATTTCCCAAGAGGGCGAAAATAATTGCGAATAATAAACCGTTAAAGTAGGTGTTCTGCAAGAAAACTTGCGTTAAATGTAACCACGGCCAAATAGAAACCCCAAAGGACACGCCAAAACTCAGTCCGATAATGGCTGAAACCATTAAGACAATACGTTTAAACATAAACCTTCCTCCTTTCCTGTTTTTTATAATGATGGCCTCCCCCTATTGGCGGGGGAAGACCTTATGAATGGCTTCCTGGATGGTGGCCACTGGCACAATTTCAATCGCTAGTGTCTGATCCAGGCCTGCTAGATTATTCTTTGGAATATAGGCTCGCTTAAAGCCCAGTTTGGCGGCTTCCTTGAGGCGCTCCTTGATTTGGCTAACCCGTCGGATTTCCCCCGTCAGACCAATTTCGCCGATGAAGCAATCTTCGATCTTAGTGGCCTGATTCCAATAACTAGACGCGATGCTGACTGCAATGGCCAAATCAATTGCCGGCTCGTCTAATTTAACGCCGCCTGTAATCTTGAAGAAGGCATCCTGATTTTGTACCAGCAGACCGCAGTGCTTTTCCATAACTGCCAAGAGCAGTGACACGCGTTGATAGTCAATCCCTGACGAGGTACGTTTGGCTGTCCCATAGACCGTTGGCGTCATCAGGGACTGGATTTCCGCCAAAATCGGTCGCGTCCCTTCAATGGAGGCCACGACAGTCGAACCCGTCGCGCCAGCCAAACGCTCTTCCAAGAAGAGCTCCGAAGGGTTGGTTACTTCTTCCAAGCCTGCTTCCAGCATTTCAAAGACCCCTAACTCATGCGTGGAGCCAAAGCGGTTTTTTACGGCTCGCAAGACCCGGAAACGATTATGGCGCTCGCCCTCAAAGTAGAGCACCGTATCCACCATGTGCTCCAACATCCGAGGCCCCGCAATATTACCCTCCTTGGTCACGTGACCGACAATAAAGGTCGCAATATTATTATCCTTGGCAATCCGCATTAAGATAGCGGTGGCTTCCCGCAATTGGGAAACACTTCCCGCCACCCCAGTATGATCTGCCAGTTGCATGGTCTGGATAGAGTCAATAATCAAAATGTCTGGAGCAATACGCTGAACTTCGCCAGCAATAACTGCTAGGTCCGTCTCCGATAAGAGATAGAAATGACTGTCCTTAAGCGATAGGCGTTCCGCCCGCATTTTAATTTGGGAGAGACTCTCTTCCCCAGAAACATAGAGGACGGTCTGACCTAGATTAGCCAGTTGAATCGAGACCTGGAGCAAGAGGGTAGACTTACCAATCCCAGGGTCGCCCCCAATCAGAACCAAGCTGCCAGCTACCACCCCGCCACCCAATACCCGGTCGAACTCTTGGAAATTGGTATGGGTCCGCGTTTCAGCCTTGTAGGTGATTTCTTCTAGACGTTGAGCCCGGTTGGCGCCTTCGCCACGCTGGGTCAAAACCTTAAACTGGCTTTTCTCGGTCTTAATAGTCGATTGGACAATTTGCTCTTCCATCTGATTCCAAGCGCCACAGTTAGGGCACTTTCCCAGATACTTGGCCGATTCGTAGCCGCAGGCCATACATTCGTAGCTTACTTTTTTCTTGGCCATAGCTTTCCTTCTTTCTTTGGCTCTAGTCCTTAGAGCCTATTGTTGGTGATGACCAGAGGAGCCGAAGCCTCCTTCGCGGGCAGCCTGCCCACCATGGTCGCCATCTGCCTTCAAGAAAGGCAAGAAGATGGCTTGGGCAATGCGCTCACCTTTTTGGATGGTTTGGTCAAAGAGCCCAAAGTTGCTAAGTTGAACGAAGACATGCCCTTCATTGCTAGGATTATTATAGTAGTCTGCATCAATGACGCCCACCCCGTTAGGCACTTGTAAGAAACGCTTGAGCGGGTTACTAGAGCGGTTAACGATTTGTAAGTATTCGTCTTCCTGCATATAAACCTTAAGCCCAGTAGGCACAAGGGTTGGTTTCAACAAACGCTGAGGATCCTCTGCTGGCTCCTTTTGGGTTGGTTTGGCATGAATCCATTGTTTCATTTCCATCGCTAAATAGCGGAAGACTTGTCGCCAGTAGGACGGAACTACAATGGTTTCTGCTGCTTCCAAATCATAACCAGCGGCATGATGGGTCGCTCGCTGCGGCAGTTGGATGGCTTTATCTCGGTAGCTAGTGATGACTTCGAAGCCACGTTTTCTTTCCTGGGTCATAGGACACCCCTTTTCTACTGAATCATCTCTATTTTACCAAATTTCCCGGCCAATAGGGTAATAAAAGCAATAAAAGTGCTTGAAAAATCACACTTTCTTACAGATTGAAAGAAACCCCTTACTTTTTGTACAATCTGCCGAAGAAATTTGTGCAGTTTGTCAATGGAATTGTAAACCGTTTTCATTTACACTATAGATGTCAATAAAATCAATCAATAAGGAGCGAATTTTCCTATGGTAGAAATGAAATTAAAAGGCATCCACAAAAAATACGATAATGCCGACTTCTATTCCGTTACTGACTTTAACTTAGACATCGCAGACCGCGAATTTATCGTCTTCGTTGGTCCTTCTGGTTGTGGTAAGTCCACTACATTACGTATGATTGCCGGTTTGGAAGATATTTCTGAAGGGGAATTATGGATTGGCGACCGCCTCATGAACGACGTAGCGCCTAAAGACCGCGACATCGCCATGGTATTCCAAAACTACGCCCTCTACCCACACATGACTGTCTTCGACAACATGGCTTTCGGGTTGAAACTCCGTAAATATCCAAAAGAAGAAATCAAACAACGTGTAGAGAACGCAGCTGAAATCTTAGGCTTGTCTCAATACTTAGACCGCAAACCAGCTGCTTTGTCTGGTGGTCAACGTCAACGTGTTGCCTTGGGTCGTGCCATCGTCCGCGATGCTAAAGTCTTCCTCATGGACGAACCGCTCTCTAACTTGGATGCTAAACTCCGTGTACAAATGCGTGCTGAAATTGCAAAATTACACCAACGCTTGAACACTACTACCATTTACGTAACCCACGACCAAACCGAAGCTATGACCATGGCTAGCCGGATTGTCATCATGAAAGATGGGATTATCCAACAAATCGGTAGCCCACAAGAAGTTTACGATACTCCAAACAACGTCTTCGTTGCTGGCTTTATCGGCTCTCCTGCCATGAACTTCTTCAAAGTTAAATTCGAAAATGGCATGATTAGCAATGGCCGCGACTTAACCTTAGAAGTAACAGATCCACAACGTCGCTACTTAGTAGAACGTGGTTACGAAGGCAAGGAAGTCATCTTCGGTATTCGTCCAGAAGACATTCAATCTGAACAAATCTTCTTAGACTCCTATCCAAAATCAGTAGTTCGTTCAGAAGTTGTCGTATCTGAATTATTAGGGGCAGAAACTATGCTTTACTCTAAAGTTGGGGATACTGAATTCATCGCGCGTGTCGATGCACGTGACTACCACAACCCAGGTGAAACCGTAGAACTCGGCTTCAACATGAACAAAGCTCACTTCTTCGACCCAGAAACTGAATTAGTCATTCGCGACCAAGCTTAAGCTTAACTCGTCTACCACTCCGGCCCTCCTCATCTGAGGAGGGTTTTTGGCGTCTATCTGACGACAATTTCACCTCAAATCTGTGACAAGTCCCTAACATCCGTCATTTAGGGACCGGTATCAGTTGCTTTTTGCCTGCCATCGTCCTAGAATAGAGCCATAGAATTGTAAAAGGAGGCTCGCACCATGCAAAACCAGACTTTAATGCAAGCTTTTGAATGGTATCTGCCGAGTGACCACCAGCACTGGAATCGACTTGCCCAACTTGCTCCAGAATTGGCTGCTAAGGGCATTCGCAAAATCTGGCTCCCGCCTGCTTTCAAAGGCACCAACAAAGACGACGTCGGCTATGGCGTCTATGACTTATTTGACTTGGGAGAATTCGACCAGAAGGGGACCATTCCTACTAAATACGGAACAAAAGACGACTATCTCAATCTGATTGAAACCTTGAAAGCCAACGGGATTGCTCCCATCGCTGATATCGTCCTCAACCACAAGGCCGGCGCCGACCACAAGGAACGCTTTACGGTCATTGAGATGAATCCTAACAATCGTCAAGAAGCAATCTCTGAACCCTTCGAAATTGAAGGTTGGACTTGCTTCACCTTTGATGGTCGCCAGAAAGCCTACAATGATTTCACCTGGCACTGGTATCACTTTACAGGGACCGACTATGACGCTGGCCGTAACCGATCCGGTATTTACCTGATTCAAGGGGATAATAAGGGTTGGGCTGACGACACGCTCGTTGACGACGAGAACGGTAACTATGACTATCTTATGTATGATGACATCGACTTCAAGCATCCGGAAGTGGTCCAACATCTCTATGAATGGGCCCATTGGTTTATTGAAACAACCGGAGTTCGCGGCTTCCGCCTAGATGCCGTTAAACACATCGACTCCTTCTTCATGAAAAACTTTATCCGGGACTTAACCGAACACTATGGCGATGATTTCTATGTCTTCGGTGAATTCTGGAATGGCGACGAAGAAGCCAATAGCCAATATTTGGAGAAAACCGACTTCCACTATGACTTGGTAGACGTCAAGCTCCACCAGAACTTCTTTGATGCCGGTCAAGCCGGGGCAGATTACGACTTGAGTAAGATCTTCGACCAAACTCTCATGCAAAACTACCCAGAATCGGCGGTTACCTTCGTTGATAATCACGATACCCAACGGGGTCAAGCCCTTGAATCGACCGTAGCAGAATGGTTCAAACCTCTGGCTTATGCCATGATTCTCTTGCGCCAATCCGGTTTACCTTGTGTCTTCTATGGCGACTACATGGGTATCCAAGGGGACTTTGCCCAAGAATCCTTCCAGGAAGTCATCGATAAATTGCTCAACCTACGGCTTTACCATGCCTATGGTCAAGAAACTGACTATCTCGATGATCCTAACTGTATTGCTTGGACTCGAGCTGGTAATGAAGAAAATGATGGTCGCCCATTGGCAGTCATTCTTTCCAACAAAGACGATGCTAGCAAGCGTCTCTTCTTAGGCCCTGAATGGGCTGGCCGTACTTTCCGTGATGGCTTAGAACACCATGAAGCCAGCATCACCATCGAAGAAGACGGTTGGGCTGATTTTCCTGTTCACGGGGGATCTGTCTCTGCTTGGATTTTAGCAGATTAAGCAATGAATAGTAGATAAATTTCCCATTATATCATATATGATATAATGGGAAAGCAAAAGGCTGAGACTTGAGTCTCAGCCTTATTTTTTATTGATAATTTACTTGATCTTCCGGGCGATAGGACAAGTTAGAAAACTTGTTATACTCTTTCTTAAAGAGTAAGTTGACGGTGTCCCGGGCCCCTGACCGGTTCTTGGCCAGAATCACTTCAATCGTGTTATCTGGCAAGGAATCGTCATGGTCTGGCTCGTCGCCCGGCTCGTCATGGCGGTGATAATCGTGACGATAGAGGAAGGCCACGATATCCGCATCTTGCTCGATAGACCCGGATTCCCGGATGTCACTTAAAATTGGTCGCTTGTTTTGGCGCTGTTCCAAGCCCCGTGAGAGCTGAGACAAGGCAATAACTGGCACATGCAATTCCTTGGCTAATTTTTTGAGTTGGCGTGAAATCTCAGAAACTTCTTGTTGGCGGTTTTCACGACCATTGCCTTCAATCAATTGCAGGTAGTCGATGACAATCAAGCCCAAGTCAGGATTTTCCTGCTTGAGTCGGCGACATTTGGCCCGAATTTCGGAGACCTTAATCCCCGCTGAATCATCGATGAAAATCTTGGCATTTTTAAGGGTATCGGTCGCAATAGTGAAGCTAGACCACTCATCTTCGGTTAGTTGACCCGTCTTCATGTTGGATGCAAAGATATTTCCCTCTGCGCAGACCATCCGATAGACTAAGTCAATCGCCCCCATTTCTAGGGAGAAGATGGCAACCGGCACCTTGGATTTAGTGGCCACGTTCTGGGCAATATTGAGGGCAAAGGCCGTCTTACCTACGGAAGGACGGGCGGCAATAATTATTAACTGATCTCCTTGAAAGCCTGAGGTCATCTTATCCAAATCATGATAGCCTGTAGCTAGTCCCGTAATGTCGCGTTTTTCCTCAGAAAGCTTAACCACACGGTCATAGGCTTCCACTACTAGGTGGCGCATTTCTTTTGGCTTATTGACTTGGCTACCTTCCCCGATTGAGAGAATCAGCTTTTCACTACGGTCTACGATATTTTCTACACTATCGGACTCATCATAGGCTTCTGAACTAATGGTTGTAGTGGCCGCAATCAGACGTCGCAAGGTCGATTTTTGTTTGACGATATTGGCATAATACTCCACGTGTTCTGCCGTTGGCGTCGCTTCGATTAATTCTGCCAGATAGCTAGCGCCTCCCGCATTTTCTAAGGCATCATAGGCTTCTAGTTGATTGACCACCATAACGAAGTCCAAAGCTCCGTTGCGGTCAAAGACCACATCAATGGCATTAAAAATCAATTGGTGGGATCGTTTATAGAAGTCATCTTCACTGATAATGGCCTGGACGGTCCCGATTTTACGTGGATCTAGGAATAAAGCACCTAGCACCGCACGTTCAGCTTCAATATTATGAGGCATTATTCGTTGCTCATTAAGATTTAATTCTGTCACTAGGTTCCCTTCTTTCTACTCATATGTAGTTTACTAAATGTCTTAGCCCTTTTCAAGTAGGGTGATATGCCCTTGCCAAATCCCCTTAAATTCTATATAATACAGATGAATTGATAGTAGCAGTCAAAGTGCTTACTACCCAACTGGCCATATCCAAGGGGGTAGTCTAGGCACTTTTTTTGTGACAAGAGAAAGGAGCCCGCCATGTACACCCAAGATACCATTGTTGCCATCTCAACTGCCCTAGGCGAGGGTGCTATCGGCCTAGTCCGCCTGTCTGGACCAGAAGCCATCGCCATCGCCAACCGGCTCTTTCCAGAAAAGGACCTCAGCCAAGTGGCTAGTCATACCATTCACTATGGACATATCCAAGATCCCCAGTCAGGCCAAATCTTGGATGAAGTCATGACCAGCGTCATGAAAGCCCCACGTTCTTATACGACAGAAGATGTCGTCGAAATCAACGGCCACGGCGGGATTGTTGCTATCCAATCCATTCTCAATGCTTGCTTAGCCCAAGGAGCTCGCCTGGCTGAAGCTGGGGAATTTACCCAGCGCGCCTTCCTCAATGGCCGGATTGACCTGTCTCAAGCTGAAGCCATCATGGATTTAATCAGCGCCAAGACTAGTCGTGCCAAAGATGCGGCTATGAGCCAGCTTCAAGGTAGCCTCAAACACAAAATTCGTCAGCTACGCGACACCATGCTTAACACCCTGGCACAGGTCGAAGTCACCATCGATTATCCAGAATACGATGATGTTGAGGAACTGTCTCTCCAACAACTGGCCTCCACAGCAGAATTGGTGCAAAGCGAAGTCCGCGCCATTTTACGTCAGGCCACCCAAGGCAAGCTTTTCCGTGAAGGGATTAAAACGGCTATTATTGGCCGCCCTAATGTTGGTAAATCCAGTCTTCTTAATTACTTAATTGGCGAAGACAAGGCCATTGTCACCGATATTGCAGGCACCACTCGGGATACCATTGAAGAATACATTTCCATCAAAGGGGTCCCCCTCCATATTATCGATACGGCCGGCATTCGCCATACGGATGAAGTAGTCGAGCAAATCGGGGTAGAAAAGAGCCGTGCCATGATTGAATCGGCAGATCTGATTCTCCTTATCTTGAATCAAGCCCAAGCCCTGGATCCTATGGATTTGGAACTTTTAGAACTGACACAAAATAAGGCCCGCATCATCCTCTTAAATAAGCAAGATTTACCTAACCAATGGTCCATTGAAGACTTAGCAAGTTATCTGCAAGATGATTCGGACATTATTAAAACTTCTGTCCTAACTGAGGACGGCTTAACTGCCCTTGAAGATGCTATTTCGGCACGCTTCTTATCCGGTAACCTCCAGTCTACCGACCTCAACTATCTCTTGAACAGTCGCCACACCCATCTGCTCAACCAAGCCCTAGCCAGTTTAGATGAAGTCATCCAGTCTTGTGACATGAGCCTACCAGTGGATCTCATTCAGATAGACTATACCCGTGCCTGGGATGCCCTGGGCGAAATCACAGGTGACAGTGTTCAAGATGAGCTCTTAACCAAGCTCTTCAGCCAATTCTGCTTAGGTAAATAAGGAGGATACATCATGCCAAAACTCGCCACTATCTGTTATATCGACAATGGCCACTCTCTGCTCTTGCTCCACCGCAACAAGAAGCCAAATGACGTCCATGAAGGCAAATGGATTGGCGTCGGCGGCAAATTAGAAGCAGGCGAAAGCCCAGAGGAATGTGTCATTCGCGAAGCCAAAGAAGAAACCGGCCTGACCCTGCACCAGCCGCAATTGGTGGGCATTATCGTCTTTCCGGAATTTACTCCCGACAATGACTGGTACACCTATGTCTTTCGGGCCCGCCATTTTGAAGGTCAAGTCATTGATTGCAATGAAGGTACCCTAGAGTGGGTACCCTATGACCAAGTCCTTAGCCGGCCTAGTTGGGAAGGGGATCATATCTTCTTAACTTGGATTTTAGAGCAGAAACCCTTCTTTTCAGCCAAATTCAGCTATTCTTCTGATAATCGCCTACTTAATCATGAAGTTATTTTTTACACTCATCCATAAATCACAAAGGAGTCAAAACCATGCAAGAATTCTCTGCTGGCCACTATGAAGTCATTGTTGTCGGCGCTGGCCATGCCGGTTCAGAAGCCGCATTGGCGGCAGCTCGTATGGGCTGTCGCACCTTGCTCTTAACCATTAGCTTAGAAATGGTAGCCTTTATGCCCTGCAACCCTTCTGTAGGGGGGCCTGCCAAGGGTGTTGTCGTTCGAGAAATCGATGCCCTCGGTGGCGAAATGGGCCGCAATATTGATAAGACCTACATCCAAATGCGCATGCTCAACACTGGGAAGGGACCAGCTGTCCAAGCCCTACGCGCCCAGGCAGACAAACATGCTTATGCGACCGCTATGAAACAAACCATTGAAGCCTGTCCTAACCTAGACCTTAAACAAGGCCTAGTTGACCGACTAGTAGTAGAAGAAGGACAAGTCCGTGGCGTTGTCACTTCGACTGGCGCCCGCTATAGTGCTGAGGCCGTTGTCTTAACTGCTGGTACCTCTTCACGCGGTCAAATCATCATTGGTGAGCTCAAGTATTCCTCTGGTCCCAACAATACCCTGCCATCTCAGAAACTGTCTGAACACCTTTTGGACTTGGGCTTTGAATTAGCTCGTTTCAAAACTGGAACACCTATGCGTATCCATAAGTCTAGCATTAACTATGACGCCATGGAAATTCAACCTGGTGATAGCCAACCCAACCATTTTTCCTTCTTAACACCAGATGCTGACTACCGACCTGACTTTGTCCCATGTTGGCTGACCCATACTAGCCAAAATACGCATGAGGTCATCAAGGCTAACCTCCATCGCGCCCCTATGTTTACCGGCATCGTGGAGGGGGTAGGGGCACGTTATTGTCCTTCTATCGAAGACAAAATCGTACGTTTCAGCGATAAGCCTCGCCATCAGATTTTTGTGGAGCCAGAAGGACTCACAACCGATGAAATGTATATTCAGGGTTTATCCACCTCCATGCCAGAAGATGTCCAGCTTCAGATGCTACATTCTGTAGCGGGTCTGGAAAATGCCAAACTCATGCGACCAGGCTACGCCATTGAATACGACGTGGTTATCCCGCATCAATTGCGTGCCAGCTTAGAAACCAAATTAGTACGTGGCCTCTATACAGCTGGCCAAATGAACGGGACTAGTGGCTACGAAGAAGCGGCTGGCCAAGGCCTTATTGCTGGCATTAACGCAGCTCGTCAAGTCCAAGGGCAAGACCCACTTATCATCAAACGGAGTGACGGCTATATTGGCGTCATGATTGACGACTTAGTTACCAAAGGGACCACAGAGCCTTATCGTCTCTTAACTTCCCGGGCAGAGTATCGTCTCTTGCTACGCCACGATAATGCTGATTTGCGTCTGACTGAAATTGGCCACCAAATTGGCTTGGTCGATGACCAACGCTATGCAACCTATCTAGCTAAGAAAGCCCTAGTTGACGCTGAAATCAAACGATTGAAGAAAATTACCTTGACGCCTAAGACGCCCGGCCTTCAGGAACTCTTTGAACGTGTCGGCTCTTCATCCCTCTTAGACGGTATCAGCGCCTTCAATCTGCTCAAGCGACCAGAGATTCGCTACTTAGATTTAGTGACTATCATTCCTCGACCAGAAGGGCCACTGGAACGCCAGGAAGCTGAACAAGTTGAAATCCAGATTAAGTATGAAGGTTATATCCAAAAAGCCATCGAAAAAGTCGAAAAAGTCAAAGCCATGGAAGAAAAACGCATTCCTGAAGATATTGACTACGACGCTATCTTGAATTTGGCTAACGAAGCACGTGACCGACTGAAATTAATTCAGCCGACTACCTTAGCACAAGCTAGCCGGGTCAGCGGCGTTAATCCTGCTGACATTGCCATCTTGTCAGTCTACATCCAACAAGGCAAGATTGCCCGCCTACAAGATCGTCAGTCCCAAGACTAAACGAAAAGCCCCTGAAAGGGGCTTTTCTTCTATATAATAGAGTAAAGAGACAGGGCATCAACCCTGTCTCATTTTTTCATTATTTAATTGAGTGTCTACGACGTGCGAATTCTTGGAAGTGGAACTTCTCCAGTCGCGTGTGGGAAATACTGTATTGGAAGAAGGTAGTATCTTCTAAGTAAACAAAGCTGTCTGTCTTAATGACATAGTCCATAGGTGTTAACTTCATGAGTTCCAAGCCTAGCTCAGACACAATCTCAGCCCGCATATCCTTGGTAGCATAGCTAATATCTAAGTCTAACTGACCTTCTAAGTACTCATAGACGGAGTTTTTAGCCACACGGCTCGGGATAGATGGCACCACGCTACAACGGAACCAGTCTTCATCAATAATCATGACTTCGCCCGCGATAATTCGCGTACGCAATAAGTAAATAAAGCGTTCATTTTCAGTGACGCCTTCTTTACCAATGAGAAAGTCTGGTGCCTTCACGATTTCATTGCGAATTACTCGGGTTTCAGCTTTCATATTTTGATCAGCTTGCAATTCTTTGAAGCTGACAAGACCTGAGATAGGGAATGCAAAACGATTAAAATCTAAAACAGTAGAGCCACGACCTTGTTTCTTATGAATAAAGCCATTTTCTAACAAGAGTTTTTGTGCCTTACGGATGGTTTCACGGGATACATCATAGATTTCAGCTAGTTCATGTTCAGTTGGAATTAATTCACCAATTGGGTAAGTCCCATTTTCAATTTTATGCTTAATGTCTAGATAGACTCTCTCAAATTTATTCATTTTTACACCTCGATACGTATTCTAGCATAATCTGTGATTTTGTGAAAGAGTTTATTCAGATTTTTTTCGATTTTTTTACGGATTAGACCCTAACCAGCTTGGATTTACTTCCCAAATACCATTAGCCGGAATTGGTAAGGTATCTGGTGATAGAATTAAGCCTCCAACTGTCAGCTTCACTTGGCTAACACCATAGTAATCAGCAATTGTTTGAACGATGGCTGGCAAGACAGCTGTCTCACGAGCAGTGTGTTGATTCATAGCAGCTACCACACCTGGTGTAAAATCTACAGTAGCTATTTGAGAATCAATTTTTATATCTTTGACTTCAACAGATGCATTAATCCATCCTTCTTTACGGAACAATTCTGTAAAAGTCTTACCAGGATTCTGATTAGTCTGCCAAGTTAATTTTCCGGTCCCCTTGGTTAAAATAGGATTCATTTGATTGCTTGGCTTCGCTATATTGATGGACTGAGTAATGCTAACTTGATGTTGGTTTGACTTAAGCGTGAGCGCGATATTCTCACCACCGCTATTAATGGCTTTCTGGCTAGACATAACTAGGCCCTGGTCCTTGGCATAGTAAGTATGGACCTCTTGATCTGAGCGGAAAGTTGTCACTTCAATAACATCCTCATAAGTCGCATCTCCAATTTTTGCGGACTGATAGAGATTTGTTATAGTAGACCGGCTCCCCTGACTATCCTGCCACATGGTTCCGACTTGGATAGGCGCCATGAGATAAGGAATACGGTTCGTGTGACTCACTTGATCTAGGTGGCTAGTGGTATCTAAACTGTCAAGCGCCTGCCAAGAAATTTGCCAGCCTTCCTTAGTTAGTTGATAGATTGAGACATTAGCACGTCCATTCGGTAGAAGGGTTCGGATTTGCCATAATTGGCGGTTATTATCAGTATAATCTGTGTAAACCAACTGGGTCCCTTCACTCGTCTCGAATTCTTTCAGTTGATTAATACCATTAGGTGTATAGTGACTGATATCATATTGTGTTGCCTCTGGCGCCTTTTGCCACGCTGAAGTATCTACTTCACCTGAAATTTCTGTCATGCTAGCACTTGTCTCTGCCGTGGAATTATTGGTAGTCCCTTGTCGGTCAGCAGCCTTCTTGTCTATTGATGCCTGAACATCTGGACTAATGTGAATCATGGGTTCCTGCTTGCAAGCACTTAATAGCAATACAAACCCAACAAGAAGAATCCCTCTTTTCATGTCGCTGCCCCTTTCTTTCCTATTTTTCTCTAGCATATTCGTCTTATTTTACCATGCTAGAAAGGATTTTACCATTCTTCATTTCTATCTAGTCCCACCTGGCAGATAAAAAGGACAAATCCCTGGGAATTTGTCCTTTAACACTGAGCTTATTCTGTTTCAAATAAGAAAGCAACGGCTTCATAAGCCCCTAGAGTCAATCTATCAGCATATTGGACTGGCCCATTGCCAATCAACTTAGTCGCCGTCCGACCACGAAAGGCCTGAGGTAATTCAATTTCTACAATTCCGTCATAAAAATGTCCTAGAACTAGTAATTGTTGCCCTTCATATTCTCTTACAAAGGCCATGATGCTAGGATGATCCAAGAATAAACCACGGTAAGTTCCATCCGAAATCACATCATAGTCCTTTCGCAAGCGAATGAGCTCTTGATAATAGCTATAAATCTTACCTTCTGCTAATTCCTTCTCAACATTAATAGTAGGATAGTTAGCTGCAACTTCTAGCCATGGCGTGGCCTTGGTAAAGCCTGCATGAGCGGTCCCATCCCATTGCATAGGTGTACGGCTGTTGTCGCGGGATTTGGCCTGAATAATGTCCATAGCTTTTTCGTGGGAATAACCCTTTTCTCTCATAATTCGGTAGTTATTATGTGTCTCCACATCATTGTATTGGGCCAATTCTTGGTAGCCTGGGTTAGTCATGCCGATTTCTTCACCTTGGTAGATATAAGGCGTCCCACGCAATAAATGGGTAACTGTTGCAAGCAAGGTTTGGGTTTGATAAGGATAATTTACCACATCTCCAAAACGGTTGTTAGATCGAGGTTGATCGTGATTGTTGAAGAAGAGGGCATTCCATCCTTGTCCGTCAGACATGCCTGTTTGCCACTCATCTAAAATCCGCTTAAGCTCTAAGAAATCAAAAGCTGGATTGGACCATTTTTCCCCATCTTCGTAATCCACCTTGAGATGATGGAAGGAGAAAATCATAGACAATTCTTGATCTTTAGGATTGGTGTAGCTAATCCCATTTTCAATTGTAGTGGATGACATCTCCCCCACTGTAACGATTTCTTGGTCTTGCCCAAAAGTAGCTTGGTTCAATTCCCGAATCCAAGTATGTACAATGGGCGTATCTGTATAGAGGGACTTCTCCTGACTAGAGCCGGGAGCTTGGCTATCAACTAATTCTTCTGACTTGCCGATGACATTCAAAACATCGAAGCGGAAGCCTTTGACCCCTTTTTGACGCCAGAAATTCACCACTTGGTGGAGTTCTTGCCGAACCTGAGGATTGTGCCAATCTAAATCTGCCTGCGTCACATCATAAAGATGTAAATAATATAAGTCGGTCTGGCCAAATCGTTCCCAGGCAGGTCCGCCAAACTTAGACTCCCAGTTGGTTGGCAAACTACCGTCAGCCTTAGCAGGTCTTAAATAGAAGTAGGCTTGATACTTAGGGTCCCCTGCCAAGGCATTTTTGAACCATTCATGTTCCGTCGAAACATGGTTCAAGACCATGTCTAGCATGAGCCCAATACCGCGTTTGTCAGCTTCCGCCACTAATTCTTCAAAATCTGCCATAGTCCCAAAAGCTGGGTCAATGGCACAATAATCCGAAATATCATAGCCATTATCATGTTGTGGGGAAGGGTAAAAAGGATTCAACCATATTAAATCAATACCTAAACCCGCTAAATAGTCTAGTTTTTCGATAATACCACGTAAGTCTCCCATCCCATTCCCTGTCGTGTCTTTGAAAGATTTAGGATAGAGTTGATAGACAACCTTTTTCGATAAGCGCATAAGAACCTCCTTTCAAAAGGGCTAAGATGATTATCCTAGCCCCATAGCCTCTACTTTTACTTGTTAAAGAATGGAATATCAAAGTCAAGGGCCTTGTTATCCAAGAACTTGAATTGACGATTAAAGAAGAGTGTTACAACAAATGGCACCACTAAAGCGACTGCCATGCAGACAAAGAACATTGCCATCGAACCCGGTTGAATTGCGAGGAATCCTGGCAGACCCCCAACCCCAATAGCGTTAGAAGTCACCTTATAAGTCGTCGCAATCAAACCCGCAATACTTGAGCCAATCATGCCGGCAAGAAATGGATAGAGATACTTCAGGTTAACCCCAAAGAGGGCTGGCTCAGTAACCCCTAGGTAACATGAAATAGTAGACGGCACTGTAATTTGGTTTTGCTCTTCGTCCTTACGTGTCAACCACCAGACAGCCAAAACAGCGGAACCTTGGGCAATGTTTGAGAGGGCAATCATTGGCCAGAGGCCTGTCCCATTGAAACGAGCAATGAGTTCTGAGTCAATCGCGTTAGTCATGTGATGAAGACCGGTGATAACTAGCGGTGCATAGAAGGCACCAAAAATAGCACCAAAGAGCCAAGAGAAAGTACCAGTCAACCCTGCTCTAACAATCTGTGAAATCCAGTCACCAATTGTCCAACCAATTGGACCTAAAACTGTGTGAGCTAAGATTACTGCAGGAACTAGGGCTAAGAATGGCACTAGAATCATGGACAGAACTTCAGGCACCACTTTACGCCAGAAGATTTCAAGATATGACAGGGCCAAACCTGCTAAAATAGCCGGAATGACTTGAGCTTGATAACCAACAGCATTAAGTTTAAAGAATCCAAAATCCCAGAATTTAAGGGTTTGTTCTTTTGCTGCCTGAACATAATCATAGGCATTAGTCAAACGACCTGATACAAGGGTAATCCCAAGTACAATCCCTAGAATTTGAGTTGTCCCCATCTTACGTGTAACCGACCAGACAATCCCTACCGGTAAGAAGTGGAAGATGGCTTCACCCGGTAACCACAGGAAGTCATTAACCCCACTCCAGAATTGAGAAACATCCACAATTGTGTTATAGAGTATAGTGCCATCTGGATTAAATTGGGCTTGTCCATTAACAAAATGCTGTCCTAAAAATTCAAGTGGCACATTTTCTAGAATATTGCGGAACCCTAGAATCAAGCCTCCTACGATAATAGCTGGAATGATTGGGGCGAAAATTTCTGCCATGGTGGTCATGGCACGCTGTAAGAGACTTTGGTTCTTCTTAGCAGCCGCCTTAACTTGATCCTTACTAGACTCACCTACACCAGAGACTGCTTGGAATTCTTTGTAGAATTCAGAGACTGCATTACCAATAATGACCTGAAATTGGCCCGCTTGAGTAAAGCTACCCTTAACAGATGGTAGAGCCTCGATTGCCTTGACATCTGCCTGGCTAGGGTCGACCAAGGCAAAACGCATCCGTGTTGCACAGTGGGTCACTGCTGAGATGTTTTCCTTGCCACCAATTAAGGACAATAATTGCGTCGCATCTTGTTTGAAGTTTGACATCCTTTTTTCCTCCTTTTAAACTTGTCTGTACAAATTTATAATCTCATTGTATCACTTATCACAGTGAATGCAAGCCTTTTTTGTAAGAGTTTTCTTGTTGTGAAAACTTACTTCCATAATAAATCAGCTGTAACTGACTTATGGGTCAATTACAGCTGATTTTACTTTGTTATTTTCATTTAGTTTTCATACTCAACCACTAAATATCGGTTAGGTTCGACCCCTTCAGAGTGGGTCTTAACATGTTCGATTTGGCTAAGATGAGAGTGAATTTGCTTACGCTCGAAAGCTGGTAGAGGGTCTAAAATCACCGCTTGCTTAGTCTTAAGGACTTGGCGAGCCGTACGCTCTGCAATGCTTTCTAAAATTCCTGCTCGACGATCGCGATAGTCACCCACATTAAGTAGAACTGCTACACGACGATGATGTCCGCGATGAACCATGACTTGAGCCAAGGATTGTAAGGCATCAATAATTTTACCGTGCTTACCGATAATCAAACCAGATTTGTCTGTTTCAATATTGAAATGTACTTCGCGGGAACTTGCTTCTACACTAACCTTTGCTTCAGCGCCAAAAGCCTTAATGACATCTTCAAGGTAATGTGCCACTGCTTCGAGGCTAACTGAAGCTTCGGTTTTTTCTTCGGACTCAACCACTTCTTCTGTTTCTTCCACAAGAACAGTTTCTTCAACAAGTGGACTCACTTCTTGGCTTGGCACAACTGGCTCCGCGACTACTTGACTTTCAAGAGCTACAGCTGCTGCCACTTCTTCAACTTCTGTGGTTTCTTCAGCTAAGTCGTTGAGCGAGATTTTAGTTTTGGCACTAATTTCAACAATGGCATCTTGTTTACCAAAGCCGAAGAGACCCTTCTTACCTTCATTAATGACCGTTACCACCGCTTGATCTTCAGTGATATTAAGTTTTGATAAGCCGATTTTGACTGCTTGTTCCACGCTAGGTGCTTTAATCGTAACACTGTTATCTAACATAAAAGAACGCTCCTTTACTTATACTAACTATTTAACCTTCTTCAGCGCTTTACGTAAACGACGCTGACGGGCTTTTTCTTCTTGGCGTTTTGCTTCTCTTTGGGCAATAATCTTGTATGGGTTATAGAAGATAAAGGTTTGGACAACCCGTACCGCATTGGACACCACCCAATAGAGAGTAACCGCTGCTGGGAAGTTGAAGGATACCAAGAGAATCATGGCCGGTGCCACATAAGTCATGGCTTTGCTGGCGCCATTTTGGATAGGATTAGCCTTGACTGTTAGGTATGAGCTATACCAGGTTAATACTGCGGCTAAAATTGGTAAGATGAAGTAAGGGTCTGCCTTACCCAAGGCTAGCCAGAGGAAGTGGCCATCCCGTAAAACTTCAGTTCGAGTAATTACCTGATAGAGGGCGAACATTACTGGCAATTGAATGAGAAGCGGTAAACATCCTGCAAATTGGTTAACACCGCGTTCCTTCATCAAATCCTGTTGAGCCTGCTGGAGGGCTTCCATGGACGCACGATCTCGGTTAGGGAATTGTTTTTTCAGTTCTTCAATTTCAGGTTGGATTTCAGCCATTTGGAATTGCGAATCCATCTGCATCTTGGTCAGAGGGGTTAACGCAACCAAAATAATAATGGTAAAGAGAATAATACCTAAGCCGTAACTGCCTCCCAGTAAATTGGATAACCAAATAATGAATTGAGAGAGGGGGTAGATGATGTAGCCATCCCAGACACCACTACTGTTGGCGTCGACATTTGATGTGGCACCGCAACCCGCTAAGAAGATTGGCAAGGCCAAGAGCATGGCTGCTTTCATCCATCGCGATAAATTTTTCATTGAAACCTCCTATGAATGGGATGATAATAACTTTGCAACGGTCATGACATGACGCAGGGATTGACGCACCGTAGCTTGATCCTTGTCCTTAATATCAGGTCGAGCAATGAGAAGATAATCATATTCGTGGGGGATCTCATGCTCTAAATCCTGCAAGGATTGACGGAGATAACGTTTGACCTTATTGCGCATGACAGCATTCCCGATACGTTTTCCAACCGATAATCCGACGCGAAAATGTGCTTGTTCAGGTTTCGGATAGACATAAAGCACTAACTGCCGGTTGGCGTAAGTCTGGGCATGGTGATAGACATGTTGAAATTCACGTTCTTTCTTGATTCGATAAGCTTTCTTCATGGTCTCTCCTTATTCTGCCTCAAGTGCAAAGTATTTCCCTACTATTATACCGTATTTTGCAAGCTTTTACATCTATAATTGTGTTTTGGAGCGGTTTTTCTTTTCATCTTTTGTAAGCTTATGGTGATTTGCTTAAGTTTATAAAACGTAATGGTTGCTTTTTATAACCTTATCCTTTATACTATAAAAAGTAATCGTTACTTTTATAAAGGAGAAGAATATGAAACGTACTTTATTTTTATTACTGAGTCTCTTTGCTCTAGCAGTGAGCCCCATCTCTGCTTTTGCCCATGGCAACCACTCCCACCACGAAGTAAAACCGCATCAGAAAGGGGTTTTTGAAGACAGCCAAGTCTCTGACCGGACCTTAAGCGACTATAGTGGTGACTGGCAATCTGTCTATCCTTATATGGAAAGCGGAGAACTAGATATGGTCATGCGCTACAAATCTAAGGCAGAAGGTGCAACCAAAACTTTCGAAGAATATAAGGAATACTATCTAGCGGGTTACAAGACAGATGTCACTCGAATCGTGATTGACGGCGATAGCGGCAAAATTACCTTCTATAAAGGGGACCAAGCTAGCACGGCAACCTACCGCTACGATGGCTATAAGATTCTAACCTATAAATCTGGTAAAAAAGGGGTCCGTTATCTCTTCACGGCCGAAGGCGATAGCCAAGGAGCACCTAAACACATTCAATTCTCTGACCATGAGATTGGGCCTACCAAAGCCGAACACTTCCATATTTTTGCTGGCGATCAAGACCACGAAAAATTATTGGAAGAAATGGAAAATTGGCCAACCTACTACCCAAGCGATCTTGATGTCTATGAAATCATCGATGAAATGATTGCCCACCATTAATATTATAAAACTAGGCTACGAGATTTATTCATCTCGTAGCCTAGTTTATTTTTTTAAGTTAGTTGAAGGACTCCATCAAGCTGTTGAAGGACTTCTGGATGTAAGTGATGTGTAACCATGATAAGCATTTTATCCTTTTGTTGGATAAGTAAATTTTCTATTTTTAGCATAGTTTCTTGATCTAATCCAGATGTACTTTCATCCAATAAAAGAATAGGTTTATCATGTAAAAGGGCACGGGCAATAGAAAGTCGTTGGAGTTGTCCTCCAGATAATAGACTGCCTTTGTCACCTATCTTTGTATTTAATCCATCTGGAAGCTGATTGATTACTTGTTTTAGATCAAGAGCCTCTAAAATTTTATATATGTAGTCGACCGATAATTCTTCTCCAAAAGTCAAATTTTCTAAAATAGTACCCTCAATTTGGCTATCGTGCTGATTAATATAAATCATATTTTCATAAAGTGAATCATAATCTACATCTAAAATACTATTTTCTCCATAGCGTATAGTCCCTTGATAGTGCCTATTTTTACCTGCTAATAGATTCAACAAAGTAGATTTACCTGAACCACTATTTCCAGTAATGGCGTATTTTCCACCCATCTTAAACCGGTATGATAAACCAGTAAATAATGGATTCTCTTGATAGGCAAAACTAATATTTTCTAAGCTTAATTCGTCTATAGGTGTTAGATTTTGAGAAATATAATGAGCTGGTTCTAATGCCTCAAATTTATCGAAAATAGGCTTGCTACTCTTGATAATGGCAAGATACTGGCTAATGTTACTTACTGTATTAAAAATATCACCCGCTAAAGAAGCAGTTGCTGATAAAGAACCAATTGTAACGATTTGTTGAACTGCTAAATAACCAGTCAAAGCATAAAGAGAGAACTGACTCAATATATTTCCTAGACCGCTTATCACAGTCACCCAACCAATCTCTTTCTGATAATTATTTTTTTTTTGAGCCAGATGATCTGATGCCTGTTCTGTCTTCTTGATAATATAAGAAAACTTTCGATAAGAAAAAATTGTATCATAAGCCATTAAATAGTTGCCAATCTTCTGTATGAATTCCTCATTTGCTTGAGCCACTTGACGAGTGGTACGCTCCATCCTTCCGGAAAATAATTTGGGGATAAAAAGTAACACAAGAACTAGACTCGCCGTTAAAGCAATTAATGACCAATGCATAGTTAGGAGAGCAATTCCAGATGTAATGGCATTAATAATTCCTCCTATCAAGGCATACAGGGGAACCAAAGACTGTTTTTCGATTAAGTCCATATCATTGGTGAACCAAGAAACATATGATTGAGACTCCTTAGACTTAAAATCTTCATAGTCAATTTGGCTCATTTTTTTCAGTACTTTAATTCGTAAAAACGTTGTTTGCTGCTGAATTAATTTGCTCTGATATCTTATTTTTAAGTAAGTCATTCCTAGCATTATCAAATAGGCCATCAATAAATAGCCCATCGCCTGCAAAAAATTGATAAGATTTAAGCTAATGAGCGCATCTAAAATAAAAATTTGCATCAAGCTAGTCGCCGTTAGCGCGAGCGCATTGCCTAACAAGATGATTACCATCAGGAGATTTTCCTTCCAAAAATGTTTGATGAGCTGTTTCATTTATATTCCCTACTTTCTCTTTATTCCAAATTTCTAATTTTGTTTCACATTTACATTATTAATTCTATCGCTTAAACTATAATCGTAGATAAAAATGTCGTATACGACATAAAGGAGAGATTGCAGATGGAAATTGGCGAAGCTCTATATTATTATCGTAAAAAATTAGGCCTAACAATGGAAGAAATGTCCGTCGGTATCGTGACTCCTTCGTTTTACTCGAAGGTAGAAAAAGGTATCCACCGTATTTCAGCTGAAGATTTATTTAATATTCTTAATACACATGGCATTGATATCACGAAATTTGTAAGGTCTGTTAATATTTCAAGCGATTCACTTGGTTTTGATCGCGCGCAGCATCAAATTCTTCAATACTATACACGCTATCAAAGTCAAAATCTAACTCAGTTGAAAAGTCAATTTCAAGGTGATAAGAGTCTTAATCAACTTGAAAAAGATTTACTTACGGCAATTGTTGATGTCTATCTGGCCGACTTAAACGATGATATATCCATGGTTGCAGAAAATACCAAACATTTTCTGCAAGATAAGCTTTTCAAGGCTGAAAACTGGGATAGCTATAAATTATCTTTATATACTAATATTATGGATTTATATGACCTAGAAGCTAACCGTCAAATGATTTTTTCTATACTTCGAAAAAATCTTGATGCTTATACAAGTAAACAACGAATGACGATATTAGCAATTCTTAATAATTTTATTTATACTTGTATCAGAGAGAATGAAGATGAACTAGCTCGCTACTGTCTAACAATCATAAATAAAGAAGTTACTTTATACGAAAATCTTCCAGAAAAAATACATGCGCTATTTTACCAAGAACTATTAGCCTATCGAGCTACTCCACACTCTTTACATGCAGACAAAATTGAACGCATCATTGATTCTCTTAGTCTATATGGGCTCGAGGAGACTAGTCATCAATTTCGGAAATTCTATGAAGAAAATAAAAGCTGTGAATGATAGCATTCACAGCTTTTATTCATTACCCAATTTCTAATTCTAACTTCACTCGAATCTTCACTGTGGTTTCCTCCTTCCAATATATTAGGTGAGACTAGAAATCACAATGAATAGATAAGTGATTTTTAAATTCGATCACCTTGATATGACACTAGTATATCCTCCACATGGTTGATAATTTAAAATACGGCTAATTCGAATAATAATTGTCGAATACGAAAAAAACTTATTCCCAAGTAAATCGATAGGAATAAGGTTTTTATATATTATTTATTTAACCCAAGTCACTAATTGATTCAGTGTTGGAAGAGATGGAAAATTGGTCAACCTACTATCCAAGCAATCTTGATGTCTATGAAATCATCAATGAAATGATTGCCCACCATTAATTTAAAAAGCCAGACTTGGAGGGATAAACCCCCTAGTCTGGCTTTTTTTAAATTAGATAATACATAATTATTTAAATATAACGTCGGACCCTTTTCATGTAGTCCTTATAGCTTTTTCCAAATTTTGCTAGACACCATCTTTCTTCAGAAAGAATAATCCAATGTGCCGAAATCTGGAAGATTAAGACTATTATCAACATTGGCACAGACTGTGTTAAAAAAGACATTCCTAAGAAACAAATAAAATAGGCCACATACATCGGATTTCTTGAGAATTTATAAATACCGTTAATGTTTAACCCATTAACATCTGGCAATACGAAGCATACAAGAGAAATTGCACATAATAGGATACCTACTATAAAAAAGACAATTCCGCAATAAAATAAAAGTGAATCATCAATTTTTACTGATGAGACTATTAAGCATATGAACAATCCAATATTGGATACCTGATAAATGTAATATGCTATTTTTTCTGATTTTTGTAGTGGAGCAAAATATGCAGCTCGCTGTATCTCTTCCCTCTTTATGATTGCTAATAACCCGAATCTTACTATTAAGAATAGCAGCAAAAGCAAAATCCCAGCCGCTATCATCCCTCCTCAAAAGTACATCATTTATTTAACCCAAGTCACTAATTGATCTAGTGACTGACGAGTCTTTCGAGGAACTGAGCCAATTCCATAGCCGAAAGCTACCATGACAGAGACACCCCATTCACTAGGATCTATTAGACCACGTTCAGTTAACAAATCAGTCACTGCCTGGCGATTGAAGCCTTCCATAGCCAGAGAATCAATTCCCCGCAAGGCTGCAACCTGCATCATCTGTGCTAGTGCCAGATAGGACTGCTTGCTAGCCCAATCGAAGGTGGCCCGTTCAGAGCTCAATAAATCGAAATCTTCCTTCTGGAAGGTCTCGAAGCGTTGTTGCTTAAATTCACAGAAGTCCTCAGGCAGTCCTTGAATTTCCCGCATCATGTAATCAATATAAGGCGCATCATAGCGCAAATTAGCTTGCGTACGCGATAAAATGATGACAAAATGGCTAGCTGATGCTAAAGCTTTCTGAGCACCCAGGGCGATAGGAGCCAAGGCTTGCTTGAGTGATTCCGATTCAATGACTAAAAAGTGCCAAGGCTCAAACCCATAAGAACTAGGGGCTAATTGGCCGGCTTCTAAAATCAAGTGGAAATCCTGGTCAGAAATCTTACGATTGGGATCATAGTCGCGACAAGCATAACGTCGCTTAAGTAAATCTCGAATAGCTTCTGGGGTCATGATAGGGTCCTTTCTTTAGGTGGCTTACTATATATAAGAAGAAAGGCCGCTTCTGGTTTAGAAGCGGCCTGTTAAGGTCTCAGAATTATTGAGCTAGACGTTTGCGGCCTTTTTGGCGGCGACGTTTTAAGACGTTACGGCCGTTTTTAGTGCTCATACGTTTACGGAAACCATGCACTTTTTTACGTGTACGTTTCTTTGGTTGGTAAGTTCTCTTCATGCGATCCACCTCCTGCTGCATTCTTGTGTAGAGTACTAGATTAGTTTAATGAAGTTAGGGCTGAAAGTCAAGGATTTTTGTAACTTTTGCTAAACTTTCTCTGTCTTAAGTAGGCACTGAATTCGACTTACTGTGCACAAATGTGTGGATAAGTAGAATAAGTTGTGCATAAGTCTCAACTATATCCACAAGCTATTTTAAACTTATCCACATTTTTAAACTTATGCACATTTTAGCGACTTATGCACAGAAATTAGTTGATAATTGCCACAAAAGCTTATATAATAAGGTTTGTATGACTTTCACTTATGCACACCTAACTGTGTTTTTCTCTCTAAATGGACTTTATCCACACTTTTCATGCACCTGTGGATAAGTTTCCGTTTATATGTGGATAGAGGGACTTATCCACAGGAACTAGAGATAGTAAGCCGATTATGCTATAATAGAAGTGATTGATTCTGCTTATGAAAGAGGTGACCCCGTCAATGGAAGAAAAAGAGCTATTTTGGCAAGAACTCCTAGAATATATTCGCCACTATGGTGGTTTAGACGAAAAGACTTTTGAAGCTTTCGTTTCTAGTGCTGACATCATGGAATTAACAGAAAACTCCTTTAAACTACGCGTTCCCAATAGTCTTATTCGCAACTTCTGGGAACAGGGGAAACTTAAGAATGTTGTAGTGGACTTTTCCTTATCTACCTTTGGTCGTCAGTACCAAGCTAAATATGTGGTATCTCCTTCTAAGCAGCAAATAAATACGCCAGTAGTCCAGACGCCAGTTCATATTTCTCCCTTGGAGATGGAACCCAATGAACCGAGTTCTTATAGTCGCTCCCAATTAAATCCTAACTATACCTTCTCTAATTTCGTCATCGGGGAGGCCAATAAAATGGCCCATGCAGCAGCCTTGACCGTCTGTGACGCGCCGGGAGAGACTTACAACCCTTACCTGATTTATGGGGGCGTAGGGCTAGGTAAAACCCACCTCATGCAGGCTATTGGGAACGAAATCCTTAGCCGCCAACCACATGCTAAGATTAAATATGCTACGACAGAGTCCTTTACTAATGACTTTATTACGGCTTTAGAGAAAAACACAATCGAAGAATTCCGCCATATGTACCGGAAGATTGATGTGCTCTTGATTGATGATATTCAGTTTTTAAGTAATAAAAACAAGACGCGCGAAGAATTCTTCCATACCTTTAATGAACTCTATAATCACGGCAAACAGATTGTTATGACCTGTGACCGTCTGCCAAGTTCCTTAAGTGGCTTAGAAGATCGACTGATTAGTCGCTTTGCTTGGGGCTTACAGATTGATATTACGCCACCAGACTTCGAAACGCGGATTGCCATCTTACGTAAGAAAGCAAGTAATGAATTTTCGGCCGATACCCTGCAATATATCGCCAGCCATGTGAATACCAATATCCGGGAACTAGAAGGTGCCTTGACGCGGGTCACAGCCTATGCGACTATCCACAACCGCGAAATTACCACTAATTTAGCGGCCGAAGCCCTGTCCAGTCTCCTCAATGGAACTCCAACTATGAGCGATAAGCTATCCATTGATGAGATTGTCACCCAGGTTGGACGCTACTATAATGTCGAAATAGATGAATTAAAGGGTAAGAAACGGACTAAGGAAATCGTTCATCCCCGTCAAGTCGCCATGTATCTCTGTCGTGAATTAACGGATGTTTCCTTCCCTAAAATTGGCGAAGCCTTCGGCAAGCGTAATCACACCACCATTATCCATGCCTATGAGAAAATCAATGACGAATTACAACATAATGCTCGACTCAAACAGGAGCTCAGTGAGCTCAAACAAAAACTAGGTCAGTAAGCTTGTTGATATGTCTAAACACTTGTGGATAATTATGCACAGGGTTTTCCACATGTAAAAATCCCTTTATCTTCCCACTCAAGAAAGTCTTCCACAGAATCCACAAGCCTTATGATGAAGAAGACTATATATATTTATCTTATTATATTTATGAATAAAAGGAGTCGACCACCATGCATTTTTCGATTAACCGTGATTACTTCATTAATCAACTCAACCATGTTGCACGGGCTATTCCAGGTAAAGCAGCTATTCCTGTCTTAACTGGTATGAAGTTAGAGCTTAAATCAGATCGATTGATTTTAACTGGTAGTGACGCTAGCATTTCCATTGAAAGTGTCATTGAAACAAGCCAAGAGGCAGCCCAACTTCAAGTTACTAGACCAGGTAGTATTGTCTTATCAGCACGCCTCTTCATTGATATTGTGCGCAAGCTACCCACTAATCAGGTAGAGATTGAAGTGCAAGACCACTATAATGTTCAATTAACATCAGGTAAAGCGGTCTTTACTATCCAAGGGGTCGACAGTAGCCAATACCCTGTCTTACCAGAAACAGATGAAGATAAGCCTGTCACCTTACCAGGTCTACTATTTAAGAAGTTAATCAACCAAACCATCTTCTCTGCCTCTAACCAAGAAAACCGTCCAATTTTAACTGGTTTGAACCTTTCTTTCCATGATGGTTACTTGACTGGGGTCGCAACTGATAGTCATCGCTTGAGTAAACGCGATATTCCAATTAAGGATCTCAATCCAAGTCTCAAGGGGCTGAATATTACCATTCCTAAGAAAACAGTGATTGAGTTGACTCGTATCTTAGATGACGAAACTAACGTGACTTTCTATGTTATGGCACAGCAACTAGTTTTTCATTTTGATAATCTAGTCATTTACTCTCGTTTACTAGAAGGGACTTTCCCAGATACTAGCCGCTTAATTCCAACTACTTACAATACAGAATTAACCGTCAACACCCAATCCTTTAGCCAAGCTTTGGAGCGGGCAGCGCTCTTAGTCCATGTGGCTAAGTCTAATGTGGTTCAACTCAAAATGAGTCAAGGCAGTGTGGCGCTTCTAGTACAAGGTATTTCGATTGGTCAGTCTACTGAAGAGTTAAGCTATGATAGCTTGGAAGGGGACGACTTAACAATTGCCTTCAACCCTGATTACATGCGTGATGCCGTCAAATCCTTTGGTGATACCACCATTAAATTAGGCTTTATCTCAGGTGAACGGCCATTATTGCTCCGCGAAGATAAAGTTGAAGAAGGTCACAATGACTTGATTCAACTCTTAACGCCAATCCGTACTCACCACGCTTAAAATCTAAAACTAAAAAAAAGCGCCTTTTTAGGCGTTTTTTTATTTAGCTAACTATGGGGCTTATTTGCTAGAAAAATTGCTTAAATCGATAAAAAAGAGTATAATTAGAGGGTAAAGGTCTAAAATCAAGATAGGTTAAGGTGATAAAATGGCAAGACAAGAAATAAGCATTGAGTCAGATTTCATTACCCTAGGACAGGTATTGAAAAATGAAGGCATCATTGCAACAGGTGGCCAAGCCAAATGGTTTCTGTCAGAAGAAAAGGTCTTGGTAAATCAGGAGCAGGAAACACGCCGAGGTCGCAAGCTCTATCCAGGGGATCAGGTCACCATTCCGGCTTTGGATTTTGATGCCTTGATGGTTGCAGATGAAGCTTAAGACCTTAAAGTTAAGCCATTTTCGTAATTACCAAGGGATTGAGCTTTGCCTAGGACCAGGTTTAACTATTCTGACAGGTGAAAATGCCCAGGGCAAGACCAACCTCTTAGAATCGATTTTTCTCTTGTCTTTGGCTAAAAGTCACCGGACGAATCATGACAGTGAAATGATTGAATGGGACCAAGAACAAGCAAGGATTGAAGCGGTCATCGAGACCAAGAACTATGAAATTCCCCTGGCTTTAACCTTGACCAAAAAAGGCAAGGTAGCTCAGGTTAATTACCTAGATCAATCGAAGCTTAGCCATTTTGTGGGGCAATTCAATACGGTTCTATTTGCGCCAGAAGATATGCAACTAATCAAGGGGGCACCTAATTTACGGCGTCGTTTCCTAGACATCGAGTTAGGTCAGGCCAATCCCATTTATCTTAATCACCTCCTAACCTACCAGCGTTTGCTTAAACAGCGCAATAGCTACCTCAAGCAGGAGGGACGGGGCAAGAAATTCGATCAAGTCTTCTTTGAAATTTTGACTGAGCAACTTTGCCAAGAAGGTGCTCATTTGATTCAATATCGCATGGAATTTCTTGAAAAATTAGGGCAAATCGCTAGTCCTATCCATCAGAATCTATCCAATGGTCGTGACCAGTTGCATCTCGAATATGTTAATGGTAGCCAAGTATATCAACCTTTATCCTTAGAGGAAAGAATCAAGCAACTCCTCGATCAAGCTAGCACTTATGCCAGTCGTGAGCGTGATCAAGGAACGACCTTGTTTGGGCCTCATCGCGATGATTTTATGACCTATGTAAATGATAAAAAAGCCCAATTCTTCGGGTCTCAGGGTCAGCAACGTACCATTGTCTTGAGTTTAAAACTGGCTGAAATTGAGCTCATTAAACAAGCACGAGGCGAATATCCCGTTCTACTCTTAGATGATGTCTTATCAGAGCTAGATGATGATCGCCAACATATTTTGATGTCTTATATTAAAGATAAGGTCCAGACCATCCTGACGACTGCGACGATTAAGGGCCTTAAACTACATCAGTTGCCTCATGCCGAGATTTTCTATATCTCAGCAGGTAACATCAGTAAAGGAGCACACTATGACGGAACAAATGCAAGCACCCCAACAGTATGATGCGGGTCAGATTCAGGTCTTAGAAGGTTTAGAAGCCGTCCGCAAGCGTCCCGGTATGTATATTGGGTCTACCTCGATTGTTGGTTTACACCATTTAGTTTGGGAAATTGTGGATAACTCAATCGATGAAGCTTTGGCTGGTTATTGTGACCATATCGAAGTAACCATTGAAGCCAATAATAGTATTACCGTTCAAGATAATGGACGGGGGATTCCTGTTGATATTCAACCTCAAACAGGCCGTCCAGCGGTTGAGACTGTCTTTACGGTCCTCCATGCCGGTGGTAAATTTGGCGGTGGCGGTTATAAGGTATCGGGGGGTCTCCACGGTGTGGGGGCATCTGTCGTAAACGCCTTGTCTACTGAATTAACCGTTCAAGTTTCGCGTGACGGAAAACTCTATCAACAACGTTACCACCGTGGAGCTGTTGAAGGCGACCTCGAAGTTATCGGTCAAGCCACGGAAACAGGGACCAAGGTCAACTTCTTACCAGACCCTGCTATCTTTACTGAGACTACGGTTTTTGAATACGAGCGTTTGAAGAAGCGAATTCGCGAGCTAGCCTTCCTTAACAAAGGTTTACGGATTACCATTGAAGATAAGCGTCTAGACCAAGAAGAAAAAGATAGCTTCCACTATGAAGGTGGGATTAAGAGCTATGTACAACACCTCAATCAACATAAGACGCCAATTTTTGAAGAACCAATTTACATTGAAGGCGAAGTCGATGATATCCAAGTCGAAATTTCCATGCAGTATACGGATAGTTATCATACAACCATTTTGTCCTTTGCCAACAATATTCACACCCATGAGGGTGGGTCTCACGAAGCCGGCTTTAAGACTGGTTTAACGCGGGTTATCAATGATTATGCACGTAAGATGAACTTAATCAAGGATAATGACGAGAATCTAACCGGTGAAGATGTCCGTGAAGGTTTAACCTTGGTTCTCTCTATCAAACACCCAGATCCTCAATTTGAGGGGCAAACCAAGACAAAATTAGGTAACTCCGAAGTAAGAGCCATCACAGACCGACTCTTCTCCAATGGGTTTGATGTTTACCTTATGGAAAATCCTAAAGTGGCACGCATTATTGTCGATAAAGGGATTTTAGCGGCTAAGGCTCGTATGGCGGCTAAGCGTGCACGGGAAATGACAAGACGTAAGTCAGTCATGGAAATTAGTAACCTACCGGGTAAATTAGCTGACTGTTCTAGCCGTGAAGCGGAACTCTGCGAATTATTTATCGTCGAGGGGGACTCAGCCGGCGGTTCAGCTAAGCAGGGTCGTTCGCGTATGTACCAAGCCATTTTACCTATTCGTGGTAAAATCCTTAACGTTGAAAAAGCGTCCATGGATAAAATCCTTAATAACGAAGAAATTCGTTCCCTCTTTACTGCCATGGGAACAGGCTTCGGGGGAGAATTCGATGTAGCTAAAGCTCGTTATCATAAGCTTATTCTTATGACCGATGCGGACGTCGATGGGGCTCACATCAGAACCCTACTCCTGACCTTGATTTATCGCTATATGCGTCCACTTTTAGATGCAGGTTATGTTTATATTGCTAAACCACCGCTCTATCAAGTTAAACAAGGTAAGCGTGCTATTTACCTAGATACTGATGCAGAACTCAAGGAGTGGCAAGAAGAAAATCCTAACGCGCGTTACACCATTCAGCGCTATAAGGGTCTTGGGGAAATGAACGAAGACCAATTATGGGAAACAACCATGAATCCAGAAAATCGCCGTATGTTACAGGTGACGGTGGAAGATGCTATTGAAGCGGAAGCCGTCCTGGAAATGTTGATGGGTGACGATGTAGAACCACGGCGGGCCTTCATTGAAGATAATGCTGTCTATGTCGAAAACCTTGATATCTAGCAGGCTGCGACAAGGAGAAAGGAACTAATAGTATGAGTGAAAGCTTTGATCATACACCGCATAATTATGAGGTAGTCAATCTCTCTAACGAGATGCGGACTTCCTTCCTAGATTATGCTATGAGCGTCATTGTTTCTCGGGCTTTGCCTGACGTACGTGACGGACTTAAGCCGGTTCACCGCCGTATTCTCTACGGGATGAATGAAATGGGAGTTACTCCGGATAAACCTTATAAGAAATCTGCTCGTATCGTCGGGGACGTTATGGGTAAATATCACCCACACGGGGACTCGGCGATTTATGAAGCCATGGTCCGGATGGCCCAACCTTTTAGTTATCGGGAACTACTAGTTGATGGGCATGGTAACTTTGGTTCTGTCGATGGCGACGGGGCAGCCGCGATGCGGTATACTGAAGCGCGTATGTCTAAGATTGCCATGGAAATGCTCAAAGATATCAATAAGGATACCGTTGATTTCAAGGACAACTATTCTCAAGAAGAGAAAGAACCTGTAACTCTTCCCTCTCGTTTCCCTAACGTCTTAGTCAACGGGGCAGCCGGGATTGCGGTCGGGATGGCAACCAATATTCCGCCTCATAACTTAGGCGAAACCATTGATGCCCTCAGTCTCTTGATGAAAAATCCAGAGGTGTCAGTTAATGAGCTGATGGAAGCTTTACCTGGACCTGACTTTCCAACAGGTGGGATTGTCATGGGTAAATCAGGTATCCGCAAGGCCTATCAAACTGGTAAAGGCAAGATTATTGTTCGCAGTCGCGTTGAAATCGAGCAAATGGCTCATGACAAGGAACGAATTGTTGTGACCGAGATTCCCTATGGGGTCAACAAGGCTAAGTTAGTAGAACGGATTGCTGAATTAGCTCGGGAGAAAAAAATTGAAGGGATTACCTATGTGGCCGATGAATCTGGTCGTGAAGGTATGCGGATTGTCGTAGAAGTACGACGCGACACCAGTGCCAATGTCGTGCTCAACAATCTCTATAAATACACCGCCCTTCAAGTTACTTTTGGCTTCAATATGTTAGCTATCGACAAGGGCGTTCCGAAGATCATGAGCCTCAAGGAAATCTTGACCAAGTATTTGGAGTACCAAATCGAAGTTATTCGTCGTCGGACTGAGTTTGAAAAACGCAAAGCCGAAGATCGTGCTCACATCTTAGAAGGTTTGCGTAAGGCATTAGACTTCATTGATGAGATTATTGCCATTATTCGTGGCTCTCACGATACAGAAGTAGCCAAGGCTCAGTTAATTGAACGTTTTGAATTCTCGCCAATTCAGGCCCAAGCAATCCTAGACATGCGTCTGGCTCGCTTGACTGGTTTGGAACGTGAGAAGATTGAAGCAGAATATAACGATTTGATGGAATTAATTCGTCGCTTAACTGAAATTTTAAGTTCAGAAGCCAACATTATGGCCATTATTGAAGACGAATTGGCAGATATCAAGAATCGCTTCCCAGGTGAGCGTCGGACGGAATTGCGTGTTGGTGAATTGACCAGCATCGAAGATGAAGACTTGATTGAGGAAGAAGATGTCTTGATTGCCTTGACTTCTAATGGCTATATCAAGCGGATGACTCAGGATGAATTCCAAGTTCAAAACCGTGGTGGCCGTGGGGTTAAAGGCATGGGAATGAGCGATAACGACAATATCCAAACCCTCGTTTCCTGCTCGACTCATGACAGCCTACTCTTCTTCACCAATAAAGGGAAAGTCTATCAAAGTAAAGGTTATGATATTCCTGAATATGGTCGGACTGCCAAGGGGATTCCAGTGGTCAACCTCCTCAATATCGAGAAGGAAGAATATGTTAAGGAAATCATTGCCCTTCATCCAAGTGAAGAAGATCAATATCTCTTCTTCGTAACCAAGAATGGGATTGTGAAGCGTTCTGACGTTAACGCCTACGCTAACATCCGCAATAATGGTTTGATTGCCCTTAACATGCGCGAAGACGATGAATTAATCAACGTCCTAGTGACGAATGGTCAGCAAAACATTATCATCGGAAGTCACAATGGTTATGCTATGACTTTTGCTGAGACAGATGCCCGTATCATGGGCCGGACAGCGACCGGGGTACGTGGGATGAAACTGCGTGACGGTGATTATGTCGTCGGAGCAGCCGTCTTAAATCCTGAATCCAATGTTTTAGTTGTAACCGAGCGTGGTTACGGGAAACAAACCCCAGCTAGTGAGTATGCTGTTAAGAACCGAGGCGGTAAAGGGATTAAGACCTCTAATATTTCTGCTAAATCCGGTCAGCTTGCTGGTATTGTAGCGACTGAAGGTGATGAGGACCTCATGGTGATGACAGATCAAGGGGTTGTGATCCGCTTCAATATTGCTAGCATCTCTGTCACTTCACGCGCTACCCTTGGGGTCAAAATGATTCGTCTAGATGATGGAGCTAAAGTAAGTTCTATTACCAAGATCATGAAGACAGGTGAAGAAACTCAAGAACTGGCTGAAACGGAAGTAGATACCGAAGAAGCCAAGGATGACTCGGATTCTGAAGAAGAATAAGAAGTTCAATCACGAAGTTGGGTCCCTTTATTGGGAGCCAACTTCTTTTGTTGTCTTAGCATAATTTGACATGATAGTTAAGAAGGGATAAGATTAAGACTTAGAGAAAGGTTTTGAGAGAGGGGGATTATCCCATGAAAACTTGGCAACAAGTCTGGACTCTGGTTGGAGTAAAATTTAAGCAGAGTTTTGCGTCTGTCAAAATATCACCTATGATATATATAACGATTTTATATCCAGTAATAATGAATTTTATTCTTCCAAACGATGTGAGTTCTATAGAACGACAAGGCTTTGTTATGATTATGTTTTTTTCCTTTTTAGGTAGCGTGTCTCCTATTACGCTTGCTATGTTGAATTTAACTGAGGATAAGGAGCATAAAACTTTACGTATTTTATTAGATAGTCATGTTAGGCCTTGGGTTTATTTACTGTCCCTAGTAATTATGACACAGATTACTATGTGGGTGACAGTAATGATAAGCTTTGCCTTATTGAACTTAGATTATCAGTATTTAGGCTCTATTTTTGGGATGATTTTCCATTTTGGTATGTGCTTTCTAATTTCTAGCATCTTAGGATTGATTTTTGGTTTAATATTTGACAGGTCTGCAACAGCAAATGCTGCAAGTATAGTCCCCATGTTAGCCATAGCCTTTATTCCTCTATTTAGTAGAATGAATGACCATTTAGCAGGATTGATGCCTTATTTTTATACTGGACGTGCCAATGCCTGGTTACTTCATTTAGATTATGGCAATCTAGGGATAGACTTCTTGATTTATGGCCTGTGGCTACTAGCTAGTCTGATTGCTTTGACTATTTGTTATCGACAAAGACGGAATCGACTCTATCTATAAAATAAAGGGAGGATGAGCCCATGAAGTTATGTGAATGGCAGGATGTAATGAAGCAATCGCAGAATGGCATGTTACTCAAGGATTTGAATTTTAGTATTGAAGCAAGGCAGCATCTAGGAATCAAATTCACGCAAGATGAACGGCAAATCTTCTACGAACTTTTGGTGGAGCGTGAGCGACCAACGAGCGGTCAAATTAGCCGTAGTTTTAAGACGATGGCAAGTTGCCGCTTAGATGACGGAGTCTATGAAGGTCAGACAGTCAAAGTCGCTATTACCCTTTTTAGTCGTCTGACTGGTTATGCTGGTAATTTGTCAGAGCTCTATGAGGCCTTCGCCTTATCGGATTTAGTAAATTATCGTATCAAGGATTTGACGTCTGATCAGCGTCATCGCTTGCAGTTGCTACGAGCTACTCTTAAGCAACCAGATTTGCTCTACCTAGAAAGTCCCATTTCGCTATTAAGTCATGACGGTGTAGGTCTCTATCTTAAGGCTTTGGATTATATCAAGTCTCTCCCCCTAACCCTCTTGATTACGGCTACCTCGTTAGAAGAATTAGTTCTCCTTAATATCGTGACCTATCGTTACCAGGTTCATGAGGGATTAGAATTGGTAGATGTCTCAGAGGAAGAATCGGATTCAGAAGGTAAGGAAGCAGATGAATTAACCGCTACTGAACTCAACCGCGTCTTTAAAGTTGCCTGCAAACTCAGTGATAAGACTGTTTACTTTAATCCAAATGAAATAGATTATATTGAAAGCATTAATAGTGTATCGACCGTTCAAGTTAATGGCGATTCTTATCCGACTACCATGACTTTGTCTGACTTAGAAGATAAGTTGAAGCACTTCGGCTTCTTCCGTTGTCATCGATCTTATCTGGTTAACCTCCAGCGAATTAACGAATTGGTCTCTTATTCTAAGAATTCTTATACCCTGATTCTCAAGAAACCTAAAGAAACGCTCTTGCCTCTGTCGCGCAGTCGATTGGACTCTTTGCGACAATTAATTGAATTATAGCCATTTCTGAGGTACCACTCAGCCCATTTTTTCCACACTTGGGCCGAGTGGGCCTCTTTTTGACTTTTTGGCCGTACAATTGGGCGATTTTTTACGTCAAAAGTCAAAAGTCGGTGTAGACTATAGTCATCAAAGCAAATACCAGAAGGAGGAAGTCACATGTCACACACATCTGTTATCGAGGTGCGCGACCTCGTCAAACAATTTAAAAATCAAACCGCGCTCAATCATTTAGATTTTTCAGTTGAATCTGGAGAAATTTTTGGATTTTTAGGACCATCAGGTGCAGGTAAAACCACCACTATTAAAATCTTAACTGGTCAACTACTAGCTAGTTCAGGTGAAACTAAATTATTAGGAATAGCAACTGATGCTCTGACCCAAGATATCTATCAGGAAGTCGGAATCGTCACGGATAACTCAGGTCTCTACGAAAATGTTTCTGTCTATCATAATATGAAGTTTTTCGCCGATCTACTTAAGGTTGATAAGAAGCGGATTGATTTCTTACTTGAACGCGTTGGATTGGCTCAAGATAAGAAGAAACTTGCCCGCCGTTTATCGAAAGGGATGCGTCAGCGTCTGGTATTGGCCCGTGCCCTTCTCCATTCACCTAAGGTTCTCTTCCTAGATGAACCAACTTCCGGTTTGGATCCAGCAACTGCTCAAGCCATTCATAAGTTGCTGAAGGAGGTACAGGCTGAAGGAACCACCATCTTCCTAACAACACATAATATGGAAGAAGCGACTAAACTCTGTGATCGAGTGGCTCTCCTCAATGATGGGAAGATTGTCTCGCTCGATACGCCAAGAAATACCTGCTTAAACTTTAAGCGAGAACGCAAGTTAGAAGTAGGCTTAAAAGACAAGAGTCAGGTAGTCATTAATCAAGACCCAGCAGGGATTGCCCAACTGAATGAATGGTTAAGTCAAGACTTGGTCGAAACCATCCATTCCAACGAACCAACTTTAGAAGAAGTATTTATTGCAAAGACAGGGAGAGAATTACTATGATGAACTTACACAAAATCTGGACTATTTCAAAATTCAAAATTTACCAAATCGTTGTTAATATGCAGATTTTACCGATTTTGTTAATGGGTATGATTATGCCGGTTGCTATGAATTTTATCTTGCCTCGAACGGATGAATTTGCTCAAGGAAATGTTCGCAGTATCATGATTATTTCCATGGGTTTCATCTTTATCGCAGGGATGGGAAGTGCCATGACTGGCATGATGAGCTTAGTTGAGGAAAAGGAAAAGAAAACCTTGCGGGTCTTGATGACTTCAACGGTAACCAGCTTAGAATTTCTCATTGCTACCCTACTGCCAACGGTTGTTCTCTTAATGTTACTCAGCTACCTCTTGATTCCTTTATCAGGTATGAGCTTTACTGATTTATCTCTTCTTAAGTATGGGATTGTCAGCCTATCAACCATTGTTTCTGGATCTATTATTGGCTTTATTTCAGGAATTTTTGCTAAAAATTCATCTGAGGCTACAGCCTACAGTATTTTCCCTTTGATGATTTTAATCTTAGTTCCTTTCTATTCCATGTTTAGTGAACCTTTGGCTAAGGTTGCGCCCTATCTATACACTAACTTCTTCTTCAGTTGGGCGCGTAACTTTGCTGATGCTAGCTTGCCTCTGCGAGAAGTCTTAGTAGCTTTAGCTTGGTTATTAGGTCTTAGTTTGGTTTTCGTTCTACTCTATCGTCACAATGGATTAGAAAAAGAATAGGAGGAAACTCTTATGTCATGTACTCGTCCTAATCGGCTAATCAATATGGTTTTACTTGTTGTCCTTCTCTTAAGCCTTTTGATAGAAGTCACGATAGGATCAAGCAACAGCCTTTGGTTCTCCATTTTAGGAAATCCATACTTGCAGTGTGCCATCGCCATGGCCATCATTGGAAACTTTTGTTATAAGTTGTGTCGTCAGGAATGCTAAGTAAGTCTATCCCCCTTTTTGGGGGATATTTTTGTTAATAGACTTATGGGAGATTCTTCTGATTATAGCTTGCAATTATTGCTCTGCTCGCGTATAATTAATAGATGTGAGTATGTGACTATTTCCATACTCTCCTTGCTCTTTATGAGCCAATAGTCCAAAAGGAGGTGCAGTCAATGAGTCAAGCAACTAAATACGAAATCTTGTACATCATCCGTCCTGATTTAACAGATGATGCTAAGAAAGAATTGGTCGAGCGTTTCGATTCAATCTTAACTGAGAACGATACTGAAGTTGTTGAATCGAAAGACTGGGCGAAAAAACGTTTTGCTTACGAAATCAACGACTACAAAGAAGGTATTTACCATATCGTGAATGTTGTCGCTGAAAACGCACAAGGCATTAACGAATTCGACCGTCTTGCGAAAATCAACCGTGACATCTTACGTCACATGATCGTCAAAGTCGAAGCTTAATTGTTTCACGTGAAACATCTTGAGGGAGGAACCAACATGAATACTGTACAATTAGTCGGACGTTTAACCCGTGATGTTGAATTACGTTTTACCTCATCTGGCACTGCAGTCGGTTCTTTTACCATTGCGGTTAACCGTAATTTTACTAACCAACAAGGTGAACGTGAAGCGGACTTCATTTCGTGTGTGATTTGGCGGAAGGCAGCTGAAAACTTAGCTAACTTTACGCGTAAAGGTTCCTTGATTGCTATTGATGGACGTCTTCAAACACGTTCATACGATAACCAACAAGGTCAACGAGTATATGTAACCGAAGTGGTTGTTAACAACTTTGACTTGCTAGAATCTCGTTCTGTAACTGAACAACGCCCTGTCTCTAGTCCAAATACTGATCATCAAGCAGGTGCTTATGGTGCAGGTGGTGGAGGCGGATACCAATCACAGCCACAAATGAATCAAAATAACTATAATCAATCATTTTCTTCATCAAGTACTTCTCCATTCATGGATGAAGGTCACCCAATTGATATTTCTGAAGATGATTTACCATTCTAAGAATTAAGAAGGAGTATGACATATGGCTGAACAACAACAACGCCGTGGCGGCCGTCGCCGTCGTAGAAAAGTATGTTTCTTCTGCGCAAACCATATCGATCATCCTGACTACAAAGACGTAGATTTACTCAAACGTTTCATTTCTGAAAAAGGGAAAATCTTACCACGTCGTGTAACTGGGACTTGCGCGAAGCACCAACGTGCTTTAACCGTTGCTATTAAACGTGCACGGATTATGGGTCTTTTACCATTTACTGTACAAGACTAAGAATTTACTGACTAGAGCCTCGGCTCTAGTCTTTTTTGTTTCACGTGAAACATTCCTCGTCAACTAGAGAAACTAGAATAAATGTGGTAAAATAGAAGAGAATAAAACTACTAGGAGGTGGACAGTGAAAAAAGATAGAATAAGGCAGTTTATAAAACTGTTGGACCGTTCTTCAATGAAGTGGCCAGTATTGTTTTTTACCGTCTTTTATCTCTCTATTATTCTAGCAACCCTTGCTTATATGCCCTGGATAGCACTTCTAATGCTAGTGTTAATGTTCTTATTCATACTGATTGGATTTAATCATTTTGAAGGTTACATGCGATATTTAGAGCAACAGTACTCTAGTGTGGCACCAACCTTGCACTTAGCACAAGAAGATGCCTTGTATCGTGCTCCTATTGCGGTGCTTATCTACAATAATAAGCACGAGGTAGCCTGGGTTAACCCAGAGTTTCAGCATCATTATGGGAATCTACAACTTCTGGGACAGCCACTTGCTAAGTTACATCTAGGTTTAGGAGAAATTATAAACCAAGAAAATCCAGAAAAACAATGGCAAACTATTGAGATAAATCAAAAGTATTACCGTTATCTACATCAGCCGTCCTATCAGGCGATTTACTTTATTGATCAAACGCCTGAACATGAGATGGTAGCTCAAAGAGCGTATGATCGTATAGTCTTTGGCTACTTGCTCATTGACGAATACGATGAATTAGTACAGTCAATGGATGACAGTGAGACTTCGCTCTTTGATGCTAAACTATTAAATGGTTTGCGAGAATGGGCTAATCAATTCAACCTTTATCTCAAACGTTTAGAAGATGATCGATTTTTAGTATTAGCTAATCAAGCAGCCCTAGATGTGTTGGAGAAGGATAAATTCAAAACGCTAGAAAGCATAAAAGAAACAGAAGCTAAACAATCAATCCCTGTATCGATAAGTGTAGGGTTTGCATACTCAGAGGACACCTATTATGGGCTTGATGAACTAGCCAATCAAGCTCAACTTAATGTAGAGTTAGCTTTAGCGCGTGGGGGTGATCAGACTGTAGTTCGCTCACACAACGGTCAAGCCCGTTTCTATGGTGGTAAGTTGAACGTTAACCAAAAACGCTCAATCACACGTTCTAAATTGGTTTATCAGGCCTTGCTGACCTCTGTCGAACAAGCCAACCGTGTGATTATTGCGGGCCATAAATATCCTGATATGGATGCTGTTGCGTCAGCCTTAGGAATTCATAAAATTGTAAGCCAACAGGGTAAATTTGCTAGAATTATCCTTGATCGTCAGGAGTTATCTGATGATGTGGCTCAGCTTCTTGAATTTCCTGCAATCAAGAATGAGGCCTCCAATCTATTCATTAGCTTAGAGGAAGCTCAAGAGATTGTTGATAATCGTACTCTCGTTGTCATGGTAGATCACCACAGACCTAGCTTATCTTCTGCTGGCCCATTAGTGAATGAGCATGAGGTGGTCATCATTGATCATCACCGCCGAAGTGAAGATTTCCCTGCTAAACCAGTCCTAACCTTCATTGAGCCTTATGCCTCATCAACGTCAGAATTAGTTACGGAATTCTTCATCTATATGCGTAACAGTCACGAAACACTGAACAAAACAGAGGCAACAGCTCTCTTAGCTGGTATTATTGTGGACACTAATAACTTTGCCAGTCGAACAGGGTCGAGAACTTTTGATGCAGCAAGTTATCTTAAGTTTCGTGGTGCTAATGAACACTTAATTCAGCAGCTACTTAAGGAAGATCTTAAGCGATTGTTAGAGCGTAACGAGATTATAGCTCAAGCACATTATATCGGCGAAGATATTATTGTAGCTAAGGCTCAAGAGGGAAAAGTTTATGACAATGTGACAGCCTCTCAAGCAGCGGATGTCATGCTGACACTTAAAAAAGTAGAAGCTTCTTTTGTTATATTTGAGCGCCCTGATCAAACAATCGGGATTAGTGCCCGTTCCATGGGTGGGCTTAATGTCCAGACTTTGATGGAAGAAATGGGTGGAGGTGGTCATTTGACGACTGCAGCTACTCAAATTAAAGATTCAAGTCTTGAGCAAGTCTACCAAGACTTACTGGAGATTATTCAACGAAATAAGGAGGAAAGTCAATGAAAGTAATCTTACTACAAGACGTCAAAAAACAAGGAAAAAAAGGTCAATTGATTGAAGTATCGGAAGGTTATGGGCGTAACTTTTTAATCAAGAATGGATTGGCTAAATTAGCAGATAATGCCGCAGTTAATCAATTAAATGCCGAAAATAAAGCTAAGGCACGTTTAGAAGCTGAGGAATTAGCCCAAGCTAAAGTACTTAAAGAAAAGTTGGAAGACGAAAAGACTGTCATTGTAATTAAAGCTAAATCAGGGGCTGATGGTAGACTTTTTGGGACCATCCCATCTAAGCAAATCGCTGAAGAACTGAAGAAGCAATATGACCTCAGCATCGATAAACGTAAAATCCAACTAGAGCAGAACTTGGCTTCCTTAGGTTACCATCACGTAGAAGCTAAGCTACACCATGAGGTAACTGCTAAGCTTAATGTCCATGTTGTAGAAGCTTAATCTATATCTCTAAAGAGACTGCGCAAGCCAGTCTCTTTTTTGTTTCACGTGAAACATTCGAAGGCATCAGAGTCGAAAAATAGCATCTATCAGTTGCTATTTTTCTGTATATGAGGTAAAGTTAATAGTGGTTGTGAAACTTTTTTGTTTCACGGATAATTCACAAGAAAGAAGGCTCTCTATCCATGAATCCAGAGACATTTATTGCCCAATGCGCCGCCCATGGACTAGTGCTGAATGACCAGCAAATCGCCCAATTTGAGCGCTATTATCAACTCTTGGTTGAGTGGAATGAGAAGATGAACTTGACGGCCATCACCCAACGTGAGGAAGTCTACCTGAAACATTTTTACGACTGCTTAATGGTTCTATGGAATATGCCCTTGGATAATTATGCCCTCCAACTCTGTGATGTTGGGGCAGGTGCAGGATTTCCAAGTATCCCATTAAAAATCGCTCATCCGGAACTGCAAGTGACTATCGTCGACTCACTCCAGAAGCGTCTGACTTTTATTGATCATCTGGCTCAGGAACTTGACCTAGAAGGGGTAACTTGTGTCCATGGGCGTGCGGAAGACCTAGGGCAGAACCCTGCCTATCGAGGTCAGTTTGACTTAGTAACAGCTCGGGCGGTCGCAAGCCTTAATGTTCTAGCAGAATACTGCCTTCCTTTAGTTAAGATTGGAGGTCAGTTTTTGGCATTGAAAGCACAGAAGTCAGACCAGGAGCTGGAAGAAGCAGGAGCAGCCATTCGTGTTCTAGGTGCCAAGCTAATCAAGGTAACGGAAGACCAGTTGCCAGTTGAGTCAGCAGACCGTCGTTATATTCTGATTCAAAAAACAAAAGAGACGCCTAATAAGTATCCACGCAAGGCAGGTAAACCTGCCAAAAATCCAATAAAAGCCTAGGAGGTAAGCTATGGGAAGAATGATTGCAATCGGAAATCAGAAGGGTGGCGTTGGTAAAACAACGACTACCGTCAACTTGGGTGCTGCCTTGGCTTTTCAAGGAAAGAAAGTCCTGATTATTGATATGGACTCGCAGGGGAATGCAACCAGTGGTTTGGGGATTGAACGGGCTGATGTTAAGCAAAGTGTCTACGAAGTCCTAGTTGATCAAATTGAAGCTGCGGGAGCTATCTTGCCAACTTCTCGTGAGAATCTCTGGATTTTACCGTCTACCCTCCAATTAGCAGGTGCAGAGATTGAACTTGCAACAGCAGACTACCGCGAATCAAGGCTCAAACAGGCTATTGAACCTATCAAGGCTGACTACGATTATATTTTAGTAGACTGTCCACCATCATTAGGCCAGTTATCGCTCAATGCTTTTACAGCAAGTGATACCATCTTGATTCCAGTACAGTGTGAATACTATGCCTTAGAAGGTTTGAGCCAGCTATTGAACACTATTCGCTTGGTTCAACGTACCTATAATAAGAACTTCCGAATTGAAGGTGTACTCTTGACCATGTTGGATGCTCGAACCAATTTGGGTTATGAAGTGGTTGAAGAAGTGCGTAAATATTTCCAAGAAAAAGTCTATCGGACTATTATTACGCGTAATGTCCGGCTCTCTGAAGCACCATCCTATGGTCAGTCAGTCATTGACTATGATCCAAAATCTCGTGGGGCAGAGATGTATATGGACTTAGCCAAGGAGGTGGCTGCAAATGGCTAATAAACCAAAACCTAAGCAAAAACGAAGTGGTTTGGGTCGGGGCATGGATGCCTTATTTACCCCTTTAGAAGAAACTCCATCTGAGTTCGAACAAGTTGAGGAAATCAGCTTAGAGGCTATTCGTCCTAACCCTCATCAGCCACGTAAGCATTTTAATGAAGAGGCCCTGAATGAATTGGCTGACTCCATTCGGAATAATGGCGTCTTCCAACCTATCATCGTCCGTAAGTCAGCCATCAAAGGCTATGAACTAGTAGCCGGCGAACGTCGGGTTAGAGCTAGTCGTCTAGCAGGGCTCACCACCATCCCGGCCATTGTCCGTCAACTTGATGAGCGGGTAATGATTGAGATTGCCGTCCTGGAAAACTTGCAACGGGAAGATTTGAGTCCACTGGAAGAGGCGGAAGCCTACGACATGCTCATGAATAAGTTGAATCTTACCCAGGCAGAAGTGGCTGAACGTATGGGTAAGAGCCGGCCTTATATTGCCAATTATCTACGCCTCTTAACTTTACCAGATGAAGTGAAGAAATTGGTTCAAAAAGAAGCACTATCTATGGGTCAAGCCAGAACCCTTCTGTCACTTAAGGATAAGAAGCAGTTGGTGACTCTAGCGCAACGTGTCATCAAAGAACAACTGACAGTTCGTCAGTTAGAAGACTTGGTACAACAACTCAATGAGAAGTCCCAAGCCAAACAAATCAAAAAGACCAAGAAAGCAGACAAAAAGCCATCTTATATCTTAGCTTGCGAGCAAAAACTGCAAGAACGCTTCGGCACCATGGCCTTGATTCAACAGCGGGGTGACAAGGGTAAGATTGAGATTGAATATATGGATGAATCTGACCTCATGCGTATCCTAGATTTGCTACAAATTCAAGCCTAGGAGGAAACCATATGCAAAAAGATTATGATCTTCATGACATTATCGAGATGAAAAAGCCCCACGCCTGCCAAACCAACCGTTGGCAAATTATCCGTATGGGCATGGACATCCGAATCAAATGCTGTCACTGCGGACATATTGTGACCTTAACCCGGCGTGACTTTGAAAAACGACTTAAGAAAATTAAAGAAAAAGCGCCCGAAAAATCTAGCTAAAGAAAGAGTGAATGACATTGGCATTAACAGCCGGTATTGTAGGTCTTCCTAACGTTGGAAAATCTACCCTATTCAATGCAATTACAAAAGCAGGTGTCGAAGCGGCTAACTATCCCTTCGCTACCATCGATCCAAACGTCGGAATTGTTGAAGTTCCTGATCAACGTCTGATTGAAATTACCAAACTAGTTAAACCTAAAAAGACGGTACCAACCGCAATCGAATTTACCGATATTGCCGGGATTGTAAAAGGCGCAAGCCGTGGTGAGGGGCTGGGTAACAAGTTCTTAAGCCATATTCGCCAAGTTGACGCCATTTGTCACGTGGTCCGTTGTTTTGCCGATGGCAATATTACGCATGTTTCAGGCAAGGTAGATCCACTTTCAGATATTGAGACTATTAACCTAGAATTGATTCTGGCCGATTTGGAAACCATCGATAAGCGTATTGGACGTGTAGCCAAACTAGCTAAATCTAAAGATAAGGATGCAGTAGCGGAATTAGAGGTTCTAGAAAAGTTAAAAGCTGCGCTAGAAGACAATCAACTGGCTAACTCTGTTGACTTCTACGATGAGCAACTACCTTATGTCCGTAACCTCTTCCTTTTGACGCGTAAAAAGATGCTTTACGTTGCCAATATTGGTGAAGATGAGGTGGTGGACCCGTCTGATAATCCTTATTTGGCTCAGGTTCGTGAATTAGCAGCTAGCCAAGGTGCAGATGTCGTGCCTATTTGTGCGCGTCTGGAAGAAGAAATTGCTGAATTGGATGATGAAGAAAAAGCTGTCTTCTTAGAAGACTTTGGTTTGCAAGAATCAGGTTTGGACCGTCTTATCCAACATGTCTATAGCCTCTTAGGACTAGCCACTTACTTTACGGCTGGGGAACAAGAAGTTCGGGCCTGGACCTTCAAACAGGGTATGAAAGCACCACAAGCTGCTGGGATTATTCACTCTGACTTTGAACGTGGCTTCATTCGAGCTGAGACAGTCTCTTATCAAGATTTAGTCACTTACCAAAGTATGCAAGCTGCCAAAGAGGCCGGTCGTGTACGGTCAGAAGGTAAAGAATACGTCGTACAAGATGGCGACATTATGCTGTTCCGCTTTAATGTATAGCCTATAGGAGGAAGAATCATGACTGAAGAAATTAAACAAACAGAGCAAGTAGAGACGGAAGCAGAAGTTGCAGTTGAGGAGGCTTCTGCCAGCTTAACAGAGTCAGAAATTTTTGGCCGTTTAACCAAACGCAATCAACAATACATGTTGACCCTAGACAGAAACTTAGCAGCGGCTAATCTAACCGAATCCATTCGTCAACAAATCTACCAAGAAATGTGCGAAACCTTGGAAGAAGGCCAACAGACAGGTCAGACTGCCCGTCAATTATACGGCACGCCGACTGAATGTACGGCTGTCATCTTAGAACAACAGTTTCCTAGTGATGACGAAGGCGAGCGCTCGGCCGATTGGAAGATTGCCCTCGATGGTGGTTTGTTGTTGGGATCTGTCTTTACTTTGATTACGGGCTTCTCACTTATGAGACAAGGGCAAAATAGTGAAGCAACCATTAACAATATGGGCTTAATCACCTTAATTGTTAACTACTTAGTTGCAGGGATTGCTATGCTGATTGTGTCCAAGGTACTACCAGACATGGATGCGCCTAAAGGCAAGCGTGGCTACTTTAAATACTTCTCTGTGTCTTCTCTGGCCATGCTAGGGTGGATTGTTGCTGTCAGCATCTCGAGCGTCATCTTCCCAACGGCTATTAACCCAGTCTTTCCATATGATATCTACTTCATTATAGGGGGCTTAACCTTCCTCTTGCGCTTCTATCTCAAAAAGCGGTGGAATATTAAGGGTGGCCTTTTCTAACAAAATTGAAAGACCGATTCAGTCCCAAACTGAGTCGGTTTTTTAGTATGCAAGATCTAGGAGATTAAAGTAAAGCAACAAGATTAGAATTTAAAAAGAATGAGCCTTTAGGCTTGCTCCTAAGGGGCGAAAGTGGTATTTTATTAAAAATAACTGTTGCCGAGAAGTAAAAGGAGGAAATAGAATGTCAGGTTGGGAAACAAAATTTGTACGTGAAGGATACACATTTGACGATGTCTTGCTGGTGCCAGCGCGCAGCGAGGTATTACCAAATGATGTGGATTTAAGAGTTGAGTTAGCGCCTAATCTAAAATTGAATATTCCTATTATTAGTGCCAGTATGGATACTGTGACGGATTCGACCATGGCAATCGCTATGGCCCGCCAAGGTGGACTGGGTGTCATCCATAAAAACATGTCCATTCAAGAACAGGCTGAAGAAGTTCGTAAGGTAAAACGTTCAGAAAATGGCGTCATCATCGATCCTTTCTATTTAACACCTGACAATACGATTGAGGATGCGGAAGAATTAATGAGCCGTTATCGGATTAGTGGGGTACCGATTGTAGAGAGCCTTGAAAGCCGTAAGTTAGTCGGGATTATTACCAACCGTGACCTCCGTTTCATTCCAGATTATAGCCATAAGATTGTGGAATACATGACGCATGAAAAATTGGTAACCGCTCCGGTTGGGACGACCCTAGAAGAGGCAGAAAAGATTCTTCATCAACACCGGATTGAAAAATTGCCAATCGTTGATGAGTCTGGTCGTCTATCAGGCTTAATCACCATTAAAGATATTGAGAAAGTCATTCAATTCCCTAACTCTGCCAAGGATCAACACGGTCGCCTTTTAGTTGCAGCGGCTGTAGGGATTACCAGTGATACTTTCGATCGTGCAAGTGCCCTAATTGCTGAACAAGTGGACGCTTTGGTCATCGATACTGCCCATGGCCACAGTGCTGGGGTTATCCGTAAGATTAAGGAAATTCGTGAGACCTTCCCAGATGTCACCATCATTGCTGGTAACGTGGCAACTGCTCAAGCCACTCGTGACCTCTTTGAAGTAGGGGTAGATGTCGTTAAAGTCGGGATTGGACCAGGTTCTATCTGTACCACCCGGGTTGTAGCCGGTGTTGGTGTACCTCAGTTAACTGCTATCTATGACTGTGCGACAGCTGCCAAAGAATACGGCAAAGCCATTATTGCGGATGGTGGGATTAAGTATTCAGGGGATATCGTTAAAGCCCTTGCCGCTGGCGGCCATGCGGTCATGCTAGGGAGCATGTTGGCTGGTACGGACGAGTCACCAGGCGAATTCGAAATCTACCAAGGCCGTCGATTCAAGGTTTATCGTGGTATGGGGAGCTTGGCTTCTATGGAAAAGGGGTCAAGTGACCGTTACTTCCAAGCAACTAACGAAGCCAACAAACGTGTACCTGAAGGGATTGAAGGTCGCGTTGCCTACAAGGGAAGCGTAGCAGATATTGTTTTCCAAATGATTGGAGGCCTTCGCTCAGGTATGGGCTATTGTGGAACACCAAATCTCCAAGCCCTACGTGAAGACGCGCAATTTATCCGCATGAGTGGTGCAGGTTTGATTGAGTCTCACCCACACGACGTTCAAATCACCAAAGAATCACCTAACTACTCACGCAGCTAAAGCTTTTAAATGAGATGCCCCTAGGGGCATCTTTTCTTTGTCTATAACTTTTAATAAAACTTAAGACACAAGGCATCTGGATTGATGTATAATGAAGGAGACTTGATAAGAAAGTGAGGACAGCAAGATGCGAATTTTGGTAGCAGATGACGATCGCGAAATTGTCGAATTACTCAATATTTATCTTCATAATGAAGGTTACGACGTGATTAAGGCCTACAACGGCCATCAAGCCCTCAGTTACATAAAAAATGATGTGGACCATGAAATCGGCTTAATCATCCTAGACATTATGATGCCAAAAGTCGATGGTATGCAGGTCCTAGATAAGTTACGTGCCGCAAATTATGAGACGCCTGTCTTAATGTTGAGCGCCAAAAGTTCAGATCAAGACAAGATTCAAGGACTGACCAGTGGGGCTGATGACTATGTCACCAAGCCATTCAACCCATTAGAAATTATTGCGCGGGTCAAATCCATCTTGCGTCGCCAGTCCACTTACCAGAAGGAAGCGGCCGAGCCAGATGTGATTGAGATTGGCCCTTTAATTATTCGACGCGCTTCTCACGAAGTAAAGACCTTAACGGATAAGGACATTCAGCTGACGGCTTTAGAATTTGGCATTCTCTATCTTTTGGCTAGCCATCCCAACCAAGTCTTTAGTGCTGAAGAAATATTTGAAGCCGTTTGGAACCAAGAAAGTATTGTGTCAGCAAAGACGGTTATGGTCCATGTCAGCCATTTGCGGGATAAGATTGAAGCGGCCACAGAAGGTGAACGTGTCATTCAAACCGTATGGGGAGTAGGTTATAAGATTGAAGGATAAGGATAAAAAATCGCCTCAACAACTAAGCATGCGCTTGACGAGAAGCGAGCGGAGCGAACTCATCGTAGAGGCCATTATTACCATGAGTTTAATCTTCTTACTCTATCTCAGCGCTCTCTTGATCTATCGCCAAGCCATTGATTATAAATTAAACTTCTTTGGCCTAGATACCACGCTACGCCATATGCTAGGCTTAACACGCCAGCAAATTATTGTCTCCGTCTATATTTTTTCTCTTGCCTCCTGTGTGGTTGCGGTGATTGTCACCAATTGGCGAGTTAAGCGACGCATTAATCAAATGAAGTTAGCCCATATTCTGGACTATCTTAAGTACATCGCTCAGGGGCATTATGAGATTCGTATTCCTCAGACTGACTTAGGTGAGATGGATGAAGTTGTCAGTTCAATCAATCATTTGGTAGATAGCACGGTTAAGGCTATTGAAGAAGAACGGAAGATTGAAAAGTCCAAGGATGAGCTCATTACTAATATTGGGCATGATATCCGTACGCCTTTGACTTCTGTCATAGGTTACCTAGGTTTGATTGAGAACCAACAATATCATAGTCAGGAAGAACTAGCCCGTTATGCCCACGTTGCCTATCGGAAGGCCCAACAGATGCAGAGCTTGGTTCAGGATCTCTTTACTTATACAGCTACTCGTCAGACGACAACGGAAATCAGACCAGTTCAGGTTCAGGTGCTACGTTTTATGGAGCAGTTAGTGGCTGACTTCGAACTCAATGCCAGAGAAAAAGCCATTGAACTACGCTTGGATATCCGGCCGCAGAACTTGCTTGCTAGCTTTGATGTCGATAAAATGGCGCGAGTTTTCCATAACCTTTTATCCAACGCGCTTAAATATGGTGCTGGCGCACATTATATTGAGTTATTAGCCTATCAAGAGCAAGACTACATTTATTTTAAAGTTAAAAACGACGGACAAGCGCTTGATAAGACTGAACTAGAAGATATTTTTCAAAGAAGCTATCGGGCGGATCAGTCACGTAGCGCTAACCAACCTGGAACAGGCTTAGGATTAGCAATCGTCCGTAATATCGTCGAACTTCACCATGGCCGTGTTTATGCCACGGTAGAAGGGAAAGAAACAATTTTTACTATTGAAATCCCCCAAAAATCCCCCCAACAATAAGGTGTACTATGAAAAAACGTAATTTCTTCCTAGCCTTTTTAGGTCTATGGCTAGGGCTACAGGCTTTAGCCACAACTGCTATTCAAGCAGTTGGAACAGAGCCGAATCTCAACGCTCAGTCTGCGATTGCGGTAGATGCGGCTAGTGGGCAAATTTTATATCAGAAGAATCCAATGGCACTATTAGAAGTAGGAAATTTGACCAAGCTACTTAGTTTGCTGATCATCTATGATGCGCTAGACCAAGAGAGCATTCATTTAGATGATCGTGTGACCCTATCTGATGAGGCTTATGCCCTGAGTCAGAATTATGAATTGTCCAATGTACCCTTACGACAAGACTTGGATTACTCTGTCGCCGAACTTTTAGAGGCGGTGGAAATTGGCTCTGCTAACGGGGCTCTCCTAGCCCTAGCCGAATATACAGCCGGAAGCAAAGAAGCTTTCCAAGACTTAATGCAAGCCAAGGTTCAATCCATATTAGCGGATTCAGATAAGATTGATGAGGTTGACCGAGCAGAGTGGCAGGCCCTAGTTCCTGAGCTTGTTAATCTAACGGGCCTTGTAGAACAAGAAGAAGGTGTGGCAAGCAAGCAGCAGAATAAGCTCAATGCTATCATTCTAGCAGCTATAAGCTACCAATTAGTCAGTCGCCATCCTGAACTGTTAGACAATACTAAAATAGATGCTAAGCTCTTCCGTCAAGGAACTGATGATCAGTTCGAGATGCATAACAGCAACCAAATGTTAGCCGGCCAAGCCTATGAATATGACCAAGTTGATGGGCTACTAAGTGCCGCGACAGTTCATGATGGCTATGGAACGGTCCAGACCATGGCGCGCAATAATTTTCGCGTTATTGTCCTCACATTAGGAAATAGCGAGTCAGCTCAAAGCTATCATGATAGTAAGAAACTGTTAGATTATGTATATGGGACCTATCAGCTTAAACGCCTTATCTCTACAGGAGATTCGGTCACGCAACTTACTCAATTGCTAGCACTCGATGGTGAACCTGAACAAGTGAAGGCCTATTATGGCGAAAACTTAGACCTTGCGATTCCTATCGTTGATACCACGCCTCGCATTGATTATCTCTTTGAGCCAGATTCTAACCTGGTGACAGCCATTGACAACGGGTGGAATATTCAGGCGCCGCAAGCAGGAGGTCAGTCAATCGGGCAGGTGCAGGCTTCGATTAAGCACCATGCAATGCAGTTCCTTCCTACAAGTAAGACCAATCGTGTCAGTGTTAAGCTCAGCCATGACATTAAGGAAGCAGGTGTCATGGCGAAATTCTGGCGAGGGCTTGGCCGTTTCTTCAGTGGCCTAGCAGAAGGAATTCGGCAGTTCTTTACCAGACTATTCAATTAATTTTGAAGGGGAAGCTGCAGGGCTTCCCCTTTAATATATTGAATAGGCAATATATTGTGGTAACGACACAGTGGCTTAAACAATAAAATAAAGAGAATAGCCATATGGAGCCAAAGGCAAAGTGGTTAAGAAAAAAGAATTACAGCACTATATTTAGGGAAGACTAAAAATTAAAACTACTAGATATAGTAGGTGGAGAAAAAGTTAATAAAAGGCGAAAAAAATGTAGGGAAAGTATTGACGAAAAGAAGGATTCGTGCTAATATATAGAAGTTGTCACGTGGAGACAACAAGCACATTGAAAACTAAACAAAGACACACCAAGAATGTGAGGGTCATCGAGGTAAACTTGATGAACAACCAACAATTCGGCAGCAGACAAGCTGGGTAAAAAACAAGC